>JBEKCT010000198.1:0-5922 GCA_050014715.1 Anaerolineales bacterium | reverse complement strand
TACCATTATTTCGACTCGAAGGTGGCCTTGCTGGATGGGCTGATGGATCACATGATGGACGATGCCGAGGGGTTGCTGCGACCGATCGTGGAAGACAAGAACCTGCCCGCCATCGAGAAGATACAGCGTTTCTTCTCCGCCGGAAGCCGTTGGAAAACGGACCGTAAAAGCTTTATGCTCGATCTTCTGCGGGTCTGGTACACCGATGCTAACGCCCTGGTGCGCCAGAAACAGGAAGCAACCTACCTCCAACGCCTTGCACCCATGCTGGCGCAGATCGTCCACCAGGGCATCGCCGAAGGAACCATGAAGACCGCGTTTCCCGATCAGGTCAGTGGCATGTTGTGGGGGCTGGCCCAGGGGATAGAGGACGATATTGCCGAACTGTTGCTGGCCGAGACGCCGCCCGGCGATGCGCTGCAGCGCCTGAAAAGCATCATGGGTGCGTATGCTGAAGCGATAGAACGTATCCTCGGGGCGCCGGCTGGATCGCTGCCGCTAGCAGATGTGGATATGCTGAAGGAATGGATAACAGAACCAGCCGGGGAGAAGCGCGCATGAGCGGATTATTTACGGCAGTCTATGGTGATCCATCACATCCCACCATCCTTTTTCTGCATGGTGGAGGCGGTGCTGGCTGGATGTGGCAGTCGCAGGTGCAGGCACTGAAAAAGGATTATCACTTGCTGGTGCCCGATCTGCCCGAACACGGGCGTAGTGCCGCCATCAAACCGTTCACCATCTCGGGCAGCGCTGGCCTGATTGAAGAGCTTATCCGCACGCAGGCCAGGGGCGGCAAGGCTCACGTGATCGGGCTTTCGGAAGGCGCACAGATTACCGTCGCCCTTCTGGCTGCAGCCCCCGAAGTGGTGGATCACGCCATGATAAGCAGTGCGCTGGTGCGCGAGTTGCCCGGGATGGGCTGGTTCGGGGCGGGTTTTTGGGCTGCCAGCTACCGTTCCATCCAACCGCTTAATAAATATGCCTGGTGGGCGCGCCTGAATATGCGTTCCAACGGCATACCCGGACAATACCTGCAGGAAACGCTCGAAACTTACAAAACTTTGACAGCAGAAGCCTTTGCGCATGTCATCGTGGAGAACCAGAAATTCCGCCTTCCTTCCGGTCTTGAAAAAGTGACAGCTCCAACACTGGTGGTGGCTGGCCTGAATGAGTATAACGTGATGCACCAGTCCGTAGGGGATATAGCAAGTGCCATCCCGGGTGCGCATGCCTGCCTAGTCCATCACCCGAAAAAATTGTCCCTTGGAGAGGAACACAACTGGAGTATGACCGCCCCGGACCTATTCACCCGTACAGTGCGAGCCTGGATAGAAGGACAGCAACTGCCATCCGAATTACAGGAGTTGATGAAATGAACTTCAGCGAATCTGTGATCGAACGCAATGGTTGTCCCATCCATTACTGGACCGGCGGCAAAGCGGATACTCCGCTGGTGGTGTTTACGCACGGAGCAACGGTGGACCATCACGAATGGGAAGCCACCCTGCCCGTGGTCGCCGAACGCTTTCAGGTGCTGGCCTGGGATGTACGTGGCTATGGCCTTTCGCGCCCGGGCACGTTCGATTTTATCGAAGCACGCGCAGACTTGCTGGCCCTGCTCGACACCTTGGGCGTGCAAAAGGCGATTCTGGTAGGTCATTCGATGGGCGGAAACCTGGGTCAGGAAGTGGTTTTTCATCATCCTGAACGGGTGCAGGCCCTGGTGATGTTGGATTGCACCTGGAACTTCCAGCATCTAAGCTCTTTAGACAAGTTCTGGTTGGGCTTGGCCGCGCCGATTTTCAAACTTTATCCATTCAAAACCCTGATAAACCAATCTCTTGCGGTGACCGCAATATCGCAAGAGTCGCGCGAACTGCTGCGCAAATCCATGCAGATTTTGAGCAAGGAGGATTACATCCATATTTTCATGCAGACCGCGCATTGTCTGCATTATGAACCTGATTTCAAGATTGATAAACCCATGTTGATGATCGTCGGTGACCAGGACAAAACCGGTAACATTCGCAAGGTCATGCCGCTTTGGGCAGATCACGATGGTGCAGAACTGGTCGTCATTCCGCATGCCATGCACGCCGCCAACCTGGACCAGCCGGAACTTTTTCATAAACATTTACTGGAGTTCCTCCGATCTTGAATGAACCGCTCAACCTACTTACTCGTTCATATCATCAAAAAGGAGTGTAAGAATGCAACTGTATCTACGCTTAGCCTGGCGTAACATATGGCGCCATCGCCGTCGCACAATCATCATCGTACTTGCCATGGCAATGACCTTGGCATTGATGATGTGGTATGACGGAATAGTGAGTGGTTTTACCGACGCTATCTACGGAAACGCTGTCAAGGTCCTGGGTGGTAACATCCAGGTTCACGCGGCAGGATACCGCTCCCAGGCGGATTCAACCCCTTTGCTGCCACTGGCCAACCCGCTGGCCGTGATCAAAACTGCGCAGGCCATTCCTCAGGTGCTGGGTGCCACGCAACGCATCAACACTGGCGGGTTGGTAACGAACCAGGAGGGCGCCTTTGCGGTCGGTATTACGGGCGTACAACCTGAGAACGAGTTAAAGTTGAACATCATCGGGCAATATGTCAAAGCCGGGCGTAACCTCACCAGTGCCGACGGAGATTCCATCCTGGTCGGCAAAGGCCTGGCCGATGCAATGAGTGTGCAGGTGGGAGACCGCATTACTTTGGTAGGCCGAGCACAGCACGAGCAAATGCGCCAGCGCACCATGACGGTCATCGGCATTTTCGACCTGGGAATGCCGGATATCGAGAAGCAAACGGTTTATATCTCACTTGCGGAGGCTCAAACCCTGTACGATCTGAACGGCCAATCCACTGAAGTGGCAGTCTTCCTGAAGCAGCTTGGACAGGAAGGCCCGGTCATCAACGCTATGAAACCTGGCCTGCCTGGGTATGAGATCGAATCGTTTGAAGCCAATTATCCCGACCTGGCCTCGGCCATTAACACGAAAGGCGGCGTGATGAACATCTTCAGCGTGGTCATTATTGCCATTGCCGGGGTGGGTATCCTAAACCTGCTGCTGATGGCGATCTATGAACGGACGCGCGAGATCGGTATGCTCGGCGCGATGGGACTCAAGCCGCGCCAGATCTCACTGCTATTCATACTCGAAGGGATCATGATCGGCCTGGTTGGGGTGGCGGTAGGGATCGTCTTTGGGCTGGCAATCAACGGGCTCCTGATGAAAGTAGGGCTTGATTTCGGTTCCCTTTCGGGCGTCACCAGTTACATGGCGTTGATCAAGGGGAGGATTTATCCCACCTGGGGTACGGAAAAACTGCTTATGCGCGCCTCCGTGGTGGCAATCATTTCCGCGCTGGCATCAGTCATTCCCGCCATCGAAGCGGGCCAGCGCGAACCTGCCGAAGCCCTGCATTATGTTTGAGGTGCTAAATGATGCAACTGATTAAAATGGCTTTTCGCGATCTCGGCCGCAACCGGCGCCGTTCATTTTTCTCGGCGCTGGCGGTCAGCGTGGGACTCGCTATTTTGATGCTGATGGCTGCCGTGGTCAATGGTGAAATGGGAAGTTCCATTCAGGGAGCCATCATCCTGGAGACCGGCCATATCCAGGTGAGGGCGGTATCTTACGACGAAAATAAATCCAGCCTGAAATGGCAGGACCTGGTTGAAAATCCCGAACTGATTGCCACTCAGATCTCCAGATTACCCGAAGTGAAAGCAGCCACGCCACGTCTATTTGCCAGCGGATTTATCTCCGCCGGGAACCAATCGGCGGGCACAAGGATTTACGGGATCGATCCTGCCTCAACCGCGAACGATCCGTATCGATTGGGGATCATCAGAGGGAATTACCTGACTGCCGATGACAACGGCGGCTTGCTGATCGGTAAACCCATTGCAGAAAAACTGCATTTAAGTGCCGGTGATAATGTCAGCCTTTCGGTTAACACCGCCAACGGCGATGTGGCCGAGCAAACCTTTATCGTCCGCGGAATCTACTCGACCAACACGTATGGTTTTGACAGTGCGACCATCTTCCTGCCGCTGGCGAAGGCCCAGGCCATTACCCAGACCCAGAATCATGCCAGCACGGTCTTCGTGCTGCTCACTGACACTGCCTACACGGATAGTGTCGCAAAAGCCCTGAAGGTCCCATCCGGCTTGCAGGTGCTTACGTGGAAAGACCTGAACCCGTTAATCCTGGATTGGGAAACTCAGGCGAACAGTTATATCTCTATTCTATATTTGATTATTTTGGCGATTGCCGCTTCGGTGATCATCAATACGCTGATCATGTCAGTCTATGAGAGGACGCGTGAGATAGGGATACTGTCTGCCATCGGAATGCGCGGCGGCCGGATCATGTCGCTCTTCCTGGCTGAATCCGCCCTGTTGGCGATCGGAGGCGTGTTCATGGGAGTGATCCTGGGTTTGTTGTCCAACTTTCTTTTTAACATCCATGGTTTCTATATTGGGAACATGGGCCTGACCGGCTTCATGGTCTCCGACACTATCTTTGCCAAGTTGACGGTCAACGATACGATCAATCTTTCCATCGTGACTTTCATCGTTACGATCCTGGCTGGTCTTTATCCAGCTACCATGGCTTCCCGCATGCAACCGATCGAAGCCCTGCGCGCAGAGAAATAAATGCTGTAAAAAAAGGAGAATAAAATGGAAGTGGTAAAAATTGAAAATGCAATCCGAATTTACAAGGTCGGTGCGGTAGAAACCCAAGCGCTGCGTGGAGTCAGCCTGAGCATCGGAAACGGCGAATTTACCGCCCTGGTCGGCCCATCCGGTTCAGGAAAGACCACCTTGTTGCAACTGATCGGTTGCCTTGACCAGCCCACCAGCGGGTCGGTATGGATCGACGGAAAGGATGTCACCCGTCTCAACCGTAACCAGCGCGCCGATATGCGCCGAGGCCACATTGGCTTCATATTCCAGTTCTTTGCGTTGATCCCAACCCTGACTGCTTACGAAAACGTGGAAATGCCACTTTTGCTGAATGGCCATTCCCCCAGGGAACGCCGCGACCGTGTGATGGAACTGCTCAAGGCGGTTGACCTGGTCGACCGCGCAAAAAACCGGCCCGACCAGCTTTCCGGTGGACAGCAGCAACGCGTCGCAATTGCCCGCGCCCTGGCCCCCAAGCCAGCCCTGATCCTGGCCGACGAACCGACCGCCAACCTGGATACCGAAAACGGCAAACAGGTCATGCAAATCATGGAGAAACTCAACAAGGATACCGGCGTTACTTTCGTCTTTGCCACACACGACCCACGTGTCATCCAATATGCTCACCGGGTCGTCACACTTCGGGATGGCCGGATAATCGAAAATAACGGCGATGGGAAGTAGTTCCAGGAGGAGTAATGAAGTTCAAATTGGTCTTGCCCGTGATTTTAACTATTTCCCTGGTGGCGTGTACAGGACTGGCAACAACCCCAACTGCTCTCCCAACGATTGTGCTGGGTAACGCCGCCTCCACGTCTGTGCCAACCAGTTTTGCTGGCGGGGGTGTAACCGCCTCCGGGATTGTTGTTGACGATCAGGAAGCCCATGTGGCTTTCAATTTGGCCGGAAATGTCAAACTTGTTAATGTAGTACTCGGTGACCAGGTCCAGGCTGGTCAAACCCTGATCCAATTGGACGATACCACCCAGCAAATCGAGTTGGACCAAGCCAACCTGGCATTGCGTGAGTTGACTTCGCCGGAAGCGATCGCGAACGCCAGACTGGCCATCACGACCGCCCAGACCAATGTAACCAATGCGCAACTGGCCTTGAACAATCTGAAGTATTGGCAAAACACCAACTTGGTCCAAAATTACTATGCCAACATGGTACTGGCCAAGTCCAACCTGGATAAGGCGCAGACCGCCTACGATAATGCC
>JBEKCT010000197.1:0-5937 GCA_050014715.1 Anaerolineales bacterium | reverse complement strand
TCCAGTCCGACTAAGAACCATGATCGATGAGAAAGTAGCCAAACTTTGGAAAATCTCACGGTAACATTTCGCTTTGATGCAACGATACCTAGAAAGTAACATTTGGCTTTGATGCATCACGCGACCCGATTTGTTCAATGCACATTAATCAATTCAGGGTCTCCCGATGGAGGAAAAAGATTTTCTTGCGGGATGATTTCCCGGTCCGCGCCCGGAGGAGTCCAATATAGGTGGATATGGGTATAACCAGTCTGGTCGGTATAACGGATCCGAATCGGATGGAGTCCCGCAGCCAGATCTATCCCCGCCTCCTGGTATTTATCCGGTGTCTGGTCATCTAGGACTTGTTTATTATCTATCCAAAGAGTGGACGAATCTCTACACTCCAGTCCGAATAGATAATGCCCACTGCTGGGTACATGAATGTCTCCGGTCCATTCGACGGAATACGGCCTGTCCAAAGGTGTAACCTGGAAATAGACGTCGACCCAAGGGTCGATCTCGGTAAAGGCGGGTTCTCCACTCCAATGCGCATTGGCATAGAACTTTCCGAGCAGACCGTTATTGGTGATGGGGGGCAATTGAAACGCCGAGGCTGGTATCGGAGCTTCATTTTCTGAAGAGAGTTGCCAGTCCAACTCATAATGCCCAGCTATTCCCACAGTACGAATCAAGATCGCATGGGTACCCTTCGCCATTGTGATCTCGGCCGTCTTCTGGTCCCCTTTGACCTGAAAATTTATCGGCACACCATCGATTGTCAACTCTAGGGGAGCCGGAGCGCGTGTAGAGATTTGATAATCACCATACGTGCTAGCAAGTAATACCCCTTTCCATTCAACGCTAAACGGGAAGGGAGCCGGATTACCTTCCTGCCAATCGAAGTTCAGGTTTTTTTCAGTACGCACCAGGAACGGCTGTCCCGCCCATTCTGTACCGTGATAATAGCTGGCAGCCAGACCTTGGGATGCTAAAATGTCCGACGGGTGCAAATAAACTTCATAGAGCACGGGTACGCCATTGGGAGCGGTGAATTCCTTAAAAGTGGCCGATGGATAGTACCTCTTTGCCTGCTGGAAAAACGCTTCTTGGGTTCCATCCACTAGAAAAACGATTCCTTTTTTACCATCGGACGCTACCGGCAGGGCGTCATATGTTTGCCAATCATGGTAATCGGTAATAGCCGGCGCCAAAAATTGAATAGTGGGCGTCTGGTAATAATAAGCACTGACATAGTATTCTACGGTATTGCCCATTTTGGCCATGGTCTTTGCCGCGATGGTCTCGGGAGTTGAAAAAGCCGCCCAACTATCAGGAGATTGCGCCTGTTTATTGAAATAGATATCGTAGTTGATATAACCGGATATGCCCAACACCAACATGAGTGGCACAAAGAACAGGTAATTAAGCCGCTCTCTGGAAGATTTTTTCCATTCTTGCCATAAACCATCGATTGGGACTGCCGCCAGGAGATAGGCTGCCGGTAAACTGCCGATGGCGCGGTATGATTGAGGCGCCTCAAAATCCAACGAAAAAATTCCTGGGACAAGCATTAGCAACAGCCAGACCAATAGCAGAAAGGATCCGGGTTTGCGAATCCGCCACAGACAAAGTCCCAATCCCAATACCATCAGCGCCCCGGTAATCGGATCCAGCATTGGAGTTCCCGGCAGGTTATGGCGGCCATTATTATCCCCACGAAAATTAAACATCAGGAGGTGTTCACTCGTTGTCTCGGCAACCGCCTGCAAACCTGCTTGAGGTGTTTTTCCCGCAAATATGGAGACATCCTGCATACGCGACCAAAAATTATCAGTCTGGAAGGTCGCCAAATATAGGACAGGGATCGAGGCAATAAAAACCCCCAGACATAAAACGATCAATCCACCCCAAGAGGAACGGATTAATTCACGACGAGTGATCCATAATATTGCCAAGAAGAGCACCACTACAACGGGGAAAAAACGTAATGGGTAATAAAAACATAGGCCAAGACCAATCAACAACCCTGTTAGAACATAATCCAGCAAGCGCTGACGCCTTAAAGCGCGAAGTATCAAGCCTACTACCAACAGTTCAAAAAACGGTACAGTCACTCCGGGCATTCCGAATCGGCTCCAGTTTATATCCCAGCGAGAGACCGCCAACAAGAAGGCGACCACCAACCCCATTTTACGATTGAAAAGTTCTTGCCCTGCCAGATAAGCCGCTGCGACCGTGCCCAAGCCAAAAACAACATTGATTGCCCGTATAGAAAGGGTAGAAACACCCAATATCTTAAAAGATAAGGCAATCAGATAAAGATAATGTGCCGGCATGGAAATTAATTGGGAAAAAACCGGTAAATAACTGGGTTGATTAATGATTCTTAATGCTTCCAGTCCCGCATTAGCCTCATCGTACCAGGTCCCGAAGGGAACTTGGTCAAAGCGATACAGGCGCATAAAAGCCGCAATTGCAAAGATCGCCGTAAGAATGCCAATCTCCGGCCATGACCAGGCGGGGGTGTTTTTCAGCTTCATTTGATTTCTGGCGCGATCCACCCAGACAATTGATAGAATAAGTAACGCGATACTGGTCAGGTGCAATAACCAGGGATAAATGGGGGGTATGGGTGCATCAAACATTAAAAATGCAAGAATTGTCATAAAAATAGCCACTCCACCAACAATAAAACTCCTGAGAGGCCATTTTTCATTCTTTTCTAATTCATTTGAAGATAAAATGATTTTGGGGCCGGTTTGCTCTTGAAAAGCAAGAATAGCTAAACCCACTGCAAGGATGAAGAAAATTATCGACGGGACAATTTGATTTATCTGCAATAGAAACTGACCTGAGACCCCCAGACCCATGGCAACCAGACCGAATAAAAAAGCATAACGGGAAAAACGGTTTGACTTCATGAAGGGATCCTGTTAATCCAATGTAGAAGAATTGTCACCTATCCACCAGGAAATGATTATTCCCGCGGAACCGAATTACCATTCTCAATATCTATCGCTTTCATGCGACCAGATTGGACAGCTGTTTCGAGAAGCAGGTCCAAGGTGGGAGTGGGTTTAGCTAGGATGGCTATCTGGTAAGAAAAGATATTTATAGAAATTCGGATCAAGAAAAGGTTAAACCCGATAAGAAAACGGGCTAACTTTGTATCTCCAAACGCCAGATAAAAAGGCGCCGGCAACCCCTTTTCCTCAAGAATCTCATAACCCAGATTTATTAAGGCCCGTCGTAATGAATAAAAGGTGAAAAGGCGGGAATTTTGCATATCCAGAATCCCACGTTTCCCATAATTAAATTGCCCGAACAATAAGGCCAGGCGAATCGGGAAAAAAGCTATGTTGGCTGTTGTAATAATTATTTGCGGTGCCTGACGGCTATAATGCTGCCGGAGCTTTCTCAGGACAACTTCTGGTTCCCGTAGTTGCCCAATAATATCGAGCATTAAAATGTAATCCACATCTTCTCGGATTTTCTCAAATTCGAGGAAATCGATATCCGCCTGGATCACCTGAATGGAATTTTCCTGCATGACGGGAGTAATATATTTGTCAACAGAAATCGTACGTATTTTCTTTCTTGCCATTTCCGCGGCCATGATACCCGGGCTGCTGCCTAAATCAAGCACGATGCTGTTGGGGGAAACATGATCAATCGCAAACTGATGTGAGCTTTCATATCCCAGCTTGGACTCATATTGAGCATTCTCAGTCAAATAATCAAATTTTGGATTGTAGAAAATACCCCAATGAATCAGCCGTGAGAGTATGGATGATTTCAGGATTAAATAGCCGTATTTAAATCCGTTTACCCGTGATACCTCATCTCCATAAAAAACAGGTATCGGAATCTCAAGGATCCGGTTATGGGTATCTAAAAGCTGGATAACAATATCAGTATCAAAATCAAAATAATTGGAATTATTTGCAAACGGAATGGAACGAAGCGCATCGACCCGAAAAGCTCGAAAACCTGTATGAAATTCTGCTAGGTGAACGCCGAGAATATGGTTTTGTAGAAAAGTTAGTACCTGGTTTCCAACCCATTTATAAAAGGGCATTCGACCCTGCAGCGCTGCGATTTTATCGATCATACGTGATCCGAAAGTTACATCCGATTCCCCTTTTAGAATTGGAAGGATCATTTGCTCAAGATATTCTGGAGGGTATTGCCCATCGCCATGAAGTAAGACAACAACATCAAAATTCATCTTGATAGCGAAGTTATAACCTATCTTCTGATTGCCGCCGTAACCCTGATTCTTAGGGTTATGCAGGACTGTTATATGCGTGTTGCCAGTTGTATTAACATATTCCTGTGCAATTTGAAAAGTTCTATCCCCCGATTCATCATCGATGACCAATACTTCTGTTTCAAAATAAGGATTCGTCCAAATATTCTCAGGGATACGCTCCAGGACGGATTTAATAAATTTTTCGGCTTTATAACTGACGATAAATATCAGCACTCGTTTCTTGTCGGTTTGTTCATTCATCGCTGATATTATTTTGCTCATGATTCCAGAAATGTGCGTTGATTAATTCCGGAGAAGAGTGCGGTTATTTTTTCTACAGTGTTTTTCTGATTGATTCAAGAAATTGGTAACAGGGATACATTATGCAATAGTGAAAAGAAACAAGCTGTTTATCAATGTTTCCTTGTTCTTCAGAAAAAATTGGTGGGCTTCTTTTACAACACTTTGTCCCGAAAAATGGATGGTATCTAGATCGAAACTACTGGCATTCCAAAAACCTGTAAAGTCGCGAAGAGCAGATTCAGTTGAAAGGATTAAAATCAATTATATCTAATGTTTTAAACACAGTCAAAACTTTATCTAAAATAATATAGTATTTTTTTTATTTCCATTCTATCTTAAATTTATAAAGCTGCATCGATCCCACCGCATAAAGGTAACCATCTCGAGTGCTTACAATTCCGGCCAGCCCATCTATGGGGGGAATTTCTTTTTCGGGTGTCAATTCGCTTACAAGTACCCCTGAATAATCATACACGGCTATTTTTTTGGTTTGGGCATTGCTAACAAAAATATGTCCATTTCCATCAGAATCTACCCATACACTTCCTTCTTCCACATTAAATGACCCGACTAGTTTTCCATCAAGCATATAATGGACAATACGTTGGTTGTTGACATCGACGACAAATAGATCGTTATTTTGAATATTGATTCCAATCGGATCTTGAAATTGATTTGATCCAGTTCCAGTATTGCCCCATGTTGCAATGACATTACCTTTTTGATCTAAATGAAGAATGCGCGCACCTCCAGTATCGGCCACAAAAATATCTCCAGAAGGGCTGATCGCTAATCCTTTTGGGTTGTACATTAGCAGATTAGCCCCACTGATGACAGCTTCCATCTTCCCATCTGTCCCAAGACTGTAAATCCAACCATTACCCGAATCTAAAACCCAAATTATGCCACTCGATGCATCTATAGCAATGTCACTGGGTTCTTTAAAAAGCGCATGGTTAACGCTATCTCCATTCCATGTGGCAATGGCTTTGCCATCAGATGAAAATTCTTCGACCCGATGGTTTCCGCGGTCGGCTATATAAATATCGCCTGTTTTGTCCACTGCCATTCCAAAGGGTGATGAGAATTCTCCCAGACCGCTTCCACTCTTGCCAACCGACCAGACTGTGGTTACATTTAATTCCTGCAAAGGTGACTTGGAGGTTTGAATAACAAGAAGATTGATTTCCAGAACAAATACCAGTCCAATATAAACAACCAGTAATAATTCTGCAAGCATTGCCAACTTTTGGCCTATGGATGCAAAGACTCTCGTTCGATTTGGCGACTTTTCCACAACCGAATTGGGTTGGTATATATCACTGGTTTGCATGGCAATATCTTCTATCGGATGGATGATTATACGAACCAGCCATGCCAGGCAAATTCCCCAGAATGCA
>JBEKCT010000196.1:0-5962 GCA_050014715.1 Anaerolineales bacterium | reverse complement strand
GGAACGACTCGCCCTCCCATCGCGGCACATAGTGAATTATTTTCGCCTTCTGGATCAATGGAAAGGATCGTGCGCCCCTGCATCAATCTCTGCAGCATGATCCATCGCAGTAAGGTTGTTTTCCCTGATCCCATTTCACCCAGGATAAGCGTGAGGGAGTGCGGCGGCGGAGGTGTAGCGGGGTCAAGACCGGCCGCATACGAGAAATGCACATCCCGTCCGTCGCGTGAGTGGATCCCAATCCAAACTGCATCCTTAACCGGCATAACTCTTCGAGACGGCAATGGGAGGAGTTGCTTGAACTCCTCATAAAACATCCTGGGTTGGCCGAGATTACCAAGGAATAGGTTGCCGCCCGGCTGGAGAGACAAAAGTGCACGTTCTGAAATGAGGTGCAGTTTTAGCGGTAGCAGCCCAACTGCCCTTAATTTTGATTCGATGGCACGCCGTACTGCGATGACAACTTCCAATTGATTGAGGCCCGCGAACAACGTAGACAATAGAACCGCGCGGTAAACAGGTTCCCCCATAGCCACCCGAGATTCGGTAGCATCCATGGCCGTATCATTAACGTTTTCGGCCATGGAAGGACGACGGCCCGTTTTAACCGCCAAGGCAGTCAAAGCCCCCTCCGTCAGTGTGCGCCGGGCTTTCATGTTGGTGCGTACCGAATCGGGTGGCTCCCGGCGTACGGTCAGAGAAAATATAGCTGGAGCTTCGTTTATGAAAATGGCTATACGCAATTTAGACCACGGGCGATCCGGTGTACCCGGCACTCCCCCTCCGCGCGCTGAGATGGGCAAAAGGACCGTGTCGGAAATCACCAGGTAGTCATCGGTCAGCCCCTTCTCAAAGGAAGCCGGAGCAACGGCGCGCTGATATTCTTCCGCAATTTGGGTATTGTCAGGCTTAGCACTCATAGCTCAAATCCCGGGTTCATGATTCGATAAGCCAGTTCCTGGATTTCTTCGGCATTCAAATATTTAACCTGCACACCAAAAGCAGCACAAACACCGGTTAATCCTTCCCACCATGCAAGTCCTTCGTCGCCAGGCAGGATAAATTCTATGAAGGTCCGGCGCAGGGACGGGAGCATCGTCTCATGAATTGCAAGCATTAATCCGGCATGCAATATATCCAATGCCTCCACTTTATGGTTTACCCATTTTTCCACATTGCGCAGGAATGCGGTCCGGGGCAGCGGGTCAGGCCAAAATATCTGCAGGATGCGGATTGTCCAGCCAGGCTGCAAGGAATAAAACAGCTCTCGATATGCTTCCTCCGTACGAACATCGGGCCGGTCTGCATCGGCGAACAGCTCGGCAAACAGCCTTTTTGTCCCATCAAAGCTGATCAGAGCCGGGCATCTCCCGGCTTGGGTAAACCCTTTGGCTATGACAAATTGCTCAGTGGTGCCAAATTCCTCTTGATTGGCCATGGTTAATGTGAATTAATGAAATAGGAATCTGGTAAGCCGAGGTCCTGCGCTTGAAAGCCTTTGCGCATCGGGCGATTGCCAGTTGGCACGAGTCTATTTTTCTCCGGACTAAACCGAAAAATAGGCGAGAAAGTGGGGCGGTTCGCCGAACGCTCTACGATCGGCGATACTTCCATAATTTCAGTCATGATCTGCCCGTAGATAGGGCTGCGGCCAATATGAGCAATAGCAGTTACGGCAGCCGCAAAGTTTTTTGCGATATCCAGTTCAGAATAGTTCTTCACTTCCTCGTGAGCGCGCACGATTTGCAGGAAACGCTCCCAGACATGTTCTGCGCCTGTAGCATGAATAGTGAATGCTGAATGACCGTGGCCTGTAGCCGCCGCCCGGATTAACTCCCAGGCCTCCGGCCCGCGTGCTTCGCCGATAACCAAGCCATGAGGGCGGGAACGCAAGGCTGCCCGGACCAGGTCATACATGGTTATCGCATCGGGGCCAGCCTGTATTTTTGGCCTGGTAACCGTATAAACAATGTTTCCTGTGTCTGTGCTGGAACTACCATCCCACTTGTACAGAACAATTTCGTTACTGTCCTCGATAATGAACAGGCGGATTGAGCCTTTCGGGAAGAAATTCAACATTTCTTGTAAGGTGCGCTGTGCTACATATGTCTTCCCTGATCCGGTAGTGCCCGAAATAATAAGCGTGCCCCCATTTACCATTATTGACAAAATGTAATTAGCCGCTTCGGGAGTCATTACACCGTCTCCATCGGGAAATGCAATGGGTTTGAATGGTCGCCTGGCGACGGGCGGCAAGCGGGATGAGCATAGCGAAGCAAGCCCGTCATCTGTACCGGTATCCTGTATTCCATAATCCTTGACGCGCAGAGTGATCACGTCCCCATAAGGAGAAGCAGGCGGCATAATGTAGTTCACGCGTATACCCTTGCGCGTGATACCGTTCGCGGTCGGGATCGTTTGGGTAAGTGTTGCGTCAGCGATAGGATGGTCAGGAGTGGGAGGATTTCCGTGCGCCCGGTCTATCAACACTCTGATCGCTTCGCCTGTTCCCGGTGGGGTCGGCCCGATATGTTCCCAGCCTTTGGAGGTTGTATAAGCATAGATATGACCGAGATTGATCGCCACATCTTCTATGTCTGGGCGCGCTACCAATTCAAGCAAAGGTCCGAGACCGGAAAGGTCGCCAAGCAGCATCAACAAATCTTCGTCGTTCAGATAGACTCCATTGTTGGAGGCTTGAATGGATATCCTTTCAAATACTGCCCGCGCAAGGGCGTCGGTGTCAGAGGGCGCAAGGGCGCGCTTGCTGGCTTCTCTGGCCTTTTCAGCTCTCCCTTCCTCCAGAAGGGTCTTTCTCCACTTTTCGACAACTTCGTCTGGGAGGATATCAGGCGAGATTTTTTGAGACTTGCCTACAACATCAAAAACCATGGTTCATCTCCTGCTTAATATGCTTTTTTTCTTTTGTTGACCAGGTAGCAAACCTATGCGGGTTGCGCCCTCACGAATGGCCGGGACAAAGTGGGCAGCAAAAGCTATCAGAGATTCTGTGAATACAGCCAGTTCCGGAAGCCTTTCTTTTTTATAGCGCCAGACAAGAATGTCGCCAATGTTGTCGCTGTTTACCGCTTGCGCAGTAATATTTGGATCAACGGAAGGTAGGATGCCATTCGGCGCGACGCTGATGTTGACCTGGTCTTCATTCAAAGCATTCTGCAATACCTTGTGGACTTTCTTGAATTCATCCCCTACCACCATGTTGTAGCATATCTTGACGCGGCTGCCGATGAATTCAACTGCAGAAGCTCTGCCTACAGAACCGGCAAGCGAGGCAATCATACGCGCAATCCACCGGCGAGTTTCGGCGAGGTCTGGGATCTCCGGCTTGATAACAATCGCGATAGCCTCTGCATTGCTCAGGGCGGCCCGGTGCATTGGGTGGGATGGATTTATGCCGACATCCATGATGACAACCCCACCGGTTGCAACGCCCGCTTCAAAAAGGCCCGCAATGGTACTGTTGATAACATCTTCGTTTTGAAGAGTTATGTCGCCCAGGTCGTCAGTAACCATTCCTGGGATTACTCTAAGAGTAGGAAGTCCTTCTATAGGAGTAAATGCAGAAAGATAGGTACTACTGGCAGCGATTGCACTCATAACATCGCCTGCCTTTTGGATAGGCGACTCTGCCATCTTGCGAAGCAAGCCAATAAGAGTTATCTGGGCTTGGCTCAGGCGTAAGTGATACTGCAGCGCTCCGGCATTGGCATCGGCATCCACCAGGTAAGTTGTTACTCCACTGAGAGCCAGAGCAACGGCCAGGTTGACTGCGACGGTCGTTTTGCCGGTCCCCCCTTTTGGCGAGGTAACAACTATCTTGCGCGCGCTCATCTGGCTTTGGATACGCGCGGCCATATCGCCGCCTAAGAGAACTTTTCGATATTGTTCATCCTGTGCACCGCCGCCACCAGCTTCCAGGCGCCTGATTTCCGCAAGCAGATTGGTAAGATCAAGGCTTGATAATGGGTAAGCAAATGCCGGTATGTTTGCTCCAGCGGCCCAGGCGGCGAGCCCATCCGAAACACCGGCAACAATGATGATCCTTTTGCCATTCTCGACGGCCTTGACCAGAGTCTCTACCTGGACAGAAGCTTCTGGCGAGACGACAATAATCGTCTTGAAGTCAAACATTTCCAGGTGGCTGGGGGCAAACATTGCCAGTTGAGCCTGAATAACATGTTTTTGTTCACTCAGGGCAACGTTAAGTTCGGACGTTTCGGTACCTGCACCAACAAGTAATATATTCATTTCAAAATTCCTTCCCGCTCTAATCGGAACAGTTCCTCCAGATCCCAATAGGTGAACCCGGTTGTTTGTTTTGGTTGACCGGCCGTGACCATCGAAACAATCAGCCTGTCGCCGGATTGCAAACCGAGCGCCAGAGGTTCTACGCTCTCGCTTGGAACCAACAGGATCAGCCGTTTGGGTTGGTTGATATCCACCTGGCTGACGTTTGTTGAATTGGAGTCGACCGAACGGCTGCCCGAGACGGGATTTTGCGATACGGTCTGGACCGGCAAACCCTGAACAGCAATGACCATGACCCCTTGTGGGAATATATCTTTTGCCATGGGAGGATAACCACGGTTCAGGGCATCTTGAAGAGCGTTCTCCTCGGATGTGGCGGCTGGCTGAGGGATCGGAGTAATGTTGCTGCTACCGGATGAATTTTCAGGGGTTGGCGTTGTGGGAGGCTGCGGTCGTGAGTCAATCACGATGGTTACTGAAACCAGGTCACCAGGTAGGTACGAATCCGCTTCTGCTGCAGCAACGTTCGTGGCGTCCAGAGGCAGAGGAAACAGGCTGTAACCCGGATATTTAGCCAGTACCGCGGAAAGCCGTGTTCCCATACCAGCAGGGGCAATGATGGAATTCCGCATGACAGGTTGGCCGGCATGGATCGGTAAGGCAGTGTATCCGCCAACAACCTGATCAGCCTGGTCAGGCGGAATGTACTGATTGGCGAGCTGATCCTGATAAACGGTGATTGTTACCAGGTCAGTGGCTGCAATGGTATCGCCAATGCTCAGGTCGCGGCTGGCGGCCAGTATTTTAATCGTCGCAGGTCGTGAGGCGTTCCCAAAAGCCATCTGAGCCACAAAGGCCACAATAAAAACAGCGATCGCAATGAGGATGACGACTGTGTTGACACCAGCTTTGGCTAAACGTTCGGATAACTTTGCCATGCTCGATTCCTCCGAGTTAAGTGAGGTATGTTTTCACTCCAGCGCGATCCCGCTCTGTTTTATCGCTTGAAGATAGGCGGAATTACCTTGGACGATTTCTTGAAGCCGTATTTTCGTTGTCCTGAACAATCCGAAAAGGGCCAAAATGACAAAGTCGGATTTGGAATGGTTCGATTCCAACGCCAGACGTACTGCTGCTACAACCCTGATAGATTCCCTCATTACATCAGACTTCGCCAATCCTTCTGCAGAGGCTATCGGCATGCTTGGATAGCAGTTAATCAGTATTTCGGCCAGAGTTTGAATATCTCGAGGATCCAGAGCCGCTGTCGGTTGTGTTGCCGGTAAAGGATCTGCGCTTGGGGCATTGCATGGCATTATCGCTTCTTCTTGCTGCTGGTCTTGGTCGCCTTCGGCCTGTTGAGGACCTCGTTTCCTGGGTCGTGCGACCTCGAGTAAAGCATCTAGGCTAAGCACAAATGTATTTTGGAAATATTCCAGCGCACGGGCAATATTGATTGGTTCCTTGGTAAGAGCGTCAATTAGGATCTTCTTTGCCTGAGGGCTAATCTCGGCCACATCCTCGACGTAACATAAGGGGATTTCTTTTAGCCCGGCCGGAAGTGTTACCCGAATCCGAAGTTGTCTGGCCTTCTTTTGATCGTAATTCTCTGTCATATCAGCCGGAATGATAAACTAGCTTTTTCAGATTCGATTTTTCCGCGCCGCTTCGTGAACGTTAATTTCTTTGTCGG
>JBEKCT010000195.1:0-5989 GCA_050014715.1 Anaerolineales bacterium | reverse complement strand
CGCTACTTTGGCCGAAAAAAGACTGCCTTTCAGCTGCTGCTGGCGGCAACCGTGGCCAATTTGACCCTGATCGCCTCCCAGACAGGGCAAATGGCTCCCAAAGGCAGGCCCGTTTCTTCTTTATTCCATATCCTGAGCTCGCAAATACGGCATTTGGGCCAGCATTTCGCTTCCCTGACCTCGATTTTCATTGTCCACTATTCAGAAATGCCGGTTCTCGGCTGAATTTCTAGGGTTATTCGGTGATAGGGGAGCAACTTTTCAAGCTGTACTAGTCTCATTGGGGATAGTTGAAAGGGTCTGTTGTGGCGTGTATACGTTCTAGAGAACCAGATCATATCGCTGTTCTCTCAACGGTTTACCAAAGGCAGTCGAATCCTTCTCTTCAGTCAGTCTGAAACCGATTCGTTTGTAAAGAAACGCGGCGGTGTTCAGCTCGTGAGTCGTCCACAAGTAAGATTCCTTATATCCACATTCCTGCATATAATCCATATACAAGCCCATAAGCTTCGACCCCAGGCCGATCCCTCTATATTCCGGCTCAATAAGGAAATATCTCAATTGAGCGGCTTTTCCCCGATCCATTAACAGAAGGAAGCCAATCATTCTGCTGTCGTGCTCACAGACCCAAACGCGATTTCTTTCAGGGTTGTATTTTTCATAGAACTCGCACAGGCCTTTTGCAACGTAATTTTCAAATTGGATCTCATAGTTATATTCCTTCTTGTAAAGCTTCCCATGCATATAAATTACGTATCCCATGTCGCCTGGTCTAAGCTCCGTGCGGATTGAAATATTTTCAAGCATTACAGGATTTTTCATCTGATGTCAGCTCCTCATTGAAGTAAAGATCATTGAATTGACCTACATCAATCTCTATTTAGCAGTTCCCTGATTACTTCCATCATATCGACAAGATCTTCCCGTTCTTCCTCCGACAATTTCTCGATCAGCTGGGAAGTCAACTTGTTTGAATTGTCATTCAGCTTTGAGAATTCCTTCTGTCCTTTTTTAGTAAGTAGGATGATATGCAGGCGTTTATCTTTCGATGAGGGGCTTTTTTGGATCAAACCCTGTTTTGTAAATTTATTGATAATTCTACTGAGGTAACCTTCATCGATGGCAATATTCTCCCTGATTTTCTTTGCGGAACATTCTTCTATATGGCGTATTTCATACAACACACGCCCCTCTGTAAGTGAATATGGAGTATCAAGATAATGCCGGTCAAGCAATCCAATGATGTTTGTGTAGAACCGGTTGAAACGTCGGATTCTTTCGATAAGCTCCTGATTTTGCGTCATTTATTTATGATATCTATAATACTTGACTTTGTCAAGTATTATAGATTGTTATTCTTATAACAGGCCTGCTGAATTCCGAGTTGGAAAGTATGTGAGTAAAGAGAAAATATATCGGCGGTAACAGGGTAGTTTGGGACATATTAACGGCCCTCCACTAAAGTTGGAACAGAAAATGTAGGATTCATAGAGCTGAAAACACTCAAGAGCGAGAACATTGAAGAACGCAATCCAGGCTACGCAGCCAAAAGTCCAAAACTGAGGCGCGCCTGAGCGCACAGCTTGACTCTTGCATCCGCATCCGCTCCGCTTCCAACCAGCACCAAAACGGATACACCCATTCCTTTACAACTTCAAACGGCGCAGGCATAATTGATCAAGCCACAAGCATGGCATCCTATCAAGCTATTAATCCGCGTGAGCTGGCATCTTATGCTGATCAACACATCGGCGATAATGTCAAAGTGAAGGTCACCATCTTCAACATCGTGGATGATCAGGATTTGCAGGGAGTGATTTATGGCAGGTACGACGCCGTATGCATCGCCACGAGCGTTCCCTTCTCTCGCATTTACAAAGGCGATGTGATCAACGTTTATGGAACAGTCTCTTGTTGCGACTACCCGCAAGTAGTTGCAGCATCTCCGGAAATTGCGATGAGATCCGGATTATGGATTTTGTAGCCGCGTTTTTGTTTACCGACGATAATTTGCAGAGCCAACCGACCGGCAGCATCCTCGCTCTCGCAAGGGAGCGCACGTTGCTGCTGAAAGTTGCTTCGCAGGCTGCCCCACGAGCAGACCACAGACCAGCGGTCGAAGCAAGGCTTTAACATTTTACCTTGACAATCTATATCTTGTTCAGCCGCTTCTGCAGCCGCGGCGTTCCCCCCATTTCACGAACGCCCAAAAAGCGGGTCTGCCAGAAATGGGGGGAACTTGCCCCGTCCTCCTCACGGAGTGCCGGTAGGGTAGGGGGGTTAGCCTTGCGATCGCAACCCCGTTCGTTGAGAATGTTAAAGCCCTGAGAGGTATCGGACAGTCGGTTGACAGCAGGGAAGGGCAGTCTTATACTTCTGTTATATTAACCGACCGCAATGCGGTTTATTAATTAAGGAGAAAATATGGCACGCCCGCTAAAAAAAGGCGAATATAACGCCAGGCGCAACGAAATCCTCGATATGGCACAGCACCTGATCTACACCAAAGGATACGAACAGATGACCATTCAGGATCTGTTGGATGGGCTGCAAGTCTCCAAAGGCGGACTTTATCATTATTTTGATTCCAAGGAGGCCTTGCTGACAGCTCTAGTGGACCGCATGGGACACGCGGCAGAGCGGAGCCTCTCCCCCATTTCTCAAAATCCGAACCTGAGCGCCATCGAGAAACTCCGCCGCTGTTTCGAGGATTCGGCCCAATGGAAAACCACCCAAAAGGAATTCATCACCGGTCTACTGCGCATGTGGTTCTCGGCGGAAAACACCACCATCCGCCAAAAGCTGACCGAGCAGTCGTCCAAATACATGGCCAGCTTCTTCGAGCCGGTGATCCGCCAGGGCATCGCCGAAGGGACTTTCACCGTCCGCCATCCGAAACCTGTGGCCGCGATCCTGGGCGGCATTTCGCTCAGCCTGATGGATAGCATCACCGGCCTGCTGGCCTCAGCGGAGCTGGACGCAGCAGCCATCCAGGAATCAGAAGATCTCCTGGAAACCTATACCGATATGTTCGAACGGATCCTTGGCGCTCCGGCAGGTTCCCTGCAGGTCTTTGAAAAGGGCACTTTCGACAGCTGGCTGACCGACGGACAGCCTGTGCCGGCTGCGGAGGAAAAATCAGGCTCCAAAAAATGATGAAAACCAGGCAAGAGACCGGGTGCAGCCTGGAAAGGGCGCCTGCACGAGGCCGGCTTGAAAAGAGGCACGGTCAGCCTCCAATGGTTCGATCTGGAATGAAAAAGGATAAAGGAGTACTGCATGGGCATTATGGTGAAGCACTTTAAGGAATTGACCCCGGAGCAGCAGGCACAAGCCGGTGGAAAAGGCGGCATGCTGGCCAGGATGTTTCAGGAAGGGTATCCCGTACCGGAAGGTTCCGTCGTTCTGCCACCAGCCTTTCAGGAGGAAAAGCTGAAGGCGCAGGCGTGGAATGAAGTACGGACTTTCATGGAGACAATCCGAAAAAAGGACCCGGGTGTGCGATTCGCGGTGCGATCCTCGGCTTTGAGTGAGGATTCGGCCCAGGCCTCCTTTGCCGGCGAATTCGGGACCGTCCTGAATGTGAAAACGGACCAGGAGGTGCATGAGGCCATAGACCGGGTGTTCAAATCGCGGCAGTCGCAGCGAGTGCAAGCCTACAGCCGTGCCCAGGGCTTGGACCTGTCAGGACAGATCGCGGTGGTCATTCAGCAGATGGTGCCTTCCGAGATCTCCGGTGTGCTGTTCACTGCTGATCCCATCACGGGCAGCTATGCGAACATGATCGGCAGCTATGTACCTGGATTGGGCGAGCAACTGGTCTCCGGAGAAGCCAATGGCATTCCATTCAAGCTGGCGAGGCCAAGCGGAAAATATGACGGCCCGCAGAAATTTCGTCCATACGCTGCAAAGCTTCATCAGCTTGCGGCCAGGCTCGAGAAGAAATTGGGCGGCCCGCAGGATATAGAATGGGCGGTCGCCGATGGAAAACTGCACCTGCTGCAGGCCAGGCCGGTGACCACATTGAATTTCGGAAATCTCGACACCTACGAGATCAATGAAAGCCTGAGCGCGGACGGCCTGTGGTTCAATACCAACGTAGGCGAGGCAATCCCGGACGTGATCACGCCGCTATCCTGGAGCATCGTCAGGGACGTTGACAATCTGATCAGCGTCGTCCCCGGATATCACACCTGGTCTGGCAACATTTGTGGGAGGATCTACTCCAACCTGAGCCAGAGATTATCGGCGCCTGCAACCCTCAACAAGGATTGGGATGCACGCCGGTCGATGAAGGTGCTGCTTGGTGATACCTTTGGTCGCATCCCAGATGGCATCGAAACGCCGGTCTACCCGTTCACACGCGGGGAACTGATGAGCGCGATCATGCCGAAGGTAGCGCGCCTGTTGCTGAATGGAGTCAAGGCAATGCGGAACATGCCCCGTTTCCTCAAGAACACGCCGGAGTGGTGTCGGAGCATGACGAAGCGGATCGAGCAAGCGGGCACGCTGGAAGAGCTGCGGCAGTTGTGGGAGTTGGAATTGAAGCCGACCTACTTCAAAGCCTGGTGGGGTTTAATGGCGGGCGCAAGCGGCATGTTAGCGTTGGGGTCGCTGCAGAAAAAATTGACAGATCTGGTGGGAGCGGAAGACGCCACCACGCTCAGCTCCAACCTGAGAGGTGAGGCGGAACTGGCCAGTCTTGGCCCGGCGCTGGGGATCGCCAGGGTGGTGCATGGAGAGCTGAGCCATGAGGCCTATCTGCAGCAATACGGCCACCGCAGCCCGCATGAGTTCGAATTATACAGCCCCGATCCATCCGAGACCGAGGCCTGGGTGGAGAGCCTGATCAAGCAGTTCCAAAATACGGAGATCGACGCGCAAGGGCTGCTGGAGAAACAGCACGCCCGCTACGAGGCAGCCTACCAGCGCTTCGTCGAACGCTATCCTCAAAAGGCAAAATGGCTTGAGAAGAGCACTGCCAGCGCGGGTAAAGGCATGCGTTCCAAAGAAGCCGCCCGTTCCGAATTTGTGCGGGTGTTCCGGGTGATCCGACGCCTGGCGCTCAAGGCCGGAGAACTGGCGTGCATCGGGGAAGGCGTGTTCTTTCTGTACCGACCGGAACTGGAAGGATTGTTGGCAGGCAAGGCTTTGGCGGTTGAAAAGATCCCAGCACGGCGGGCAAATTTTGAGAGGTATAAGACCCTGCCGCCCTTCCCATCCATCATCCGTGGGCGCTTCGATCCATTCGAATGGGTAAAGCTTCCCAATAAAAGAATGGACTACTACGATGCCAATGCACCGGTTGAGGCCTCTCCCGATTCCGAAACGCTGCAAGGCTTTGCCGGGGCGCCGGGCCGGGTGGAAGGGGTGGTGCGTATCCTGGCCAATCCCGAGGATGGGGAATCGCTCAGACCGGGTGAGATCCTGGTCACCACCACCACCAATGTGGGCTGGACGCCGCTCTTCCCCAAAGCCGCCGCGATCATCACCGACGTGGGCGCACCGCTTTCCCATGCTGGCATCGTAGCGCGCGAGCTCGGCATTCCGGCCGTGGTGGGCTGCGGAAACGCCACCGGGAGGCTTAAGAACGGTGATCGAGTCAGGGTGGATGGCGGGCAGGGGACCGTGTACATCCTAAAATGAGCTCCGGCGGTGATGCTACCTCTTGCAATCAGACCTCAGCGGAGGGCTTTCTTCTGAAGGGAGTTGATCCTTGCTTCTACCGCGGGAGTCAACTCCTTTAGTGTTCAGCGCACAAAGTATGCCGAAGAAGACCACCCTTTTTATCATGCTAAAACAACAGTCGTCAAGATAAAATGTTAAAGCCCTGCCAAGAAAGGTACATTCCATGACCCCATGCCGTTCACGGACTCAACAATATTGTCAAGGGGATCAACTGCCCCACTCAATTAATGATAATGAAAAGACGAACAGAGGCTGGAAAACCAGTCTGCTCGCCTTTTCGGGGGGGTTAGAGTAATTATAA
>JBEKCT010000194.1:0-6060 GCA_050014715.1 Anaerolineales bacterium | reverse complement strand
CAGGTGAAGAGGAAGATCCCGGCGGAGAACATAAACGGGCGATTTTTCCAAACCGCCTTGAGCGATTCGCGAATGCCCGGCTGGGAACGGGTGTAATTCTCGGGTTTTTCTTTCGTACCGAAGAAAGCCAGCAGCGGCGGGATGGCGCAGACAGCTCCGAATATGAGCCCCATCATAGTCACGCGCGGACCGTTGGCCGGGTTCATTTCACCGATAATCGCCAGGGGTACGATGAAGGCGGTCAGACTGCCGGTGATGGAAAAGGCCATGCGGTACATGGTCAGGGAGGTGCGCTCATCGTAGTCCTGGGTCAGCTCGGGAGTCAGGGCAAAATACGGCATGGTGATCATGGTGTAAAAGGTGTCGTATAAGACATACGCGAGGGTGAAATAAGCAGTCAGCAAGATGGGGCTGTGGGTGGCAGGGCGGAACCACAACATGGCGAAGGTGAGACCGAAGGGAATGGCTCCAAAGAGCAGATAAACCCGCCGGCGGCCCCAGCGGGTACGGGTGCGGTCGGTAAGGAAACCGAAGAGCGGATCGTCAACGGCATCCCAGATGCGCCCGATCAAAATAGCTAGGGCGGCATTAGAGAGTTTTAATCCAGCCACATCGGTCATAAAAATGGCCCAAAGCACCGACATGGTGGTATCGGTGAAGGAGAAGCTGAAATCACTGACGGCGTAGAGGAATTTTCGGAGGCGGGGAAGGCGGTCTCGAAAAAGGGCGGTCATGTGGGGAGGTTTCCTACAATCTGGGATGAGGTGCTGGTGCTATGAGAATTAACCCGCTGATCAGTTTTCGTTATGCAATTCCATAAAGGAATAGGATTAAGAAAGATTAACCCAATCCTGCTGAATGGCAGCGCGGGACAAGCTCCTGCTGAATGGCTGCGTTGGACAAGTTTCCTCAGAATAGCGCCGCGGGACAAGGTCCCCCGGGAAAGCAGCGCGGGACACGAGGGCACTAAGGAACACGAAGAATCATCAAGGAATTAGTTATGAGATGGTCTTTTCTTGTTGCAATGATCATTATCGTAATTATACCAACTGAACGATGATAAACGGTTGGAATTTCCGGGGCGAGTGCAGCCCGGGGTGGAGAAATGAAATCAGGTGGCGGGGAAAATCCGAATCTGGAAATACGGAGGCGAGGGATTAATCACTGATGCACCGAAAGCGTCAGAGCGCCAAATTGCAGAAGGTCACGCTAAAAATGTGACCTAACGGAGTCAAAAAAATCTTACCAAGATTCCGCGGGAGAGCACCACGGGACAGGCGGGCACTAAGGAACACAAAGACAAGGAAAGCACTTTTTAAGCATTAAAGATGATGGATTGCTTGAATAGAGGGAATTAAATTGCTTTTTTCCAGGAACAACAATATACTAAACGAGGATGCGGAAGCAGGTTTCATGAAAAGATGGTCATACTCAAACAGGTCACGCTACAAACGTGACCAATAATTGGTCCACGAATGAATAGAGAGTTTATGAACAGTCGAGACCGATTTCTGGAGACCATGCGGTTCGGCAAGCCCGATCGGGTGCCCTATTTCCAGGAGGGCATCCGGCCGGAGGTGTTCCATGCCTGGGGCCGACCGGGAATGCATTCCACCGAAGAATTATCCGCCCTATTCCCGATCGACGGGCGCGAGGAAGAGAAGATCGACGGGTACCCGCATCCCGGCTTTCTGCGCTGGCCGACCTCGCGCGCCGGCCTGAAGGGTTTCCGGCGCAGGCTGAAACCGGGCGACAGCCGCCTTCCTCCTGGCTGGAGGAAGAAGGTACCGACTTGGCGCGACCGCAAGGAAGCCCTGATGCTGGAAGTACATCACGGTTTCTTCCTGACCATGGGGGTCAATGATTGGAAGCAGTTTACCTGGGTGATCGAATCGTTGATCGACCGACCGGAGCTGGTACTCGAGTTCATGCGCATCGAGGCAGAGATGGTGGGGGTCCTGATGGAGCGCTTCCTGTCCGAAGTGCAGATCGATGCAGCGATCTTCAGCGAACCAATTGGCGGAAACAACGGCGCTCTGATCTCGCCGCACATGTATGAAAAATTCGTCCTTTCCAGCTATGTGCCGTTGCTGAATATACTGAAACGCCATGGGGTGGATATCATCATACTGCGGACGTATGCCAACGCACGCGTATTGATCCCGTCCATGCTGAAGTTCGGGATGAACTGCCTATGGGCCTGCGAAACAAATGCCAAGGCAATGGATTACCGTTCCCTGCGGCAGGAATTCGGCAGTGGACTGCGCCTGATCGGGGGAATCGACCTGGATGTGCTGCGAGAGGGTAAAGAGGCGATCCGGAGGGAAGTGGAAGAGAAAGTGCCGCCGCTTCTGGAGCAGGGCGGGTACGTGCCGCAGGCGGATGGACGCGTGCGGGCGGATATTCCGTTCGAGAATTATGTGTATTACCGGGAGTTGCTGGAGAAGGTAACGAATAGATAAAAGAATCACCATGATCCCGCCGGACAGCACTGCGGGACAGGCGGACACGAAGGAAAAAGAAAGAAACAAAAAAACTAAGAATTCACCACGAAGGTCACCATCCCGCGGGAGAGCACCGCGGGACAAGAGAACGCGAAGGGATTTGATGATTTTTCCTGATTCGATCCACCATTCCTACCATATCTTTTAATGAGAGATTCGATTTACCGTAAACAACCGCTGTATGCCAACCATCAATCTCGAAAAGCTGCAAGCGCTGCGCCTGAACACCTTTAACCTGGCTCCCAACCACCGCCTGAAAACGCCGGAACAGGCGCGGCAATTCGTCAATGCGCGCGGTTTTGTGTATTTCTGGCCGATCAAAGGGGTGCTCCTGCCTAGCCTGTGGACGGCCACAGCGGGCGACCGGCCGGTGCCGAACGAGCATGACGATCCCGGAATGGTCACGTGGGGTTGGAAGGACGATTCCCTCGGAAAATACATCTGGTACTACGGGAAAATCCTGCGGCGCAAGGCGACCTTTATTTCGCTGGAAGTGGTGCCGTATTTCTATGCTCTTTCCGAGAATTACGGTTCCCCCGAGGAAGATTACCTGATGGCCTACGAGGAAGGACGCCTGACACAGGCTGCCAAACAGATCTATGAGACACTGCTGGACAAAGGCTCAATGGATACCATTTCCTTGCGCAAAGAAGCGCGCCTGTTGAACGCCAAGGAGTCGGTCTTTAATCGGGCACTAGAAGACCTGCAAAAGGATTTCAAGATCATGCCGGTGGGGGTGGCCGAAGTGGGCGCCTGGAAGTATGCCTTCCGGTACGAAATCACGGCCCGCCACATGCCCGATCTGCCGGAGCAGGCCCGCCTGATCGGCGAGGCGCAGGCACGCCGGAAACTGGTGGAACTGTACCTGGATTCGGTAGGCGCAACGCAGTTGCGCGAGCTGGTCAAGCTGTTCGGCTGGCCACTCGAACTGGCCCAGCGGACAGTCGCCGGGCTGGGGCAGAATGGAAAGCTGATTGAGCATGCCAGCCACCCGCAGAGCAATGGAGAATGGGTGGCACTGCCGAAAGTTGTGGATTAACCAGGGAAAACGGGCGGACCCCTTACAGGGAAAAGCGCCCTTCCGGGGGCAGGCTGCCGTCCCCAAAGAGGATGCTATCCGATCCTTCAGGAGTGAAAAATACTTGAAATAGCCATCATGATCGAAGGACAGAACGGGTTGACCTGGCGGCGCTGGCAGAATATAGCCGCAGCGGTGGAAGAGTTGGGCTTTACGGGATTGTACCGCTCGGATCATTTTACCAATGCAGACGTGCCGGATATGGACTCGCTGGAATGCTGGACCTCGCTGACCTGGCTGGCGAGCCATACCAAACGAATCGAGTTCGGCCCGCTGGTATCGCCAGTTTCGGTCCGAAACCCGGCGCTGACGGCGCGTATGGCGGCGGCGGTCGATGATCTGTCTGGCGGGCGGCTTACGCTGGGACTGGGGGCAGGCTGGCAGGAATGTGAACACCACATGTTCGGGATGGCCCTGCTGAATATGAAAGGGCGATTTGCACGCTTCCAAGAGGGCCTGGAGGTAATCACGCGCCTGTTAAGAAGCGACCAACCGGCAAGTTTCGAAGGGAGCTATTTTCAACTGAGGGAGGCCCGACTGCTGCCGCGTCCGAGGCGTCCGGGCGGTCCGCGCATTTTGATCGGCGGGAATGGCGAGAAACGTACCCTGCGACTGGCGGCACGCTACGCGGACGAGTGGAACGCGGTCTTCCAGACGCCACAAGGCTTTGCGCGACTATCGGCCAAGCTGGACGAATGGCTCAAGGATGAGGGACGGAAGCCGGAGGCTGTGCGACGTTCGCTGATGACGGGAATCCGGTTTGCAGGGACGAGGACTGGACTGGAAGCCATGCTGCATGGGCGGTCAGTAGAGGAGCTGCGCGGGAGAGGCATGATCGTGGGTGCCGGGGAGGAGATCCAGCCACAGCTGGCTGAACTGGAGCAGGCGGGGGTGCAGAGGGTGATGCTGCAATGGATGGACCTGGAGGATCTGGAGGGGATAGAGGAGCTGAAGAAGGTGGTAGGATAAACAGTAATCCAGTCAATTCCTATACTGTCATCTGCGTCGCGCGGATCGAGCAGAAAACTAGAGTGCAATACTAGTGAGTTCAATAGAATTTTATCTATTGAACGGTGAATGGGGTAGCAATTCTTTTATGGACCCGATTATGTCAATTCATATCAAAAAGATTTTGCATGTAATTAGTCAGGAATGATCGCCTAATAGTTAGGAGAACTATATTAATATAACCTGGCCAAACGTTGTTTAAGTCTGAAGGCCAAACGGCAAGAAAAAATAGTGTCGTTGATAAATTCGGAGCCAAAAGTGAGTTGCACTTCTTAGCCTTTTAGGAAGAAGTGAAGTATGTAGTCGTTCCCTTCATCGATTAAGAATATTAACTCTGGAATGTAAGCGATACATAGACTCATAATCTTTCTCCGAACCCAGCCTTATTGCGAAAGCTGCGCATCAAAGTATGATAATACGTGATCCCAAGACTGGTCACTATCTTTGGTGAAATAATAAAAAGTATCTTGCCGCCAGAGATAAGTTCTCCCCGGAAAATCAATATGGTTGAATATGTAACATCGAACCATCCGTTCTCTCCAATTTGTTCCTTTGGCGGAGGAAAATTTAGGGTTATTTAATGTGGATCCACTTCCAGGTAGAAAACTCCAACCAGGCAAATGTCTATCAAAGCTATCACTACTCAAACAAGATAATGGAAATAGAAACGAAAACGTTTTTTCCGGATTCTCTTGATGCTGATTTCTGGTCAGTCAGATCAACCTCCCTCAAAATGGAAACCAAGACCTGTCAAATCCTCGAGAGCAATTCTCCTACCGCGTCTTCCAAATAGTTTCAGCGTTCCCGAATGGCTGGGCTTCGTTTAGTTTTTGTTGGCATGGCTTCAATCAGGGCGCGCAGGGCCTCGTTGACCGCTTCAGGAATGGTAAAGACTTCGGCTACATCTTTATCCAGCAAAACAACCAGCGAATCTTCTTCCAATGCTTTTGCAAAACGATTGGATCGTGCAGCATTAAATTTGAAATGGTATTCTTCGGCCAATTCATCGGAAACTTTATGAGATTTGGGTTCCAGCGTTTTTTTATATTCTTTTTGCTCTTGGCTGGTCGCTCGCCGGGCGCTGAATATTCGGATAAATTGATCTTCTCTTTCGGAGAAGTAAATCAAAATTAGACGATTGAGTACAGAATGACCAATTACTATTTCGCGATACTCATATTCAGAATGGGTCTTATCGTCGAAAATTAGCGTCAGTGGATCTTTGAAAACGGTTACGGCTTCATCAAAACTGATACCGTGCTTCCGTATATTTGCTGCAGCTTTCTTTGAATCCCACTGGAATATCAAAATACCATTATAGCGGATTTTCTCAACTCAGCAAATCCTTGTGTTATTCAAACTTGAAAAGTGAACTGTTCAAACCTGAAAAGTGAACCGTTATCAGTTGAAAAGTGAACCGATGTTTTTGTCAAAAGAAACGGAGTGATAGAATCGAAATGCCCGGCGGAG
>JBEKCT010000193.1:0-7926 GCA_050014715.1 Anaerolineales bacterium | reverse complement strand
CGGAACGTTCTTCGGGTAGGGCGTCGGCTAAATAAACGCATGTCATAGTTTCATCATACAACGAACACTCCCCGGCTGCATCCACCGGTCGGGGAGTATTTGCCTCCGCCACTTGGGGGAGGAAGTCAGGGGCCCAAATACGAGAATAGGATCATGGTTTTGTGGCCGGGCAACCACTTGCCGGTGCCGGGATGATATCGTCCGGATGGTTGCCATGACCATTTAAGCCATTAATACTCACTGTGATCTCGTTATAAGGATGGGTTTGGCTGCCTGTGGCATGGCAGATCGTGATCTTGCTATTACTGATCACCAATACGCTTGCCGGACATCCGCTTGCCGGTGCCGGGATGATATCGTCTGCATGGGTGCCGTGACCATTCAAGCCATTAACACTCACTGTGATCTCGTTATAAGGATGGGTCTGGCTGCCTGTGGCATGGCAGATCGTGATCTTGCCATTGCTGACCGCCAGCGGGCTGGTAGGGCAACCGTTTACCGGCACAGGGGAGATATCCTTGGATTGTCCCATGTAGTCCTTCAATTGAGCTTTGGTGACAGTGACTTCCTGGTATGGGTTCGCCGGGTCGCCGGTGACACGGCAGACGGTAACCTGCTGGGTACTCATGGTGCAGGCCGCCAGCAGGCTAATAGCAAGAATCAGAATAGGTGCTACCAGTTTGACAGTTCTTTTGCCAAGATTATTCATTTGACATTCCTCTTTAAATGGCTTGAGATCATAAAGTCTAGACTAAGCATACAACTAACCTCCCCCGGCCGCATCCATTAGTTGGGGGGTGTGTGCCTCCCCCAGTTGGGGGGTAGGGAAGAATTGGTCGACAGGCCAGATGCATCAGGCAATCACGTTTTTCATCCGGGAGTAGAAATACTTCTTCGCAATTTCAGTCGCAAGCACGTAAAGCGCGGTCAGCCCAAGCAGCATCAGCATCAGCGGCAAAGGCAGCGGGATGAAGCCAAATATGAAATTGAATGGGAGATATGGCAGTACCAGGGTGATCCCGATGAAGACCAGCGTGCCCACCAGTAATAGTTTGCCCGGCCGGCTGCGGAAGAACACGCGCCGCGTTCTCACGACCAGTGAGATCACCAATTCTGTTAATAGAGATTCGAGGAACCAGCTGGTACGGAATACCTCCGGTGAAGAATGGAAAATAAACAGCAGCACCCCAAAGGTCAGGAAGTCGAAGACCGAACTGACCAGGCCAAAGAGCACCATGTAGTCCCGGATAAAGGCGGTGTTCCAGCGACGCGGCCTGGCCACCCATTCCGGGTCCACATTGTCACTGGCAATGGCAGTACTGGGAATGTCCGAAAGAAAGTTTTCGAGCAGGATTTGCGGTGCGAGCATGGGCAGGAAGGGCAGGATCAGTGAGGCTCCGGCCATGCTGAACATATTGCCAAAATTGGCGCTGACCGCCGTCAGAATATACTTGAGCGTATTGGCGAATGTCATGCGGCCAACGTCAATTCCTTCCCGCAGGATACCCAGATCCTGCTTGAGCAGCACAAAATCGGCGGCTTCTTTGGCCACGTCCACGGCCGTATCCACCGAAATGCCCACATCGGCAGCGTGCAAAGCCGGAGCATCGTTGATGCCATCGCCCATATAACCGACCACGTGTTTGGTCTTGCGCAAGGCCAGGATGATGCGCTCCTTCTGGTTGGGGTCCACCGCTGCGAATATGTTCGTTCCTTCCGCAGCGTGCCAGAGCGCCTCATCCGACATGCTGTTCAGCGCGCTGCCGGTCAGGACCGCCATGGGTGGCAGATGCACTGTCTCGGCGACATGCCGGGCTACTTTCTCGTTATCGCCGGTGATGATCTTGATCTGTACGCCACGGCTTTTCTCGTTATCGCCGGTGATGATCTTGATCTGTACGCCACGGCTGGCCAGGTCTTCAATGGCTTTCTGCACATCCGCTTTGGGCGGATCGAAGAACAGCAGGAACCCGATCAAGATCAAGCCGGTTTCATCGGCAGCCGAATAGGAGGCGGCCTGTCCTGCCAGGCTTTTCGTTGCCACTCCCAGCACGCGGAAGCCTTTTTCGCTCCAATCGCTGTAGCGCTGTTCGATCCCGGCCAGCGTTTTGTCGTCCAGGGGCTGGCTGGCGGCTCCGGATTGGACCTGGCTGCAATTTCTTAAGATATTTTCCAGCGCGCCTTTGGTGATGAGGGTACGCTGCCCTTGCGGGTTGGCCGTCACCACGCTCAAGGATTTGCGTACAAAGTCGTATGGGATTTCATCTATTTTTTGTTCCGCGCCGCTTTCTAATCCGGCTTTTTGAGCTGCAGCAATGACGGCATCATCCAGTGGGTTGGTCAGCCCGGTCTGGTATTGGGAATTCAGGAAGGTGGTACTCAATACGGTCGGTGATGGCTGCCCTGCGAGGTCAACCGCGCCATCCAGTTGGACCACCCCTTCGGTGAGGGTGCCGGTTTTATCGGTACAGAGTATATCCATGCTGCCAAAATTTTCGATGGCGTTCAACCGGCGTACGATCACCCCATGTTTGGCCATTTCCTGTGCGCCATGCGAAAGGGTAATGCTGATAATGGCAGGCAGAAGTTCGGGCGTCAGTCCGACTGCCAGTGCCAGCGCAAAAAGCAGCGAATCGATCGGCGGCTTGGCCAGGAATATATTGATGGCCAGGACCAGCACCACCATTACCACCATGACCTCCGTCAACAGGTAACCAAATTTTTGAACACCATGCTCAAAATCGGTTTGGGCCGGGCGCAGCGTAAGCTTTTCGGCAATCTGACCGAACACCGTGGATTGGCCCGTCAGCACGATCAAGACGTGCGCAGTGCCGCTGCGCACGCTGGTACCCATAAACACAACGTTGGTGCGTTCTGCCAGGCTGGCGGTAGCGGGTACAATTCCGGGAGTTTTCTCCACTGGGAAAGTTTCGCCGGTCAGTACTGCCTGGTTGATAAAGAAGTCGTTGGCTTCCAGCACGATCCCATCGGCCGGGATCAGGCTGCCGGCGGAGAGCAGCACCACGTCTCCGGGAACCACCTGCTCGGAAGGCAGCAATTGTGCTTTGCCGTCGCGTAATATGTTTGATTTGATGGTAACCTGCAAACGCAATTTCTCGATGGCGTTGCTGGCCCGATATTCCTGCACAAAACCGAGCATGGTACTGCCCAGGACCACTGACAGCACGATGGTGGCGTCGGTCCACTCGCCTAAAAAGGCCGAGACAATCGCGGCAAAGATCAGGATCAGAACGAGCGGGCTTTTAAACTGGCGCAGCAGCAGCCCTAACGCCGTGGTCTGTTGTTTTGCTTTAAGCGCGTTTGGCCCGTATTGCTTGATGAGATTGTCTGCATCAGCCTGTTTGAGGCCGGTTTTGCTGGTGTGCAGCGCAACCATGAGGTTCTCAGCGGTAAGACTCCAAAAATCCTGCTGGGTTGGAGTGGCATTAGAAGATTTCCCACGAGATTTGTGGGATAAAAAACTGAATGAGTTCATTCCTGTACCTTCCTTTGGGCAGGCTGCAGCCAGCTACGGCCATCCTTTTCGATCAGCGTGTCCGCAGCTTGCGGACCCCACGTGCCGGAGAGATAGATGGGGAAGCCTGCCGGCTTTTGACCTGCCCAGGTCTGCAAGATCGGATCCAGGACCGACCATGAAGCCTCCACCTGATCGGCGCGCATAAAGAGGGTTGCATCTCCCAGCATTACATCCACCAGCAAGGTTTCATAAGCCTCCGGGCTCTTGGATTGAAAGGCTTCCTGATAGGAAAAGTGCATATCCACCGGGCTCAGGTGCAGGCCGGCACCGGGCTGCTTGGTCTGGAGAAATAAGAGGATCCCTTCCTGCGGTTGAATTTGGACGATCAGGCGGTTGGGCTGCCAGGCGAGCGCGGCTGCCTTGGGAAAAGATTGGTGCGGTACAGGCTGGAACTGGATCGTTACTTCGGAAGCTTTCATCTTTAATCGTTTGCCGGTCCGCAGGTAAAAAGGGACACCTTGCCAGCGCCAGTTGTCGACGGATAGCTTGATCGCCGTGAATGTTTCGGCACAAGAATCACCCGCCACACCCGGCTCGCTGCGATACGCCGGGACATCCTGGCCTCACATCTGCCCCGACCCATATTGGCCGCGCACGGCCACTTCCCGGACCTGGTCCGGGGAAATTGGTCGGATGGCCCGCAGCACATCCACCTTCTTGTTGCGGATCTCATCCGCATCAAAAGAGACCATCGGTTCCATGGTGATCAGGGTCAGGATTTGCATCAGGTGGTTCTGGATCATATCGCGCAAGGCGCCGGCGTGGTCGTAATAGGCTCCCCGGTGTTCTACGCCCACCTGTTCGGTAACGGTAATCTGTACATGATCGATATAGCGGCGGTTCCAGACCGGTTCGAACAGCGCATTGGCAAAGCGCAGGGCCAGGATGTTCTGAACGGTTTCCTTGCCTAAATAATGGTCGATCCGGTAGATCTGCCGCTCTTCAAAAACCGCCGTGAGCAATCCGTTCAGCGCGACTGCCGAAGACAGGTCGTGGCCAAAAGGTTTTTCCACAACGATCCGGACGTGCTGCCTGTCCGCCACCAGTTGGGATTCGCCTATCTTCTGGACAATGGTCTCGACGATGGCAGGCGGTATGGCCAGGTAGAAAACATGGTTGGCCGGGATATCCCATTCTTTTTCCTGGGCCTCCAGCTGCTTTTGCAAAGCTGCGTAGATGGCCGGGTCGGCAAAATCGCCTGGGATGTAGGTCAGGCTAGCAGCAAATCCGTTCCACGTTTTCTCGTCCACCGCCCCGCATTCGCAGAAGCTATTTGCGCCATCTCTCAGCCGGATTCGGAATTCGTCCGGGCTGGCCGCCTTCATGTCCAGCCCGATCACCGCGAAATGCTCTGGTAACTGGTGGCCAAGCAGTAAATTGTACAGAGCCGGAGCCAGCTTGCGCCGGGTCAGGTCGCCCAGGCAGCCAAAGATGATCAGAATAGTTGGTTCCGTGGGAGTGGTCATAAGAGTTGCTCCTTGGTCTTCATGCCGCCCGGATCTTTATTCAGCCAGCGCCAGCCCCAGACCTGCCAGCGCCGTCCGCGTTGCCGCGTAACCGGTGTGGAGAATGCCTTTGATCCCCAGCCCCTGGGCCACCTCGACGAACATGGGCCGGTCATCGACATAAATCACCTGTTCAGGATTCACTTGCGCGATGTCCAGGGCAATATGGTATAGGTCGGCATCCGGCTTGCGGTAGTGGACAAAGCAGGATGAAATAAAGAAATCGATGAATGTGCCCAGTTTAAATTGCTGGACGCGATAGACCGTCAGTTCGCGCCCTTCATTGCTGACGGCGGCAACCTGGAGACAATATTGATTCTTGAGCTTTCCCACCATTTCGATCATCTCCGGGAAAGGCCGGGATTGGGCATACATGAACGCTTTGAACTCATCCCTTGAGAAAGTCCGGTCCTGGTAGAAGACGACCCGGTCCAGATACTCATTCAGGCTGAGCTTGCCTTCTTCATATGTGTCGAAGGTCAGATGGTGGCGCTCGTTCATCTCTTCTATATCCAGGCTGAATTTCTCGGCCGCCAGGGTGCGTTCGCGGTGGTCCCAGCCATTCGTCAGCAGTACGCCGCCGATGTCCAGGAAAAGTGTTGTGATTGGTAGGGATGGATTCATAGCTTCACCTTTTCAGACTTTAAGACAGACTCCAGGGCTACTTTCTCTCATGACGGCTTGGATGGTTTCGGTTCAGGCACACGCGGGTCAGTCCTGTGAAGCTCTTGATCGTGTATCCGCTCAAGGGTGCTCTCGATCAAATTCACCAACTTCTTTGCAGCACCTTCAACGGCCTGATCCAGGGTGTTTGCTTGATGAGTGACCGCGATTGGTTGGCGGCCTTCAAGATGGGCTTCGATCTTGCAACGGAAGTCGTTATAGCCGCCCTTCTTGTTGCTGTTCTCGTCACTCAGGTGAACATCCACCTGCGTGATGTGTTCGCTGAATCGGCTGAGAGCATTCTCTACTACGCCGCTGACCTGATTAACCAGTGCCTGATGGGCTTCAATGTTGTGGTCGGTATTGATTTGGATCTGCATAGTGTTCTCCTTTTGTGATTATGATTGTCCGTGTAATCAGCCGCGCCTGCTCGACGGTATCCAATTGCTCACGCGCTTCTGCCGGGATATCTACCGCCTCGAGTAGGGCGTGTTCGGTGTTTGCCATCTGGTCTAGCGGTACATTCGGATATTGTTTTTCGTGTTCGGGAGTTGCGGGATATTTGTTGTCATATTCATATATTCATTTCTTCTCCATCGCGGCAGTATATTCGCCGCGCCGGGCAGCCTGATTACACCTGGCTCGCTGAAGCAGGGCTTGTTGTGCCGCCAACACATGGGACTCATCGCCTTGCCAGATCTCCAAAGCCGGTTGCTGGATGGCACGCGCAAACGAAAACGCTAATGCCCAGGGTAATCGCGACTTGAATCTGACATTCATGGCATTCAAACGGGCCGAAGCCAGTTCCGCGGATTGCCCGCCCGACAGGAAGGCAATCCCCTGAACGGCAGCCGGGACGGCGCGCATGAGACACGTCACCGTGGCGTCGGCCACTTCATCCACTGTCGCTTGCCTGGGGCAGGTCAATCCCGGCAGAACCATATTGGGCTTTAGAAGCATGCCTTCAAGCATAACGCCTTGGATATAAAGCTGGTTGAAAACCGATCGCAGGACTTGCTCCGTGACTTCGCGACACCGCTCCAGGCTGTGTTCGCCGTCCATGAGCACTTCCGGCTCGACAACGGGGACCAGCCCGGCTTCCTGGCACAACGCGGCGTAGCGGGCCAATGCCTGTGCGTTGGCTTCGATACATCCCAAGCTGGGAATGTCTTCGCTCACGGCAATCACCGCACGCCACTTGGCAAATCGGGTACCCATTTGAGCGTATTCAACCAGGCGGTCGCGTAAACCGTCCAAGCCCTCGGTAATTTTCTCTCCGGGATGGCCTGCCATATCCCTGGCACCGCTGTCGACTTTGATGCCGGGAATGATGCCCGCATCGAGGATGGCTTTAATAAAGGGAGTGCCATCATTCAATCGCTGGCGGATCGTCTCGTCGAAGAGGATCGCGCCGCTGATGCAATCACTCAGACCGGGTGTGGTGACAATCAACTCCCGATAAGCCCGCCGGGCCTGCTCGGTCTGGGGAATCCCTAAACTGGCAAAGCGTTTGTTGCAGGTGGGATTACTTTCATCCATCGCCAGCAAGCCCTTGTCGTCGGCTACCAGCGTCCTGGCAGTGTCGTTAAGTTTTTGTGTATTCATTTAATGTTGCTGTAACTTCAATTCCTGTTTTCCGGTAACTCATCCTCATTTGGACAGGGATTCGGTCGATTGGCGTCGCCCCCAGGTACGCTTGACGGGATAACGGCGATGCCAAAAACCGGCCTGGACAACAATGCCGACAACGATCAGCACCAGGAAGATCACCCAGTAGTAAGTGGAGTGCGTGATGCTCAGGCCATACACGATGAGGTCCGCCCCCAGCAGCACGGACAATATGATGATCGCCCAATCGAACAGGGCAGCCACCAGGATCAGCCCGATAATGCCGCCGATAATGTAGACCACCCAATTCCCGGAAGTGATGGTTATGCCCAAAGAAACTGCCAGCGTACTCGCCAGGAATCCGCCGGCCAGGAAACCAGCGATCAGGATGGCCAACCATTCCAGCATAATCGCGAGGATAGCGCCGATGATCCCTGCGACGATGGCGATCAACAAGATGACCAGTTCTGACTGGCCGCTCAAATACTGGGTGGCAAAAGTGAGTCCGGCGATAAAACCGGCCACGGCCACAAAAATCCAGAAGGCGCGTCTGCCAAAGAGCAGCAACACGATCCCCAAAGCCAACGTCAGAATAGCTGAGATTGTCATTTC
>JBEKCT010000192.1:0-6097 GCA_050014715.1 Anaerolineales bacterium | reverse complement strand
CCAATCAATACCCAGAAGGCCACAGGTAATGAATTACGAGCCAATCCTTCCCAGACGGCTTGATGAGCTGGAAAGCCTGCCAAAAGGGGCATGCCCGCCAATGCCAAGTTGGCCAGGACCAGAGCCGAAGTCGTGAAAGGCCAAACGTGTGCCAACCCTTTGACATCATTGAGGCTTAATCCTGGTGATTGTTCTTTGAGGAAGGACAAAGTTATTGCCCAGATAGCCAGGCTGAGAGCCCGCGGAACCAGGAGAAGTAAAAAGACATTCAACCCGGATGTATTCCCTAAGCTAAGGGCCAACAGGCTGAAACCGGTCTCGACAATGACAGCATAACCCATGATCTTTCCCAAATGGTGTTGAAAAGCTGCCAGAAGGCCACCAGTCACGACCATTAATGTACCGGCAAGGGTCAGGAAGGTTTTCAGAAAAGAAGCATCCCGCAGCCAGGTGTAGCTATCCAGAAACCCGAGACCGTAAAACAGCGTTACCGTTGGGAGCATCCACAAAAGAAAGCCAACAATATAAGGATGGGCTTCTTCTGCAAGTAAAGGGATCCAAGTAAAGAAAGGAAAAATAGCCAGCAGGAAGGCAAAACCCAAGCCAAGAAAGGTGGCTGCTTGTTGCACGAGGCCCAAGTCGCCGGGATTGGCTCCAATACCAGCGAGCAGCCATCCTGAGAAAAGAATAAATGGTACGCCGAGGGACTGGAAAATGAGAAAACGGATTACACCTTTACCGGGATTTTGCCCAGGTGGGGTAAGTAGAGGAATGGAAATAAGAACTGCCACTTCAATAATCAAGGCAGCATAAAGGAACGGTTGCACAGCCAAAGCCGCGACCAGCAGAGATGTTATGGCCAACCCTAATGGAATCATGCGCCTGGCAATCTGCAGGGAAGCCGCCGGGATAAACCAGAAGAAGGCGGAGCCATAGATTAAGATAAGGAATGATCGGTTGGCCGAAGTAAGGGTAAGATTCCGGCCCAAGATTTCAAGAGAAGGCGCCAATTTGAATGTCCAACTGCCAATCGTGAGGGCGGTGTCTATGGGGAGCAACCAGGCCGCCATCGCAAGGAACAGTGATGAGAGGCAGGCGACCAGAAAGATAATCATTTGTCTACCTATTATCAATAATAGACCAGCAAGAACCAATGGTAGGAGAATCCACAAAACTGGAGCACTCATGAGGGTTTCTCCTGATCGACATTCATAAAATAAGCGCCAGCCAGGGCCAAGCCGAGATTGACGACAGCCAACAATGCTGTCACCAAAGCAGAACTTTCCACAGCTGCGTACAGGGTTTCGAATCCGGCCATCACCGTTAATAGGCCGATAATTACTTGAAATGAATCGGAAGTGATTCCCAGGTGAAGCAGCCCAACTCCAATCAGCAGAAGACCGCCCCAGGCGACTGGCTGGCTCAGCCCCAACCAGGAATTAACGCGTAATGACAATGCAAAGGTAGCTGCCAAAACCATCCCAGCAGCGAATATGTGAAATAGTCTTCCTTGCAGCCAGTTACTTTCTGATTCTTGTTTCGCATTGAGCTGTGCAATGCCAAGAATGGCGCAGGCCATCCAACCTGTAACTAGTTTTGTTGCCGACAGAGTGATTGGCCAGTGTGCCTGAACCATCCAGAACACACTTAAATATTGAACTGCCAAAAGCCCAAGACTCCAACGCCAATCCCGGCTGAAAAGCAGTCCGGTACCGGCAACGATGGCGAGCAGCAGCATTAGCCAGTTCAAGGTGACAACCATGGTTACCGGCCTTGCGTGGATAGAATAGACAGGATCAGAACCAGTAGTAGAAAAGACCAGAGCAGTCCGCCGTCCCCTTCCAGTGAGCCGGTAATTACGTCAGCAATCCTGCGAACAAGCGTATACAATCCGTTCAGAAATGAATAGAACCTTTCAAGGCGGAATATTTGAGACCAATGGCTGGATGGATTTGCGATCGGCACCCTAACCAGGATTCTGACTGCCAGGATTGTAAATCCGACAGAAAGAAGGAGGACCACAATTGACAGCCACCATAAACCGGTCATACGTGCACCTGGCCAGCCCCAGAAACCCAGGAGTATCGCAACCATCAAAGGGATAAGAAGGCCAGTTGGGTAAATGACCTTCACCCATTTTTCCTGCGACTCGAGGCTCGTTTCGCCGGGATGCAAGGCATGGCGGAAAAACCCTGCCATTAGAAGCGCCTGTGCTGGAAGGAACGGGATGATAAAAAGCCATGAAAGCGAATTCCCTGTATGCCAGGCCAATGCAGTAAGAGAAAATGGCAGGGTTGAGAGAACCCAGAGCCCCAGGAGAGGCAGCCACAAGATACCTCTGCGCCGGGCCGAGAATAGGAACAACAATCCTCCGCACAAGATCAGAGTAACTCCCCAGCCAGTGCTGCCGGCTGGATTTCCGCGCAAGCTTTCAGCAACAGCCAGGGAAGCCAAGGCCAGAATCCAGAAAGGGCGGCCTAGGATTTCGTCTGAGGAGCGCAGCCACATCCATCCGGCGTACAGGGCGGCAACGGCCGCCAGGACAAGTAAAAAAGGTGTCAGAGCAGAATTCATCGCGGTTGCGGGAATGCGAGCCAGCAATGCCAGGCTTGATGCGGCTGAGACGAGCCTGAGCGCCGATCCAATACCGCGCCGGATGACATTATCCTTACGATAGGGCAAGTGCAAGGGCAAAACACCCAGGCGCAACCCTGAGGCGATCAGTAATATAATTCCTATGTCGGGAGGAATGGAACGGAAATCCAATGAAGTCCCACCGGAAATACTTACCATATTTGCCCATAGGACCAAACCGGAACCGGCGAGACGCACGGCGAATGCGATGATGGCAGCCTGGCTTTGACTCTCTCCCCCCGTGGATCTCAGCATAGAAATCAATTCAAACAAGTCGATTGCCGACCAGGCCAGAAGCAGGGTAAGTGGATTTTCAGCGGCAACGGCCAGAATACCGAAGCTTGCGAGAGCAAGAGTTCCAGCCCAGGATACAGGATCATTTTCGGCTCGTACGACTGATGTCCAGATCACTGCTTCGGCAAGTGCTACCAAAGCCAGGGCATAAGGCCATGAAATGCCATCAGCCAGCCAGGCGGGAACATAAACGAACGCTGTTACCAACTGCCAGGATGGCAGGGCAATACTTTGCGGGAAATGAATTTGCCAGAGGAAAACGCTGGCAAGTGATAAAGTGGTACCCCCCGAGGCAAGGATCCAAGGATATTTGAATGTCGGCCGGGCGTAGCGCAAAACCACCAAAGCAAGAGCGGTTATGAACATCAAGATGGCAGGCAGGAGAATAAGCATATTCGAGGGTATTGTATCAGAAACAAAACACCTTTCATGGTGTTCTCAGGTAAAATACAGTTATTCTGAATGAAGGAGATATTGCGATGGCTCGTTATTTTCTGATTATTAATCCGACCTCCGGACGTGGTTTTGCAGGCCGGTCGATTCCTTTAATTGAGCAAGAAATGCAAAAATATAATCTCGATTACAAAATGGTCCTGACGGAGCGTCCCTGGCATGCAGCTGATCTGGCTGAGCAGGCTGCCAGGGAAGGTTACGATGTGGTTGTAATTGCCAGTGGAGATGGAACGGCCAACGAGACTCTGAATGGGTTGATGCGAGCGAAAAAGGCAGGTTATGATAAAACTGCCATGGGGCAGATAGCAGTAGGCACCGGGAATGATTTTGCCTTTGGCATGAATATACCTGGTGGAGTCGAAATTGGCTGCAAGCTCCTGGCTGAGAATTATCGCCGTCGCATGGATGTGGGTATTGTTCGGGGTGGGGATTACCCGGATGGGCGGTACTTTGGCAATGGAGTCGGAATCGGTTTCGATGCTGCCACCGGCTTTGTGGCAGCAAAAATCCGCTGGACGCGAGGCTTGTTGCTCTATCTTATTGCCGCCATCGAGACCATATTTGTATACTATAAAGCCCCAACCGTGCGTCTGCAGTACGAAGGTAAAGAATTGACCCAGGCCTCCTTGATGGTTTCCATTATGAATGGTCGACGGATGGGCGGCGGTTTCTTCTTTGCGCCTACAGGCGACCCTGGAGATGGCTGGTTCGATATGTGCATTTGTCGCGCACCTGGCCGGTTACGCATTTTTGGCCTGATCCCCTACTTTATGAAAGGCACACAGGCCACCCAAAAGGAAGTCCAAATGGACAAGGGCCGTATAGTGGTTGCAACGGCGGTTTCAGGCAGTCTGCCGGTCCATTGCGATGGCGAGACAGTCTGTTTCGAGGGCAAGGAATTAACTATTGAACTGCTGCCGGCGCAGATCGAATTTGTTACACAAAAACCCCAATGAGGCAATTTCTTTGCTGGTTCGTTCTTTCCATGGTAGGGGGTATTTCCACAATCCTGTGCAGGATTGAAAAAGACGAACTTAAAAAGATTCCGGCTAATGGTCCAATGATTCTGGCCATTAATCATATCGGTTCGCTCGAAGTGCCACTGCTGCGCGCACATGTCAGACCGCGCCAGGTAGTCAGCCTGGCAAAGATCGAGACCTGGAATAACAAGTTGATGGGTTGGCTTTTCGATCTATGGGAGTCCATTCCCATCCACCGTGGTGAAGTCGATCTGTGGGCGCTGCGGCGCTGTCTAGCCTGTCTCTCTGCCGGAGATTTATTGGGAGTTGCCCCGGAAGGGACCCGGTCCTATGATGGAGTATTATTATGCGGGCGACCTGGGATCGTGCTGATTGGTTTGCATTCCGGGGCGCCAATCCTTCCGGTTGCGCATTGGGGGGTGGAAGATTTCCCCGAGAACCTCAAACACCTGAAACGAACGGACTTCCATATCCGAGTGGGGCAGCCATTCACGTTGGATGCAAAGGGAGAAAAGGGGAATGGCAGGATCCGTCAGGAGATGGCCGATGAAATTATGTTCCAGATTGCGACCCTGATGCCGGAAAAGTATCGTGGGAAATATGGACTCAGCACACCCCCTCCAGTGAAATATCTGCGCTTTACTTAAGGAGAATCCGGAGCATATTTCGATATCCGTGAATTGATTAATTTTATTCTACCGGTCGCAGGAGCCGGCTCAACAAGCCTGCGGCGGTCGGAGTTCCCGCCGTATCAAAACAAAGGAGTTTTCAAGGTGAACAGAGCAAGGCAATACCGGTATTTTGATATTATCATGGCAGTTTTTGTAACAGTCCTGGTGGTCAGTAATATTGCTTCATCGGCAAAAATTGTAGACCTGGGTTTCAGTATATTTGGGGTTCGCATGGCATTTGATGGGGGTACACTCCTTTTTCCTCTAAGTTACATTTTTGGGGATATTCTCACAGAAGTATACGGCTATAAAAACTCCCGGCGCGTCATTTGGGCCGGCTTTGGCTGCCTGGCTCTCAGCGCGGTCGTTTTTGCGCTGGTTAAGATCATGCCCGGGGAATCCCAATGGGAGAAATATGCCGGTGACGCGGCTTATCTGGCCATTCTAGGCGGGATGAGCAGCGGCGGGATTGTGCTGGCGAGTTTGGCAGGCTATTGGTCCGGTGAATTTTCCAACTCCTTTGTACTCGCGAAGATGAAAATCCTGACGCGAGGACGCTGGTTATGGACGCGCACCATCGGCAGCACCATTGTAGGGGAACTCGTGGATACGGTAGTGTTTGTGACGATCGCTTCGCTCTTCAAGGTTTTTCCATGGAGCCTATTCGTAACGCTATCGCTGACAAATTACCTGTTCAAGTGCGGTGTTGAGGCTTTGATGACGCCAGTCACATATGGAGTGGTGGCAACTTTGAAAAAGACGGAACAGGAAGATTATTACGACCGTGAAACTGATTTCAATCCGTTCATAATAAAATAAATAGGCAGCGACCTTTACAAAGAGACACAATCACCCCTGTCGGGCGATTGTGTCTCTTTGTTCATTAAAAAAATACCCCGCTTATGTCGTGTACTGCAAAGTTCTGAACCTGCAAAAGCAGGTCGGGCACCTACCCGGCATGTCAGCCTTGGCCGAAGCCTATCGCTTCAATGTCGCGAGATCGGCACCCTTTTTATGGGTGTTGGCTCAGAACGGAAGTGCAGCATCGCGTACACAGCAGGGCAA
>JBEKCT010000191.1:0-6110 GCA_050014715.1 Anaerolineales bacterium | reverse complement strand
ACCAGATCGGTTCCTAACCGGTCGGCTCGTCTTTTATATCAAGAAAAACCATCGATTACAGAAAAATAGTTATCTCTTTATTTCCAGTAAGGTTCGTAACATTGACAGGGTTATTACTTGTGATAATCTGCTATCTGAAAACGAACCAAGGCTGAGAGCAATTCACATCTGGTGGTTCGCCTATTATATATCTCGACAAGGTCGACTTAATTTAATGCATAAGCAAAGAGAGGGCAGCTGACAGATTTCATTTCATATACGGTCAAACTATTGATGCTTGTAGGAAAAGATCTATTAAGTTCTCCCCCCCTAAATCCAAACGGTTGTATGAAACCAATATAATTCCTTGGCAAATATATATTCGATATGGGAGTTTTAAATCAACCCGTGGTAAAACGTGGGATGTCCTAAGCTGAATAGCTGCCGGGCTACCAGGGATTCGTATAAAGCACGACTTGTAATCCTAACTTAATCTAGCCGCGGATTCTTACTCCCATTATTAATGAGCTGCCATTCTTTGAATAATAATCAACCAGGCGATTGGATAGATAATTGAAAGTTCTTGTCCACTTAGCTCATTCCTGTTCTCACTATCTGGCTGACCTTCGAATTAAATTCTATAAGGTTTAACTAAGGTAAAAGAATGACAACTAGTCCAAGGCTTATCTCATGGCAAGTAGCGGGTCAATGTCAGAACGAATTTCCTCTATCGACTGGAATGGACCTATTTGCTTACTCCGAAGAATGCCTTGTTGGTCAACAATGTAAGTTTCTGGCATAGCAATGTTATGATTGAAAATTGGGGTTATGCGTGTCCCCAAGTCCGGTCCATTTGGATAAGAAATATCGAACGTTGATAGAAATTGGAGTGCTTTCGAGTCCACATCCGTGTAATCCACACCCAGGAATACCACCTTGCCCTCGGGCTGATAATAATTCCAAGTGGCTTCCATAACCGGAGCCTCATCCGCACAAGTCACACACCAGGAAGCCCAGAAGTTAACCACCACTACCTTGCCACGCAAGGCAAGCAGATTCACCTGCTTAGCACCCTGATATGGATAACCATCAAATAGTTTTAGTGAAAAATCAGGTACGTGTGAACCTATTGACATAATGGGGTGCTGGGCTCGGAATAGTCCCAGCCCTAAAACAACAAGCAAGGCTAGCAGCCCAATCCAAATCAGGGTTTGAGCCCAAAGAGGTACTCCTCGATGTGGCGTGTCTGAAGGTGTCGATATATTTGTATCCATATCACAATCCCATTTTCATTTCCATGGTCTTTCTTCAAGACAGGAAACTCTTCTTACTGGACAGTTTCATTCAAACCATTTGCTCTAACAACCGGTTAATTTTAGAAATTATTTCCTTGTTAGAAATCCGCACATCAGCATGAATAATCCCATATTATTCAAGTGTGTATATTAATATTTATCGGATTAGTAATTTCTTTCTTTACCTGCATTGACAGACCGATTCGAAATTAATTGGGATATTTATATATCCAGATTGATCATGGCTTAGAAATTAAATTAACCTGGGGATGTTCTTTTCAGACGACTCCCACAAGAACGGCAGAAAACATCTCCTGGCTGGGCAGATTTCCCACACTGGCGGCAATTTACGAACTTTTCTTCATCATCTTCAAGATGATTCTCCCCTTCTTTGACCGGTTTAACCTCTTGGCCGCCGCGCTGCCATGTGACGAATCCAAAAATGCCGGCAACTATCAACAATAATCCAATCGCCGCAAGCACCCAAGGTAGAATTCCAGTCATTGATACATGTCCGGGGGTATCCGGTCCTGGTGTGGAAACAGCCTGGACTGCGAGACTGGAAATACTCAAAGCATCTGTCTGTCGCTCATAATCAATCGTTAGTACAAATGACTTGTCAGGCAAAAGGTCTGTTGCTTCAATCCTGTAATTTGTCAGGCCATCCTGTCCTGGGCTGGTATCGACCGGTTGAAAGCTGATGCTTGGACTTTCTGCACCAAGCGGTCGAAGAAAGTTAATCTCCAATTTTTCTACTGCATAATCCCCGGGCCAATTGAAAACAATATGCCGAGTTGCTCCCTCCTTGACCAGAGCTGTGTAATACTCAACCTGTAATTGTGGCAATGTAGTGTTTATGGTAAGCACAGACCATGGTACTTGTTTCGTGCTGTTATAAGGTGCATTTATTAGATTTCCGCTCTCATCAACAACCGCTACTGCGTTGATCTCTGCATCCGCAGGTAACCGCAAGGAAAAGCTTGCTGGTAAGACTGTATCAGGGGACAAAGTGATATGGTAAATCATCAACACCGCCGGACGGTCGTATTCCGGCCAAATATCTACGGTCACCAAACTGAAATGCAAATTCTCCTTTGCTTGGACAGAAAGAGGAACAAGCAAAATAATCCACAATGAAAGCAATAACAATACCTTGCGCATTGCACGTCTCCAATGAGCGGCTTGGATTATATCTTACCACGGACAGGAAGAGCATTTACTAAAGAACAGATTGTCCGGTTGACCGGTGTTGATATCCCCTTCTGCTCCCCCACACGGACAACCGCCCCATTAATGGCTTCCACTTCAGTTGGTGCTCCACGTAGAACATCCTGTAGCATGGAAGATATATTATCCGCGGTATGTTGGGCAACTTCATCAACTGCGTGATTAGGGTCCATAAATGGCAATTTCACCGCAAGCGCTTCTGCCACTTTGGCTACCTCACTGGCAAGCTGTCCCATCAATACATGTGCCGGCGGATTGGTAAGCAAATCACCGTTTTTTACTCGCAATATCGCCGTTAACGGATTGATGGCAGCGTTGATAACAAGCTTACCCCATACAAATGGCTCTACATTCTCAATGATTCTTACGCCAAATCCGGCATGACGCAACATCTCCACCAGCCCATCAAGCTGAGGATGTCTTTCAAGAGTAATAACCCCCTCACCAACAGAACGGACCGAGCCTGGATCGAGCATAGTTGCCCCAAGAGTGGTTACCCCGCGCGAAACTCGCCGAACGCCAAGGAGGTTCGAAAGGATTAGGTCGTTGCCTAGGCCATTTTGGAGCGTCAAGGCCAGACCGTCATTCGCCAGGCACGTTGCCAACTGGGATGCGCCCCGTTCTGTTTGCCAGGATTTTATCAATACTAATGCGTAATTTACCCCTTGGCAATCATCCGGGTTGTCGGTAGCCTTCACAATCTGACCATCTGCGCCGTTCAACCGTGCCCCGTTTTTGCGTAAAGCTGCCAAACCTTCCTGCCATGACCCTAACATAATCACATCTAAACCAACTGCCGAAAGTCTGGCAGCAAAGAGGGTGGCTAGCGCACCGCTACCAATAATTAATATATTTGATTTCATTTGCGTTTATCTTCCTCTATTTTCCGCATTAACAACTGCCATTCTTCTTCAGGCATTTCCACTGTATGTTCCTGAGCAGGATACCTCCGTGCCACTACATCGTCGATATATTCTCCAAAGGCGCGTTCCATCTCGCCATGCAGGTCGGCATACCTTTTGACGAATTTTGGCGTGAAACGATCAAAAAGGCCCAGCATATCATGAACAACTAATACTTGCCCATCACAACCTGCTCCAGCCCCTATGCCAATGGTCGGAATAGAGATGCGTTTGGAAATCAATTCTGCCAGACGAGCAGGAACCGATTCTAGCACCAGGCTGAAACAGCCGGCTTCCTGAAGTAAAAGAGCATCCTCAAAGATGCGTTTGGCAACAGCGGCAGTACGGCCTTGTGGATGAAACCCTCCCAGAACGTGGATTGATTGCGGGGTTAGGCCAAGATGTCCCATAACAGGAATGCCAGCGTTGGAGATGGCACGAATGGTATCCAGACGTTCCCTACCTCCCTCCAGCTTGACCACATGCATTCCAGCTTCCTTTAGAAATCTTCCAGCATTATGGACTGCTTGCTCCAATGAAACCTGGTATGACATAAAAGGCATATCTCCAATGAGCAAAGCTGATTTAGCTCCCCGTGCCACTGCGCGGCAGTGGTGAAGACTTTCCTCCATAGTAACTTGAACAGTGTTCTCGTATCCAAGTACCACCATTCCGAGAGAATCTCCTACCAGTATGGCATCGATACCAGCCCGATCAAGAGCCAGGGCAGTCGGATAATCATATCCTGTCAGAATGGTTATTGGTTCACCATGTTCTTTTTTCAAGCGAAATGTTTGTATTGTTTTCTTTTTGTTTAATTGGGGTAAATTGGTATCTGAAGCAATTGTTGGCATGGTACCCTCCTTTGAGTAGGGGCCAGGGTTCAATACTTATTCTTAAAAACTAACCTCAGGCAATCATATTCGTTGATTAAATAATTAATATCCTGTCGCGTTCCAATTGATACACGCAGGCATTTTGATTATTCCACAAAATCATAACAATATCAATCTAGCAACACACCTCATTCTGCTCTATAATACAAACAATAATCACCGTCTTTAATAGGAGGCTTGTATGCGGCGGGTTTTTGGTTTCTTCATTGGTGCGACGATCGGTGGATTGATAGGTGCGACCGTGGCTCTGCTATTCGCTCCAGCATCGGGAGAGGAAATACGCGCACAAATCAATGACCGCACCCAGATCTTTGCAAATGAAATTCGACAGGCGGCAAATTCAAAACGAATCGAATTACAGGAACGTCTGGAAATTCTGCGCGCTCCCAAGGCGTAAATTAAGCGCGGAAAGCAAGAATAGAATTTAGATATTGGACCTTACTTCCTTATAAAACCTTTCTACGCGTGCCATATTGGGCAAGTATGCAGCCCGCTCTGCGATAAGCACTGCATTATATTTTGCAGCCTTTATTCGTAGAACGGGCTTGTTGATTGCTTGCAGGATGGCATCTGCAATCGAGTGAGCATCTGTTGCATCCACCAGCAAGCCGTTGATTCCGGGTTGGACCCATTCATGCATGGATTCGATATCTCCCACTATCGGAAAACAACCACAGGCCATCGTTTCTAGCATGGAGTTGGGAGTCCCATCATGAATGCTGGGTGAAACAAATATTTGAGATTTTTGGAACAACCTCCACAATTGTGCCTGACTCAACCGTGGCCATAATTTTGTATTTGACCTGATTCCTAACTTATCCACTTGAAGTTCTGATTCCTTATCCCCGCGCATTGAAGGACAAACAAAAACCGCTTTCGGAACCTTAATTAGGACCTCCGGGATTGCTTGAAAGAAAACATCCTGCCGTAAACTGCCAGGTCGTTGTCCGCGAGGATTGACGATAACTGGCTCATTTGGTAATTCCTCTGGTAATTCATCATTAACTGGGTTAATCCCAATTTCGTCCAACCGGATTCCACCCGATCCCGGCACAATTAGAGTCGGCTGTCCTGATTTAAACCCCCACTTAATTCCCAGTTGAATATCACGCTGCGTGTCAGTTATAAGGCCATCTGCCCGATTTAATACTCCTCGTGTCAAACTAGCCATAAAAAATGATCCACGAGCATGCAGAGTAATATCGTTCCCCCAGGTGGATATTACCAGAGGGATTCCATGCGGTGTGACTACGGAAAGCATTCCCTCAAAAGGAATTCGAAGAGCATGAACCAACTCTGGCTGGATTTCAGCAACCAGGCTGCGATAACGCACCTGGTAAATTGGAAGGCTGAGAGGTCCTAAGTAATACCGTAAATGACGCAAAAAGCCACGGAGGGAGTCTAACTTACCCGATCCGTTTTCCACTCCGGAATAGTTCCTCATCTGATTACCGGCCATTGTTCCAAAGGCTACCGGCAATACATGAAAAGAAAACAATCCAGGCGGGATATCGCATGGAAAAGTTGAGATGAGATGGACGGAATGGCCTGTCTCAATCCAATATCGCAACCAACTACGGGTAGTTGGAGACCTGCCATCCGCAATAAAAAGGATTTTCATTAATTGCAATATACCACAAACATCCTATGAATAAGTATTTGACGGAATAATCCAATCTGTATATAGTACCTAGAAGCCCGGCCGAAAAGCTCGCGTTTTTCGGGGTTTGGGATTACACTCCGCGATAGACCAAATCAGGAGTGAGACATGCTTGGTAAACATTCTGAGCAAGGCAGCCTGTTCGAGGCAG
>JBEKCT010000190.1:0-6249 GCA_050014715.1 Anaerolineales bacterium | reverse complement strand
GTAACCACGCTGGTTATAGGCATCAGGGTCGCGCCGGTTGGCGTCAACGGCTTTATTGAGCGTATTTACCGCCATTTGATATTGCCCGGCTGCGTTGTAGGCTTCCCCAAGCACAAGATATGCACTGGTATCGTTGGGCGCATAGATCGTATATGTCTGCAGGACACTGACCGCCTGGCTGCTCTGACCGGTGGCGATATATCCGCGTGCCAAGGCCAGGTAGACCGGAACGAGGGTCAGGTCAATCTGGTTGGCGCGCTGTGCGGATGCAAGACCAACATCGTATTCACCCAGGGCCATTTGCGCATCCGCCAGATAGAGGTAGGCCAGGGCAGAATCGGGTGAGTTTTCGACTGCGGCTCTAAAATCTTCTTCCGCCGCGCCTGGATCGCTGGGCAGCAGATACTTGCCGCGTTGGATGTATGCATCAGTATAATGCGGGTCCATACTGATGGCTCCATTCAAATCGTTGGATACGTTTGCTTTTGGGTTCAGAGCCAGGTTAGCCAGGGCACGCCCCAGGAAGGCGGGGGCAAAATTGGCATCCTTGTTAATGGCTATTTGATATTGATCCAGGGCTGCCCGGAAATTACCCTGGGCGCGATCGATCTCGCCGATATAATAATAAACATCCGGTGCAGACGGCTCGAGGGTCTCCACCTGCTGGAACAGGGCCAATGAATTCTTGTAGTCCTTTGCGGCCAGGAAGCGCAGGCCTGCCGTAAAGGCGCTATTACTGGTGACTGGATGCACGGTAATCACGTAAAGCGGTGTAGGAGTATAGGTTTTATCCAGGAAACTCCAGAGCGGCGTTTGGCCCAGAAATGTAGGCGTGGCGGAGCGCAGGTTGGGAGGAACGGTATCGGTTGGGGTGGGCGAACTGGTCTCTGTGAAACGAGGGGTGGGAAGGATCGGAAACTCGGTGCTGGCCTTTTTCTGCAACAAGAGGCTGCCGCCAAATACCAAGCCAATCACAACCACTGCGATTCCCAGGATGATAAAGACACGTGTCAGAGGGTTTTCCCAGCCGACCAGCTTCTCCTGCGCTTGGCGGGAATCAGCCATCTGCTGCTCCCAGCGGCGCGGCCGGTTTACCGGGAAGGGCGGTACCGAGTCGTCAGGTGGGAGTGCTCCAAACAGAATCAGGCCACGTTTGGCGGCGGCATTTTGTGGATCCAATTGGATGGCGGTCTGCAAACAATACAGGCGTTCTTTGGAGGTTTCCACAACCGTGCTGAGCCATACCCAATATTCGACATTTTTTTGATCGACTTTGAGCAGGCGGGTCAGCAAATCGCGGGCGCGAGCCCGATCGCCTGTGCGGACCGCCTCGATGGCCTGCCGCAGCATGGTGTTTCCCCCGGACTCGGAAGAGAAGTATTCCTCATCATCAGCCATGAATTGAGTTTAGCACAGCCTGGGGGATGGGGCAAGTGGAACGGGTATAATTTACCCATGCGAAGAACCCTGGCATATCTGTTTCTTCTGGTCGGCCTGGCTGCCTGCCAGCCAAAGGCCGCAGCCACCCCGACCCTGGGAACTGCGGTGCCGTACCTAGCAGGTATCCCCACCCGGACGCCCACCGTCATCCCACCGCTACCGCAGATCAGCCTGCCCACCCCGACGACGTCCACGTATACCGTCGTGGCGGGTGATACCTTTATCAGCATCGCTCAGCACACCGGCGTCAGCGTGCAGGCATTGCAAGCAGCCAATCCGGGAGTTTCCGCCACGGCGCTTTCGGTCGGTACGAAACTGGTCATTCCCACTGGAGGCCAGGCGCCGGGCGAACCAACCCCCACAGCTGCGGCGCTGTCAGTGCTGCAAGCGCGCTGCTGGCTTGAAACGAGCGGCGGCCTATGGTGCTTCGCCCTGATGCAAAATAATTACGCAGAAATGTTGGAAGATATCTCGGCGCAGTTTGCCTTGCTGGATTCCGGCGGGCAGCAAATTGCCAGCCAGGTGGTTTACGGATTATTGGATATTATTCCAGCAGGCGGCAGGATGCCCCTGGCAGCCCATTTCACCGGTACTGTACAAGAAACCGTACCGGTGCAGGGTGTACCTGGGCTACGCGTCCAGGTGCTGACGGCCATCCGTCTGCTGCCTGGCGATACGCGTTACCTGCCGGTGAGCCTGGAAAACACACTGGTCAGCGTGGATGCAGACGGACGTTCGGCGGAGGTTTCCGGCCGGGTCAGGCTCCCTGGCACGGGCACGGCGAATACGGTGTGGGTGCTGGCGAGCATTTATGATTCGGCTGGGAATGTGGTGGGGGTGCGACGCTGGGAATCGGCGGCGGCGCTGACCGCCAGTGCTCCCGTCGCTTTCGATTTTCCGGTCTCCAGCATAGGGCCGGAAATTGCGCAGGTTGAATTCCTGGCCGAAGCGCGACCTTAATTAATAGTAACGACTTAAGACGTTACTATTAATTGTATTATGAATATTGGGGGCGGGAGTACATCCCGCCCCCGCTTAATTTAATGCTGCAACCAGAGGTAGCGCTCGATCGGAATGTCGATCGGCGTCAGCACAAAACCCTTCACGTACGGTTTTACCAGTGTGTAGGTAACGTCGTTTGAGATGAACATCGCCGGGGCATCCTGGACAATGATCTGCTCGGCCTGCTGGTATAGCTGCATACGCTTGCTGACATCCTGCTCGATACGCGCCTGATCAAGAATCGCATCCAGGGCCGGGTTACTGTAATTGCCGATATTTTGCTGCGCGCCGGTATGGAACAGAACATCGGCGAAGTTCTCGGGATCGGGGTAATCGGCGCACCAACCGCTTGAAAATATCTGTCCGTGCTGACCGGAGTAGAGCAGGTCAAGATATTTATCGGGGTCGAGATTCTCGATGGTGATCTTGACGCCCAGATTCTGCTCCCACATTTGCACCATGGCTGACACATCCGGTCCGGCAGTATTACCAATTCCCTCTGAAGTAAAGACGATGGGGGGCAGTCCCTGCGGGCCTCCATATTTGGACTGCGCCAGCAACTGCCGAGCCTGCTGGGGATCGTAAGGCAAGCCCTTGAGGTTCGGGTTAAAACCGGGCAGGGAGGGCGGGTAGAGACCAACTGCCGGAATTCCGACTCCGTTGTCGACCACATCGATGAACTTTTGCCGGTCGAAAGCCATGCTGAACGCCTGGCGCACCTTGACATCATCAAAAGGCGGCTTAGTCACATCGAAGAGCACATAATTGGTACACAGGCTCACGCCGCTGACCAGATCCCCATGCAACGGGTCAGCCGGGTCGAGCACACGAGGCACATCCGTAGGTCCAACTCCGGTCATGTCGATCTCCCCCGATTCGTACAGATCCAAGCCCGTACCGGTATACAACTCCACAACGATTTGCGGGATGGAAGGCACACCCAGGTAATAATACGGATTGGCATCGTAGACCATCAACTTGAAACTGTCCCAGCGCACCAGCTTATAGGGCCCGGTGCCGTTGGGTGTGCGGTACCAATTCGGGCCAGATTGGACGTTCTTCTGGTCCAGCACAAACGCGACCGGCATGGTCAATTTGAACAGGAAGTACGGTTTGGCTGCATCTATCGTGACCTGCAGGGTATGGTCATCGAGCGCTTTCAAACCGGAGATATGCTGAGCTTTATCGCTGTGCATATCCGCCACCCCGACAATATCCCCCAGGTAAGTCAGGACAGTATCAGACTGGGTGGCCGGGGCCGCGGCGCGTTCCCAGGAATAGATGACATCCTGAGCCACCACCGGCCGGCCGTCCTGGAACTTTGCATTCGTCCGCAGGTGGAAGGTGTACACCGTGCCATCGGCCGAGATATCCCAGGATCCAGCCATGTCCGCCACCAGATGCAGGTTGGCATCCAGGGAGACCAGTCCGCTGTAGATGCGTTTATCACCGGAATCATGTTCGGTAGCAGGGTCATAATCCCTCGGATTGGTACTTTCGCCACCGGCCAGGAAAAGCGCCTGGTAGCGGTTGACCCCATTGACGAGGATCGCCTGGAAACTCATATCGGCCGCTAGGGCGGTGATAGCCTGGCTGTTGGCATCGTAGCCGGATACCGGCCCGAAGGTCAGCAGGGAATATTCGCGGGGCCCATAGATGAGCGTGGTAAGGTTGATCTTCAGCTCGTTGCCGTTACTCGTGGCTGTCACCACCCGGCTCCAGCCGGTGGCAGAATCGCTGCGCGCCAGGGCGGCGTCGCTCACGGTAGTGATATTGGTCAGCCCCTGCAGGGCACTGCCCGCCATCTGGACGGTTACCGATTCGGCAGTATCGCCCGGCTGGAGCGGGGAAACAAATAATTCGGATTGAACACTCTGGTCTGGGCTGACGAAGGCGACCAGGAACTGGTCACCCTGTGCAGGGGGCTGGGTGGTCCAGCCAGCGGGGTAATGAACAGTTACACCGTCTTCCTGGCTGACATAGGTAAACGGTTGCGTGCCCGAGGCGGCTGTGGAGCCATTCGAGGAGCCATTCAATGCAGCAGGAATGGAAGTACCTGAAAGCTGGCAGGCGAGCATGATCACCAGCATGACGGGCAAGAAGGCCAGTAACTTGCGGGTCGGTTTCATTTTCGGCTCCTGTTCTGGCTGCGGACGACCAGGTAAATTATCAAGCCGGCCAGCAGCACCAGGATGACCAGGCAGGCCAAGCCTAGCTCGAGCACCGGCGTAATACCACCCATGGCGAGGCCAAGGGGGTTGGCAGTCTTTGCAGGCGCCCCGGACGGCGCGCCAGGCGTTGGAATCGGGCCCTGCGTCACGGTGGTCGGAGCTTGAGCACCATTCGCCTGGGTGGGGTGCGGAGTAATCAATTCCGACACGGCCAGCGGTGCGGCACTGATAGGTACATAGGTCGGAATAATTGTCGGCGTGGGTGACGGGGTTGGCTGCGATGATGCAGAAGCCAGTGGTTTTGCGCCAATCGAGCTGCGCCAGGCGGTTTCCAACCCGTTCGTGTCGAAATCATAAACCGCCTGCAGGGCCTGGTCGATCGTCTGGCCATTCTTCAGATCGAGCAGCAGGGAGGTCATTTTGTCCCGGCCGTAGGTTTTGATCATGAAATCGACCACGCTATATGACTCACCATACGCTAGAGTGACCAGACTAGTATCCGGAAAATTACCGCTAAGCGAACGAAGTGAAGTGAGCGTATTGTCGGCAACCGCCTGCGCCAGAGCAGCCTGAAAATCCGAACGTCCGCCCTGACCATAGACGGCCAGCCCTTCATTCAGCCATTGCGGTATGACCCCCAGGCACGAGAATGTTAAATGGCCGACCAGTACATGCGTCAATTCGTGGGCTTCGGTGCTCTTGCCTTCGTCTAATTGATCAGGCGGAACGTCGATGATGACAATATTATTTTCGGGAAACGCCTGTCCATCAGCCCAGGATGGGTCATAATGGACTGCCTCCAGCAGATCGTTCTGGCTGGCATATATATAGATATCCACCGGGCTGTCCGTGGTCACGCCAACGTCTTGTGAAAGCCGCACGAGCGCCTGCGCGGCGGCATCGTGCAACTGCTGGCCAAAGGAAGCATCGCCATTATAGTAGTGCAGGTTGATGCTCCCGCCGGTGATGACCTGCCAGAAGTGGACAGAATCAAGCCACATGACAGTTTTGGTGGGGCTGTTGAACTGCGCCCCGGTAGAATCGGTCACCTGCCAATGCCACCAGACAGTGGTACCGGGCGCGAGCGAGCCGGATTCGAGCATCTGCCAGGTCCAGGTTACCTTCACATCCGTTCCAGGTGTAAGTTGTGGGAAAGCTTTGGCATCCACCGTTCCACAGGTCAACTGGTTCACGCCATATTCGAGCACGACGGAAGTGATATCAGAACCGCCCTGGAACCCGGCGTTAAAGACAATGCTATCCGGAAAAGTCAGGTTGGCCGCGTTGTTGACGACCTGGATACCGGACTGGGCCGCGGCTGGCATAGTCAGGCAGGTCAGAAGCACCAGCATGAAGACAAAAATAATGATCCGGGATCTTGGCATGGCGACTCTCCCTAATTGAAAATGAATGACACGAAGTATAGCAGTTTTAGAGGAATTTGCGGTCAAATTCTAATGAAAGGCTAATTTTTAAAGCGGGGGGAAGGAGAAATGGGTAGTGAGGTGATTGGGTAATTAGTCGTCATGTATGGCTACACTGCCAAGCATGAAAATGTGCTATAACGGGCAGCGACCGACTGGCACACAGGTCGTTTTCTCAATGGTGCACCGAGCTCGATAATTAGTCGGACTGG
>JBEKCT010000189.1:0-6262 GCA_050014715.1 Anaerolineales bacterium | reverse complement strand
AGCATTGCCCATAATATGAAGAAGCTGGCGGCCATCTAGCCACCAGCTTCTTTTTGTCATCCTACTTTTTCATTCTTATTACTCATTTTCGGGCTATCTGATGTTTGTTTCTAGACAGCCTCCGATTGTCGGAGACTATTCTGACTTAATCCAGGATGCCGGTACTGATGGCAGCCTTGACCTCACCGATGGCTTTCGTTATCTGTATTTCGCGCGGACAGGCCATGGTGCAGTTGAAAACGGTATGGCAGCGATGGATGCCTGTGATCTCGTTCATGATCTTCAGACGTTCTGCAGCCGCCTGGTCGCGGTCATCAAAAATGAAACGATGGGCAGCCACGATGGCAGCCGGGCCAATATAGTCATCACTGCCCCAGAAGGATGGGCATGAGGTGGTACAGCAGGCGCATAGGATGCATTTGGTGGTATCGTCGAAGCGCAGGCGCGCCTCCGGGCTCTGGTAACGTTCCTTTTCCGGCTCCGGATCATCATTGATCAGCCATGGTTTGACCGAGCGGTAGTGCGCAAAAAAAGGATTCATATCCACGATCAGGTCTTTAATTACGGACAGCCCCAGAATGGGCTCGACCGTGATCTTCACGCCTACATCGCGCACCAGTGTCTTGCATGCCAGGCGGTTCATCCCGTTGATCCGCATTGCGTCCGATCCGCATATGCCGTGCGCACACGATCGGCGAAAAGAGAGCGTCCCATCCTGGTAACCTTTGACCTTTTCGAGCAGGTCCAGGACGCGGTCGGTCTCCAGCCCCTCCAGCTTGTAAGTTTTATAAGAGGGTTTCTTGTCTTTTTCCGGATTGTAGCGGAAGATTTTAAGAGTGACTTCCATTTATTTCTCCTAGTACGTCCGCACTTTTGGCTCGAAGCGGGTAATCACCACCGGTTTGTACTTTAGATCGATGCTGCCATCCGCCTGCACCCAGGCCAGCGTATGCTTCAACCAATTCTTGTCATCCCGCTCAGGATAATCCTCGCGCGTATGGCCGCCCCGGCTCTCGGTGCGGGCAATCGCCGATACCGTTGTGAGTTCGGCCAGGTCAAGCAGGTTGCCCAGCTCCCAGACGTTCATCATTTCCATATTAAAGATCTTGCCGGTATCGGTCACTGACACGTGTTGGTAGCGCTGCTTGAGTTCGCGCACCACCTTGAGGGCGTTCTCCATCCCCTTGGCGCTGCGGAAAATCCCCATATCGTCAAACATCACCTTCTTCATCGTTGTGGAGATGTCGAAGGCATTCTCCTTGCCATCTGCCTGGCGGATGCGTTCGAACTGCGCCCGGGCGAATCCAGTTGGATCATCCGGCAGGGGCTGGAAGTCGGCTCTTTTGGCGAATTCCGCCGCCCGCAGCCCGGCGTGTTTGCCAAAAACGACCAGGTCGAGCAGGGAATTGGTTCCCAGCCGATTGGCTCCGTGGATCGAGACACACGCGCATTCTCCGGCTGCATACAGCCCGGGTACGACCGTATTACTAACGTCTGAGAGGGCCTCGCCGAACATGTTGGTGGGTATGCCGCCCATGGCATAATGCGCCGTGGGTTGGATCGGCATCAGCTGTGTGACCGGGTCAACCCCCAAGTAGACGCGGCAGAAATCCACGATATCCGGCAATTTCGCCAGGATGTCTTCACCGGTTAAATGCAAGGGGCTGCCATCCAGGTTCTTACGGCCATCCAGAGCAGCATAGCGGTTGACACTCTCCGGGCGCACATCCAAGTAGACGTAGTTCTGCCCATTCACGCCATTGCCGTCCCGGATTTCCATATAGATGGCCCGGCTGACCACATCCCGCGAGGCCAGGTCTTTCACTTTGGGGGCATACTTTTCCATGAAGCGTTCGCCCTTGCCATTGATCAGGATTCCGCCCTCCCCGCGCACCCCCTCAGTAATAAGGATGCCCAGCTTGTAAATGCCGGTGGGATGAAATTGGAAGAATTCCATATCTTCCAGGGGCAGGCCGCGCCGCATCACGATGGACGGGCCATCGCCGGTGAAGGCATACGCGTTGGAGGTAATTTCCCAGATACGACCATGTCCGCCGGTTGCGAAGATGACCGCCTTGGCATGGAAGACATGCATCTCACCGCTGGCCAGCTCGATCGCAACCACGCCAGCGGCTGCCCCGTTTACCATGAGAAGGTCAACCGCCTGGAATTCGTCGAAAAAGGTCACGTTGTTCTTCATGCACTGCTGGTAGAGCGTCTGCAGGATCATGTGACCGGTGCGGTCGGCCGCGTGACAGGCGCGCCGGACAGGTTTGCCGGTCACGTTATTGGTATGCCCGCCAAAAGGGCGCTGGGAGATCTTGCCATCCGGCGTCCTGTCGAAAGGCAGGCCCATGTGTTCCAGTTCGTAGACGGCCGGCACGGCTTCATTGCACATGAACTCGATCGCATCCTGGTCACCCAGGTAATCCGAGCCTTTGACGGTATCGTAGGTGTGCCACTCGGGATGGTCTTCTTCCTGGCTTCCGAGTGCTGCACCGATGCCGCCCTGGGCAGTGCCGGTGTGGGAGCGAGTGGGGTAGAGCTTGGTGATGATGGCTGTTTTGGCGGTCCGGGAAGCGTACAGGCCGGCCATGAGACCCGCCCCGCCTGCCCCCACCACCAGTACTTCGAATTGATGCGTTATCATGCCGCGGCTCCTAGCGTGTCCAAATAACGGTTATGGCTATGGCGATCCCGACGAAGGTGAGCGCCAGCACCAGGTATCGCAGGACTTTACGCACCACGGGATTCTTGAGGTAATCTTCCTCCACGCTTAATAAGCCGTGCAGTCCATGCGAGGTGGCAAAGCCTACGAAAATGCTGCCCATGATTTTCCAGAATACGCTTGCCCAGGCCGCCGTATTTGAAATGTTGTTGATGGTAGTATTCATCAGCACGTGGTTCGAGTCGGGCATGAACGACCAGCGCAGCAGATCCGCAAAATTAACCTGAGCGCGCGCTCCCATGATCAGCGCTCCAACCAAACCGATGAAGGCGCACAGGTACATTGCCAGCGCCGATAGCCGGGTATAGAGCCACATGAAAATTTCGAGATCAAAACCTCGCTTGGTGAGGGAAAGGGTCCTGTGTTTGGCTACCATATCATACTCCCAACGCCGTGCTTACAATGACATACACTGCCATGCCATAGATCGGCAGGAAGATCATCCACTCCAACCAGATGGCTTCGCGCTGGTATTCGATCAGCTTCGGCCACAGGTCCAGGATGACGATACGCAGCCCGTTGATGACATGGAAGAGCACACAGAAGAAAATGACGACCTGGAAACCCCAGCTTTCATAAATAGGATTGATGAAAGTCCCAAACCGTCCACCCATGAATGAGGCCAGGACATGCAACCCCACGAAGATGACCATCCCCAGGCCTCCGATGCGGTGCAGGATATAAGTCAGCATCGGACCTTTGCCCTGGTACCGCAGGGCATCTTTCAGGCTGACATCCCTTTTCAAGCCCATCCACGCCTCCTTAATAACATAGTAGCGACTTTCCTGCACAGATCGCAGGACCGTGTAGTCGCTGCTTTGCCGATTGATTTTTAAATGAATTCTTGTGCTTGTTGAATATGCCCTATTATCCCATCCGTAAATCAGTCAGGAATAGTGACAATGCTCATGGATTATTCATTCCAGACTTCCTTATAGGGATGCCTGTATCATCCTTTATAATGACCCATTATAAAGGTTCATGACGTCTTTTAGGAACATCTCAATCCAACGGGTGTGCCTGATGGTTTGAGACAAAATTTTTTGTACCACTCGGGAGGTTCGCATGGCAGGTTCCGATCATCTCAGCCGGAGGGGTTTCATCACATGGATCACCGCGGCCGTGGGTTCCTTCATAACGGTCGTCATAGGTCTGCCGGCGCTCGACTATCTGATCGCGCCGGCGCTTAAATCCTCCACAACCGATACCTGGATTCCTCTCGGGAAATTGGACAGCTTCGAGGTCGGCAAACCCACTTTAGCAACATTTACGCGTACCATAGCCAATGGCTGGGAACAGACAGTCAATAGTTATGGCGTTTTCGTGTACCGCAAGTCGCAGACCGAAGTGGTGGCCTTTTCCAATGTCTGCACACACCTGGGATGCCGTGTGAACTGGCAGGCGGATAAACAGGAATACATTTGCCCCTGCCACGATGGACATTTCAGCATTGACGGTAAGGTTGTTTCCGGGCCACCGCCGCGCCCGCTCGACAAGTATGTGACGAAGGTCTCGGGTGACATTCTCTCCATTCACTTACTGGAAAGCTGACATGGCTAAAAAACTCTTTAACTGGCTGGATGAACGCCTGGGTCTCACCGAACTGTATAAAGCTATCCTGGACCGCCCCGAACCCAGGGGAAATTGGTGGAATACGCTCGGCAGTGCCAGCCTGTTCCTGTTCGTGATGCAGGCCATTACCGGCATCTTCCTGACCGTCTATTACACGCCCTCGCCTGACCATGCCTACGATAGCATTCAGTACATCATGACCGGCGTGCCCTTTGGCTGGTTGATCCGCGGTATCCACCACTGGGGTGCCACCCTGATGGTGCTGGTCGTTTTCATCCACATGGTCAGGGTTTTCGTGACCGCTTCCTACAAGTACCCGCGCGAACTGACCTGGATGGTCGGCGTCGGCCTGCTTATCCTGACCCTGGGTATGGGCTTCACCGGCTATCTGCTGCCCTGGGACCAGAAAGCCTATTGGGCGACCACTGTTGGCACATCCATCGCCGGGACGGTGCCCTGGGTCGGCCCGATCATTGAAAAAGCCCTGCGCGGCGGGTCGGAATTAAGTGCGCTCACCCTCAGCCGCTTCTTCGCCGCCCATATCTGGATGTTCCCGGCTCTCCTGGCCGGTCTGATCGGCGTCCACCTGTACCTGATCATCAAGCACGGCGAATCCCAGTTCCCGGACAAGCAGGATTAAAGGAGCGCCGCGATGAAAGAAGAAAACAAAAAATCCATCCTGGAAAAATACAAGCTGGCCCTGCAAAAAGGCGAGCGCTTTTGGCCGGACAGCATCTACAAGGACCTGCTGATCTCGCTGGCGATCTTTATTGTCCTGATCCTGTTGGCCAGTTTCCTGGGCGTCCCCACCGAACCCAAGGCCAACCCGAATGACACCGCCTACATCCCGCGCCCGGAATGGTATTTCCTGTTCCTGTTCCAGATGCTCAAGTATTTCCCCGGCAACCTGGAATGGCTCGGCACGACCGTCATCCCCGGCATAGCCATCCTGGTGCTCCTGCTCCTGCCCATCCTCGACCGTAACCATAAACGGTATTACTCGACCCGTAAACTTGCCCTTGCGGTCATGGGCGTGGTAGTGGTCGGAATCGTCGGGCTGACCGTGCTGGCCGCGGTCACCACGCCGCCCCAGGAGCCACTCAGCGCAGCCGGGACGATCCCCCAGCAGATCGCACTCGGCCAGGACCTGTATTCGCTCAACTGCGCCGAATGTCACGGCCCGGACGGCAAGGTAACCCAGATAAGCGGGGTGACGGGCCTGGAAGGCAAACAGATCATTGCCATCAACAGCAGTGATGTGATGTACACCCTCGATGATACCGCTCTTGCCGATATTATCAGCTACGGCCGCCCGGAATCAGGCATGACGCCTTTCGGGCAGCCCTATGGAGGCTCACTTTCCCCCACCGAGATCGGGGAGATCGCCACCTTCATGCGCTATTCCTGGGACAACCGCTCCGTTCTCCCGCCTGGGACAACCCTGGGAACCGGCATCCCGGCGCTCAAACCGGGGGAGGTTCCTTCGTATGATGTCCACATTGGTCCGCTCGTCACCCACTATTGTGTTTCCTGCCACTCGGCCGGTAAAGAGAACAATAACTACCTGATGACCTCTTATACGGATATGCTGACCTCCGGCGATAACGCGCCCATCATGGCAGCTGGCGATTCACAGAGCCTGCTGCTTCGGCTGATCACCGGGCACACCGGACTCGACCCCAAGACCGGTCAGACCATCCGCCAGATGCCGCCGACCAAGCTGCTCGATCAGCAGTATATAGATATGATGACCCGTTGGATCATGGCCGGCATGCCCCAAACCGCCGCGGAGGCTGCCAAAGCACCCACGCCTGCGCCGACGCCCTAAATAGCTATCAAGAAAGAGGGGCTGTCCAAAAAGTGCTGGACAGCCCTTCACTTTTTTAAAGAACCGTGATTCAATAGGGGCATGAAAAGGAAACCTGCCGCTCCTGTATTTAAACCGTACGTGATGAACCAAAT
>JBEKCT010000188.1:0-6698 GCA_050014715.1 Anaerolineales bacterium | reverse complement strand
AGAACGCCAGGAACCCGACCTGATCATCCTCGACCTGATGATGCCTGAAATGGATGGGTATGAATTTATGCGTCGCTTTCGGGCGGACCATGATACCCCCATCATCCTGCTGACCGCCCGGGTGGACAGTGACGAAAAAGTGGTCGGGCTGGAAGCGGGCGCGGATGATTACCTGACCAAACCGTTCCGGCCGCGTGAATTAATGGCGCGCGTGAAGGCGGTGCTGCGGCGTACGGGTAAAAATGAACCGGTCGGAAAGGTGCTGCACGCCGCCGATATCGTCCTGGATCGAAGCGCCCACTCGGTGCAGGTGGCCGACCGGTATGTTGATCTGACCCCTTCCGAATTTGACCTGCATGTCTACTCCCGGCTCGATCTGCTTGACCTCTTGCAGGGTGTCCGGTTCGAAGGCTACGAACGCGCCATCGATCTGCACGTCAAGAATCTGCGCGCCAAGATCGAGCAGGTGCCCAGCGCTCCGCACTACATCGAAACGGTCTATGGCGTGGGCTATCGCTTCGTCAGGCAATAATAATGCGTTCGATCACTGTAAAATTGTTGCTTGCATTTTTAGCCATCAGCATGCTTAGTGTCTTGCTGATCGTGTTATCTGCCCGTTGGTTAACCGAGAGGGAATTCAGGAGCTATTTATTTACGCAAAACCGGAATGCCCTTATTACTGAATTGACAAATTACTATAGCAAGAACGGCACCTGGAACGGTGTGGATGCCGCCCTGCAGGCTCCAGGCCAGGCTGCGCCACCGCGTTTGTTTTCTGGAGCCGGACGGTTCTTTTCCCTGGTGGATGGAAGCAACCATGTAGTACTTGCCGGGATCGGCGATAATGTTGGGGACCTGCTGCCACAATCGGTCATCCAAAGTGGCAACCCAATTAAAGTAAATGGAATAATCGTTGGGACCATGGTTACCAGGCAGCCAAGCATTAACGTGAATCCGGCAGAGACAGATTTTCTGAATCACGTGATGCAGGTAATTACGCTCAGCGCGATAGGCGTCATTGCAGTGGGATTGCTGCTGGCCTTCCTGCTTTCGCGCACCCTGACACGACCCATTCGTGAATTAACCGCTGCCACTCATGCGGTTTCGGCCGGGCAGTTGAAGCAGGAAGTGCCTGTCCGCAGCCGTGATGAGTTGGGAGAATTGGCGGCTTCCTTCAACCGGATGAATTCCGCTTTGGTGCGCTCGACGGAATTACGCCGGCAGATGACCGCCGATATTGCCCACGAATTACGTACACCGGTCAGCGTCATCATGGGTCATGCCGAAGCCGTCCATGATGGTGTCCTGGCACCCTCGCTCGAATCTTTTGAGATCATCCGTGAAGAGGTCGAACGACTAGACGGCCTGATCGAAGATTTGCGCACTCTTTCCCGGGCTGATGCTGGCGAGCTCCCGATTGAATTTCAACCTGTTTCCCCGGCCCGGTTGATGGAAAAGGTTCAGGCCATGCATAAGCAGAACGCTGCGCGCAAGAACATTGCCATCGAACTTCAAATGGACCCGGATTTGCCTGATATCTCCGCAGACCCGGGACGGATGGTTCAAGTTGTAAGCAACCTGGTGGATAATGCCCTTCTTTATACACCCGAGGGTGGGAACATCTGCATTTCGGCCAAGCGCCTCGGTGAATGTTTGGAGATCAGGGTGCAGGACAGTGGTCCTGGAATTGCTGAAAATGAACTGCAACTTGTCTTTGAACGTTTCTACCGATCGGATCCTTCCCGCCAGCGCAATGCGGCTGGTTCGGGTTTGGGACTTGCCATCGCGAAATCGATTGTCGAAAAGCATAACGGGCGCATCTGGGCCGAGAGCAAACCGGATGATGGAACGACGATTATCATTCAATTACCCGTACCGGATGGCCAAACTTCGAAATCTGAAATGTAACCAGAAAAGCAGGTTTTTCCTTCAGTGTTGTAAGATACAGGTCACGCTGCAAGCGTGACATTCAATACTTAAATTGTCCGGAGGTATTGACAGATTAGTGCGGGGAAATTATACTAGTTAAGTAGCGAAACTATTTAGTCATTAAACTAAATATAGAGGCAAATATGCTGGTAACTGATAATGCAACTGAACGGTTGCTACCGGCCGCCATCGAGGCGTTCTGGAGCACGATTCCACCCGTCTGGAATCGGGTCAAAGGGAATGTTCGCGCCATCGCTTTGGAACATTACGACATCAGCGTCGAGCAGTTCCATATCCTGCGGCACATTCGCAAAGGCTTCACCTCTGTCAGCGAGCTGGCAGAGGTGAAGCAGATCAGCCGTTCTGCGATCAGCCAGGCGGTCGATATCCTGGTGGAGCGCGGTCTGATCTGCCGGCGGCAAAATGCCCTGGACCGGCGCAACATCCCCCTTGAATTAACCGAATCAGGCAACTCCTTACTGGATACCATCTGGGAAAAGAACCGGGGCTGGATGAAGAACCGGATGGCCTCTCTGACCGAACGGGATCTGAAAACAATCACATGCGCCATGGAAATTCTCAATAACACATTTGCCGGGCCGGCAGAATAATATTTTACAGGTGATACCAGCATGTTTTCCGAAATAAAAAGACTACTTCCTTTCGTTAAACCTTACTGGAGGCGTGCGACAGTCGCTCTGATTTTGTTGTCCTCGCTGGTATTCATGGATCTGTCCATTCCGCTCCTGATCGAGCGCATCATCAACCAGGGCATCGAAAAACAGAACCAGACGGTTGTCATCCAGACCTCATTGATAATGCTCGGTCTCTCGGTCTTGAGTACCGTGATTGCGGTTGCCAACAGCATCCTGTCAGTGCAGGTCGGGGAAAGCGTGGCGCGCGACTTGCGGGATGCCCTTTTCCTCAAAATCCAGACCTTTTCATTCGGCAACCTCGACCGCCAGAATACCGGCCAGTTAATGGTGCGCCTGACCAGCGATGTGGCTGCCTTGAAGACTCTTACCCAGATGACGCTGCGCATTGGAACGCGCTCCCCGTTGCTGATGATAGGCAGCCTGATCTTGATGGTTGATACCAGCCCCAGCCTGGCATTGACCATGCTTCCGCTGCTGCTGGTCACTTCTGCCATTCTCGTTTTTTTCACAACCAAGATGGAGCCGCTCTTCAGGATCGTGCAGCAAAAACTGGACCGGCTAAACTCCGTTCTGCAGGAAAACGTTGCCGGAGTACGCCTGGTCAAGGCATTCGTGCGCGCAAATTTTGAAGGGCAGCGCTTCGAATTGGCCAACAAGAATTACACGGATGAGTCAGTCCGGGTGATGGAGTTCATGTCCAGCATGTCCCCGGCCTTGACGGTCTGCATAAACATCGGCATGGTCATCGTCATTTGGGCTGGCGGCTTTCAGTCCATTTACGGCACCCTAACCATCGGTGCGATCGTGGCATTTACCAACTACCTGCTCACCACCATGACGCCGCTTACCATGATGGCCAACCTGTCCAATAACTGGGCTAACGGGCTGGCTTCGGCCAGGCGCGTCAATGAGATTTTCAACACTGTCCCCGAAATCCAGGATGGTCCTGAAGCATTGGCTTTACCCGAGCACACTTCCGGAAAGGTTGTGTTCGAAAACGTTAACTTTCACTATAACGGCAATGGAGACGAACCCGTACTGGAAGCAGTCAACCTAACCGCAGAACCCGGGCAAACTGTCGCCATCCTGGGTGCAACCGGTTCGGGTAAATCAAGCTTGATCGACCTGATCCCGCGTTTCTACGATGTCTCAGCCGGGCGGGTGCTGGTGGATGGGATGGATGTCCGGCAAATCAGCCAGGACAGCCTGCTCGCGCAGGTTGCGACCGTGCCCCAGGAGACCATCCTGTTCTCAGGTACCGTGCGCGATAACATCCGTTATGGCCGTCCCCAGGCCAGTGATGAGGAAGTGGTGGCGGCCGCCAAAGCTGCCCAGGCGCATGACTTTATCATGCACCTGGACCAGGGTTACGACAGCCACGTCGAGGCGCGCGGCACCAATTTCTCCGGCGGCCAAAAACAACGCATTGCCATAGCCCGGGCGCTGCTGATGCAGCCCAAGATTCTGATCCTGGACGACAGCACCAGTTCGGTGGATGTGGAGACCGAAATAAAAATCCAGGATGCCCTTGAAAAGAATATGCGCTCTCACACCAGTTTCGTGGTAGCCCAGCGCATCAGCACAGTCCTGAATGCTGACAAGATCATCGTTATCGATAAAGGCAAGGTCGTTGCCCAGGGCACCCATAAAGAACTCCTGGCTACCAGCCCCATCTACCAGGAGATCTATGAATCGCAACTGGGCAACGGGAATGGATTCCATGCGGAAGAACCGGGAAAGGTGCTGGAAGGGATTGTGGTCAAATGAGCTTCCAATCCGGTTCTTCAACCAGCAATATCCGCTCTATGATGACGGCCCGGCGACCTGCCGATCCCGGTAAAATTGAAAAGGCGAAAGACCCGCTGCGGGCGGTAAAAGGACTGCTGCGTTTTCTCCTGCCATTCAAAACCGGCATGCTGATTGTTTTGGGTCTGGTTCTCATCTATACCGTCCTGGGCCTGATCGGCCCTTACTTGATGGGTCAGGCGATTGACCGCTTCATAACCACCAAGCAAGCTGCCGGACTGGCCAAGATCGCCTTATTAATGCTGGCGGTTTACCTGTTGAACAACCTGTTCCAGGCTATTGCCAACTGGGTCATGGCTGGCATCTCCCAGCGGGCACTGAAACAAATGCGCAAGGACCTGTTCACTCACCTGCAAACATTGCCGATTGCATTTTTCGACCGCAACCCGGCCGGTGAGTTGATGAGCCGGCTGACCAACGATATCGACGCCGTTAACCAGGCTGTCTCGCAGAATGTGACTTCCTTGCTAGCCAGCGTCCTAACCATGGTCGGGATCCTGATTGCCATGTTCGTCCTGGACCGCTGGCTGGCGCTGGCCTCCCTGTTGGTTGTCCCGATCATGTTCTGGTTCACCCAGTTTGTTGCCAGATACACCCGCAAAGGCTTCCAGGAACTTCAGAAACATCTAGGAGAGTTGAACGGGGTCATGGAAGAATCGATCAGCGGGCAGAAAGTGGTACGGGCATTCCGCCGGAATGAAACGGTGATCGATGCCTTCCGCGCCAGCAACCAGGATGTTTTCAAGGCAGGCGTTTATGCCAACTCGTATGCCCTGCTGTTGATGCCGCTGACCACGGTACTGGGCAATTTCTTTGTGATTGTCCTGGCCGGACTGGGCGGCTGGCTGGCCCTGCGCAACCTGGTCAGCGTGGGTCTCATTGCCACCTTCATCAGCTACGGGCAGAACTTTACCAACCCGTTACGCCAGCTGGCCAACCTGTATAACTCCATCCAGGCTGCGCTGGCGGGGGCGGAACGCGTCTTCGAGGTAATCGATACCCCCTCCGAGGTGGATGATGGTCCGGAGGCGGTCCCGCTGCAATCGGTGCATGGCGACGTGCGTTTCGAGAGCGTCAATTTTGCATACAAGCCAGGTGTTCCGATCCTCAAGAATATGACCCTGGAAGCCAAGCCAGGACAAATCTTTGCCCTGGTCGGACCAACCGGGGCCGGCAAGACCACCATCATCAACCTTCTGACGCGTTTCTATGAGATCAATTCTGGCAGGATTTCCATCGATGGAAAAGATATACGGCAGGTCCGTAAAGACGACTTGCGGCATGAACTCGGCCTGGTTCTTCAGGATACCTTCCTGTTCTCAGCTTCTGTGATGGAGAATATCCGCTTCGGCCGGCTGGAGGCCATTGATGAAGAGGTGATCGCGGCGGCCAAAATGGCGGACGCCGACCATTTCATCCGCCAATTACCGAGTGGCTATGAAACCCTGCTCTCGGAACGTGCCAGTAATCTCAGCCAGGGACAGCGGCAGTTGCTCTCGATCGCGCGTGCCATCCTGGCTGACCCGTCCATCCTGATACTGGATGAGGCCACCAGCAGCGTGGACACCCGCACCGAGGCCCGCATCCAGAAAGCCTTGCTGCGGCTGATGGCCGGGCGCACCAGTTTTGTCATAGCCCACCGCCTCAGCACCATCCGGGATGCCGACCACGTCCTGGTCATCAACAATGGCGAGATTGTCGAACAAGGCACCCACGATGAACTGCTGGAGAAAAAAGGTTTCTACCACCACCTGTACGTCAGCCAGTTCAAAGGACAAGCTATTTAGAATCCTTTCCCGGTGAATCAGCCTGACAGTGTAATACCCATCTGCTGCAGAGCGTTCGATCCGCGGCAGAGTTTTTTTATCTTCTGGTTGCAGATCTCCCGGAGGAAGCGGAAAACTGCCATCTTGACACATTCTTGAAGCCCTTGCCGTTGATTTTGCCGTACGCTTGACATGGGCTGGATTAACCCCGAGATATGACTGGAACTTTGATTCGTATTCTGGTGGTGGACGATGAGCGCGCCATCCGGCGTTTCCTGAGCGCTTCCTTGAGCGGCCAATATACCGTGCTGGAAGCAGCCAGCGGAGAGGAAGCCCTGGCAATGGCGGTATCCGGCCGGCCGGATGTGATCGTCCTGGACCTGGGACTGCCCGATATGGACGGAATGGAAGTGACCCGGCGCCTGCGCGAGTGGACGCAGATCCCCATTATCGTTGTCTCCGTGCGTGACCAGGAGGAGCACAAGATTGCCGCCCTGGATGCCGGAGCGGATGATTACCTGACCAAGCCTTTCGGCGTGGG
>JBEKCT010000187.1:0-6379 GCA_050014715.1 Anaerolineales bacterium | reverse complement strand
ACATCCTGGCCATCAGCCAGGCAATTTGCTTATATCGAATAAAGCAGAAAACCGATGGCCCGCTCTTTCTCGGGATGGATACGCATGCCCTCTCAGTACCGGCACTGGCCAGCGCGCTGGAAGTGCTGGCTGCGAATGACGTGGCAGTGATGCTCGCAGAAGGGGATGAATATACCCCGACGCCGGCCATTTCCCTCGCCATCCTCACTTATAACCGCGGGCGCAAGACCGGACTCGCGGATGGCATCGTGATTACGCCCTCGCATAATCCGCCCCATGACGGCGGCTTCAAATACAACCCGCCGAACGGCGGTCCGGCGGATGGTTCCATCACTGGCTGGATCGAAGCAAAAGCAAATGAATTTTTGGAGAGCAAGCTGGAGGGTGTGAAGAGGATCGTGCATGAAAAAGCCCTGCATGCTTCCACCACGCACCGGTACGACTTCCTTAATACCTACGTTAGCGACCTCGCCAACGTGATCGACATGGAGGTCATCCGGGCGGCCAGGATCAGTGTGGGTGTCGATCCACTCGGCGGCGCAGGCGTGCATTACTGGGGACCGATCGCCGGACACCATAAATTGGACCTGACGGTCGTAAACCAGGCGGTCGATCCCACGTTCCGTTTCATGACCGTGGATTGGGATGGCCAGATCCGCATGGACCCATCTTCGCCCTACGCAATGCAGCGCTTGATCGGCCTGAAGGACCAATACACGACCGCTTTTGCCTGTGACACCGACCACGACCGGCACGGGATCGTTACGCGCTCGGCCGGGTTGCTTCCACCCAACGCCTATCTTGCGGTGGTCATCTCCTATCTCTTTCAAAACCGGCCGAATTGGCCCACTACCTCCGGAGTCGGTAAAACACTGGTAAGCAGCCTGCTGATTGACCGTGTTACTGCAAAGTTAGGCCGCAAACTTTACGAAGTGCCAGTAGGTTTCAAGTGGTTTGTGGATGGTCTACTGGACGGCTCGCTGGGATTTGGCGGCGAGGAGAGCGCCGGTGCCTCCTTTGCCCGGCTGAACGGAAGCGTCTGGACGACAGACAAAGATGGCATCATCCTGGCTTTGCTCTCCGCTGAGATAACTGCCCGGATGGGGCGTGATCCCGGCGAGCTCTACCGCGAACTTACGCACGAGTTTGGCGAGCCGGTTTACGAGCGGATCGACGCACCGGCCACACCGAATCAAAAAGCGATCCTGGCAAAGCTTTCACCGGAGCAGGTAAAAATCAAAGACCTGGCTGGTGAAAAGATCCAGGCCATCCTGACCACAGCACCAGGCAACAACGCTCCGATCGGAGGACTGAAGGTGGTGGCCAAAAACGGATGGTTCGCAGCGCGTCCATCCGGGACCGAGAATATCTACAAGATCTATGCGGAAAGCTTACGCGGCAGCGATCATCTAAAGAGCATCCAAGAGGAAGCGCAGAGCATTGTCAGCGCTACACTAGCGGCAGCCCTCTAGCCAGATGAGATTCCGTCCCGGAGAGAATGAAAGGAGTTTTATGGATAAAGCAACCCGTCGCAGGCATCCCAACCACACTTCCCCATCTATGGAAGTTAATGCATTTGATGCCCTGGTTGAGCTGGCCCTGGATTTAGGCTGGTCGTGGAACCATGCCGCCGACGAAGTCTGGCAGCAGTTGGACCTGGCGCTGTGGGAACTCTCCCACAATCGCTTGGTTGTCTTGCAGTCAGTCGCGCGGAACCAGGTCGCGCGCTTATCTAAAGACCCAATTTTCCGAAAGCGTGTCGATGATTTTTTTCAAACCAAGCAGCAAGCAAAACAGTCGACAACGACACGTCCTGCCAAGAACTTTACCGCTCGAGTCATCCCGCAATACGCCGGCGTTGCAGTCCCCCTGGAGGCCACTCGAAACCTATGGCAACGGTGAAACAACCAAACCCACGTATTCTGACCGTCAATGGCGGCTCGTCGAGCATCAAATTTGCGCTGTTCGAAGCCGGCGACTCGCTCCGGCGGATCCTGGAGGGTGGGATCGAACGGATAGGATTAGAGCAAGCTACATTTACAGTGAAGGGCCCGGAAAAGGCCGAAAATTTCACCCGCTCCGTGGCTGCGGCGAACCATACGGAAGCAGTCGGGTTGTTGATGGATTGGATCGAGGGACGCATCCAACGTGGAGAGTTGACTGCGGTGGGCCACCGCGTGGTGCATGGCGGGCCAAAATATAGCAACCCCCAACGCATCACACCAGCGATGGTCAAAGAGTTGCACCAGCTCCAGCCATTTGACCCCGAACACTTGCCGGAAGAGATTCTGCTGACCGAAGCATTTTATCGGCGGTTCCCCGATCTAGCGCAGGTAGCGTGTTTCGATACTGCCTTCCACCACGATCTGCCGCACGTTGCACAAATGCTTCCCATACCGAGACGCTATGAGGCGCAGGGTATACGCCGGTATGGGTTTCATGGATTGTCGTACGCATTTTTGATGGAAGAACTGGCGCGTATCGCCGGGCCACAAGCAGCACACGGCCGGGTGGTTCTCGCGCACCTCGGCAATGGTGCCAGCCTGGCTGCGGTCAACGAAGGCAAGTCGGTCGATACCAGTATGGGCCTCACACCTACCGGAGGCATACCAATGAGCACCCGCTCAGGCGATCTTGATCCCGGACTGGTCTGGTACCTTGGGCGCACTGAAAAAATAACCGCTAAAAAATTCAATGAAATGGTTAATTTCCAGTCCGGCTTACTGGGCATTTCTGAAACCAGTTCTGACATGCAAGAATTGCTCGGGCGCGAAACGACGGATGTTCGGGCAGCCGAGGCGGTGTCTCTATTTTGTTACCAGGTGAAGAAATACATCGGCGCGTATGCGGCGGCGCTGGGTGGTCTGGACACGCTGGTGTTTGCGGGCGGAATCGGAGAGAATGCACCCAGAGTACGCGCCCGGGTTTGCGATGGGCTGGGATTTCTTGGGATCGAACTCGAAGAAGAACACAACGCAGCCGGCGCGGCCTTGATTTCTACCGATCAAAGCCGGGTGGCCGTGCGAGTCATGCATACTGACGAAGAATGGATGATCGCTAAGACGGTCTGCCGCGTTTTAAATCTCACAATAAAAAAGGAGAACTAAAGAGTTGTGAATACCCTTACAGGATATGTCATTGTTGCAGCCGCCCTCCTTCTGCTGCTTGCAGCCTTCGCCTTCTGGCGGCGCCGGGGTTCCACCCGCCTCCCGCTCAGCCTGTATATTATTGGTGTCACGGTCGTTTGGGCGGTTCTGCTCGCTGTCCTATGGTTTTCTGGCAATATGGCCCGCTTTCAAACATACGCCCTAGTATTTTCAGGCTTCGCGCTTGGGATGCTCGCCATGTATATTGCCGTGCATGTCTATAAATCGTAAATTTTGAATAGAGGATTGAAATGACAAGGAACATGTCTGTCGTGCTTTACATTGTGGTGATGATTGCCGTTGTTGTTAGTGTAGATTTACTGTTCTTCAGGAATCTATTCTGGGAACGGCTGGCATCGAACATCGGCGTTATCTTGGTGTTTGTAGCCTTTTATTTTAGATTCCTAAAGAACCGGTAAGCTATGCGCCGCGGCACCAGCTGGTTGCCTGATACCCACGTCGAGTCCGACGCCTACCCTTTCCGATCCGCTTCAGGGCAACCTGCGGCTCATGTGCTACGTTAGGGTTACTAAAGGGATAGTTCCTAAAATAAAGGATAAGGAATTACAAAAATTATGAAAAATACAAAAAAAAACAATTCCACAGATAAGCCGCTATCGCCTGAACTTCTCCGAAAAATGAATGCATATTGGAGGGCCGCCAACTATCTGTCGGTCGGCCAGATCTATTTATTCGACAATCCGCTGCTGAAAGAGCCACTGAAACTGTCGCACGTTAAGCCGCTAGTGGTCGGACACTGGGGGACTACGCCGGGACAGAACTTCATCTACGTGCATTTGAACCGGGTCATCAAGAAATATGACCTGGATATGTTCTACATCGCCGGCCCCGGACACGGTGGCCCGGCAATTGTGGGAAATGTTTACCTCGAAGGCACCTGGAGTGAAGTTTATCCAAACGTCACCCAGGATGAAGCCGGGCTAAAAAAGCTGTTCAAGCAATTCTCATTTCCCGGCGGGATTTCCAGCCATGTGGCGCCGACCACGCCGGGCTCGATCCACGAAGGTGGCGAACTGGGATATTCGCTCAGTCACGCCTTCGGAGCCGCCTTCGATAATCCCGGGTTGATCGTCGCCTGCGTCATTGGCGATGGAGAAGCGGAAACGGCCTCCCTGGCGACCTCCTGGCATTCCAACAAGTTTCTCAACCCGATTACGGACGGTGCAGTCCTGCCGATCCTGCATCTGAATGGCTACAAGATCAGCAACCCGACCGTCCTGGCCCGTATTGAGCACGCGGAATTGGATAAATTTCTGCGCGGGTGTGGCTGGATACCTTACTTTGTGGAAGGTGATGAGCCGGAAGAGATGCACCAGCTCATGGCCAGTACTTTGGAAAAAGTCATCAAGGGCATTCATAAAATCCAAAGTACTGCGCGGAACAACAACGACGCCACTCGACCGCGCTGGCCAATGATCGTCCTGAATTCACCGAAGGGTTGGACGGGGCCGAAGGTTGTGGATGGCCTGCAAATCGAGGGTACGTTCCGGGCTCACCAGGTACCGATCCTGGTCGATTCCGAGCATCCCGACCATGTCAAGCTGCTTGAAAGCTGGATGAAGAGCTACAAGGCGGAAGAATTGTTCGACAAAAAAGGTCGACTTATGCCAGAGTTGGCCGAACTGGCACCCAAGGGCGACCGGCGGATGGGCTCCAATCCGCACGCCAATGGCGGGATTCTGCTGCGCGACCTGCGCATGCCGGACTTCCATATCCACGCGGTGAAAGTGCCTTCACCTGGTGCCGTCGATGCTCAGGATACGCTCGTGTTGGGTACGTTCCTGCGCGATGTGGATACGCTGAATGAGGATCAGCGCAATTTCCGCATCTTCGGTCCCGATGAGACAGTCTCGAATCTGCTGGGTGCGGTCTTTGAAACGACCAACCGTCAGTGGGATGCTCGAACGGAAAAGAATGACGAATTCCTGGCCCCTTCCGGACGTGTTCTGGACTCGATGCTCAGCGAGAACCAGTGCGAGGGCTGGTTGGAAGGATATCTGCTGACCGGCCGGCACGGGCTATTTAACTGCTATGAGGCCTTTGTTCGCATCGTCGATTCGATGTTCAGCCAGCACGCCAAATGGCTGAAGGTGACATCCGAACTGCCCTGGCGCCGGAAGATCGCCTCACTGAACTATCTGCTCGCCTCGCACGTCTGGCAACAGGATCATAACGGCTTCACGCACCAGGATCCCGGTTTTCTCGACCACGTCATCAACAAAAAGGCCAATATTGTGCGTGTTTACCTTCCACCTGATGCCAATTGTCTGTTGTCGGTCTTTGATCACTGCCTGCGCAGCCGGAACTATGTCAACGTGGTGGTTGCAGGAAAACACGCCCTGCCCCAATGGCTAAGCATGGAAGAGGCGGTCGTGCATTGCACGGAAGGAATTGGCATCTGGCGCTGGGCCAGCAATGACCAGGATGCCGCCGAGCCGGACGTGGTAATGGCCTGCTGTGGAGATACGCCCACGCTGGAAATTCTGGCTGCCGTTTCCATTCTTCGCAAGCATCTGCCTGATCTGAAAATCCGGGTGATCAATGTCGTTGATCTGATGAAGCTGCAATCTGCCAGCGAGCATCCGCATGGACTGAGCGAAACGGATTTCGACTCGCTCTTCACAAAAGACAAGCACATCATCTTTGGTTTCCATGGATACCCTTCGCTCATACACCGGCTGACCTACCGCCGAACCAATCAAAACCTGCACGTCCGGGGCTACAAGGAAGAGGGCACGATCACAACCGCCTTCGACATGCGGGTGCAAAACGACCTGGATCGGTTCCACCTGGTGGAAGATGTGGTCGATCGCCTGCCGCAGTTGGGCGCCAGGGGAGCCTATCTGAAACAGATGATGGAAGACAAGCTCATTGAGCACACACATTACATTGACAAACACGGCGAAGACATGCCGGAAATCCGCAACTGGAAGTGGAGGCCAGATGGAAAGTAGAAAGAAAAAGCACAGGCCCTTGCGTCCTATCCCGACTTAGTCACCCGGGGCCCGGTGCTTGCGATCATCCACCCGGGAGGAGCCATTGTGGAAATCGGGCTCAGCTCGGGATGTTTAGAAAAATCTGCAAGACAAGAAAAGGAGTTTGAAATGACAATCTCAGCTATTCTGACGTTGGCTTTGGGGATCGTGTTGCTGCTCTTTGGCAGACGCGCCTTCTGGATTTTTGTGGCCGTGGCCGGTTTTATCGCCGGACTC
>JBEKCT010000186.1:0-6381 GCA_050014715.1 Anaerolineales bacterium | reverse complement strand
CGGTGAAATTTTCGCAATGGAAGGGTTAACAGTGGAGGTTTTTCGTACTTCTTTTGACGGTTCACTCCGCGGGATTGTCAAGGCGGTCAAAAAGTGATGCTTATATTTGATACAAAACTCTTCAAAGCTAGCGGGGATTTGGGATTATTAAAAAAATGGATAGGATTAAGGAATAATAACCATTTAATTCCTCATGAGGCACATTTGATCCCAACGATTTGGCTCACCGGCAGGGTCGACCGGCAAACCGAAATGATCGTTAGGGCACAAAAAACCAGACATTGCGCCTCAGTAATACGGGGTTTTAGCCCTGTCCGGTGTAGCCGATGTTAGGTGCTCGTTCATTCTTGTTACTCACTTATAAATTGAGAAGCAATGTATCTATTATCTTCTCATTCGTCTTTCCAACTGATGAATGAATTCATCTCTTCCCCAGATGACGAATCGGTTTAATTTAGCATCCCGCGTCCCAATGTTTAAATTATTTAACCCCGATTTCCATACCCGGACGATACCTGATATAGGAAGCACAACTCGATACACCTTGACAAAGTTAAACTGGTGAGGAATAAAGACTACATCCGTCTCTGTCAATATTAAATGTCCACCATGGGTTATTACTTTGCTTACCCAATAGCCTGCACTCTTTTTCACTACAGGTACTATCATTTCACTCTGAGCCTCAATCTGGCGACCAGATTCGGGGGATTGTGATTCTGTCACAGTGTGAACCTTCCGGCGGATTAGAATGATATTTCCACAGTATTTGCATTTGAATAGTTCTGCGTCATCTGTTATTTCCAAAGTTCCCCCACAGGATGCGCAGGAAAGTGTTATTGGTTGTCCCGATTCAAACAATCTTTGTTTGGCTTGTACGGCAGTACCTCCGACATTCGGGTCTGTTGAGTGCAGGTCCTAGAAATTCACCACAATATCTGCACTTTATTGCATCAAATTGTATCTCTTCTGCGCAATAGGGGCATTTCTTTACTTGTGAGGTTGACATTTCGCCTCAATAAGGGTAATTACATAACAGACGAATTTGAAGGATGTATAAATCCAGTATAACAAAATTTGCTCAATATAACACGCACATTTTCAAAAAGCGGGATGCTGTTAACCCAGGGGTTTGAGGTTCAATATCTAAAAAAGCATAAAAGGGGATAAAAAATGCGCCGTATCGTCTGCGCATACGTCGCAAAAGGCTGAAAAGCTCCTCGCCGAGGATTTGAACCTCGAACCTAGCGGTTAACGGCCTTTGGGTCATCCGTAGATATGAAAAGCCGCCAAATGGGCGCGGTTGCCAGCCCCGAACCGCTGAGTCGACGGGAGATTTGCTTTTATACGCGCAAAAACCTGACCAAAGCCAGGGTTTTGTCATTTAGCGTCCGTTGCCCCAAAATAGCAATACGTTGTTGAGGGCAGTTCACTTGAACAAATCGGTATGGGAGCCGGTGCGGATCAGGCGAAGCTCATTTTCGACTACAGCTTATATCAGCACCCAATCCGGCTCAATGTGACAGTCCCGCGCGCCAGCGAATTTGCCTCGCAGGGGATGATCGCGGTACTGCTCTTCCAGTGGAATTTCAGCCAGCAATAGCTTGATAACGCGGCGCAACTTCTCCTGATCTATCCCGCGTTTCTCCAGTCATTTGAAGTCCTTTTTGAATGCCGTTGTGTAGACTGGGGTCAAGCTCATGATTTTAATCCGGCAAACAAATCATCAGCATTGTTGGCCCGGTGCAGGTTGCGCCCGGCCAGGGCATCTTCGATGGCTTTTGCCGTCTCTGCATTGGGGATATGCAGGTCAAAGGGCAGCCCCTTGTTCAAGCTGACCTGGTTCAGGAACAAGCTGATAGCTTGCGTGGTGGTCAGACCCAGTTTGTCGAATACTACCTGGGCATCGGTCTTTACCTTGGGGTCCAGGCGTATTGTGATGGTTGAAGTCTTTGCCATAAAATCGCTCCACTTCTCTAAATGTACTGCAATTGTATCACATTTTGGCGGATTAAATGTCAGGATGACGCTCCCAATATTGAGGCACAATAGCAAGTATGCTTCTTTGTTAATCCCAACAACGCGACAATGGCATCTACGTATATCCTTACCCCGTTCTATGGAACCGGAAAAGAGAGCTTTACAGGTCTCGTTTATTGTGGATGCGAAGAGGCTAGAACTCTCAACCTCAACAACATAAGTGATGCGCTCTAGCTTTAGGGCACCCTCCCCGGGCTGGCTACTAACCGATTAGACTGCTATCTGGTCAGATTATCAAAAAGGTTTTCTGAAATTCGTAAGGAGTGGGGGACCAGCCTCGAACTGGCGATATTGAGTTTAACAGCTTTTATGTACGAGACATGTTAGGTAAGCCCCCGGCGTCGGGTGCACGCTTCATTGGGCAGCCTTGCATATATTTTCAATTATATTTTATAGCCATGGAATTATTACTTTCTTGGTATATTCAGTCCAAGCATTACCAAATATATTTGATAATTTCTTTTCTTCTTCAGGTGCATAAATTCTTAATGTGATAAATATTAATATTCCAATTACTACACCTAACCACGTATTTATTATAAATCCGACACATGGGATGACCAATAAAGATACACCTGTATATAAAGGATGCTTTACAATAGAAAACGGTCCAGATGTGATTAATTTATGTTTTGGAACATTTATAATTATTAATATTTGTGACCAAATACAATTTATAAGACCAATTATCAGCACTATAGTTGAAATTATTAATAATAAAGAAGACGGTCCTCCAATAAAAAAGTATGATGGAAATAAGATATTTATAATGATGCCAATAATTATTATGGGGAATATGATTCTACCGGTTTTATCGCCAATTCCAATTAATTCCTTGATATTCAAATGTACCTCCATTGAAAATAAATATGTGGATTTTCGATGCCCAACTAGTGTTTAAGCTGATAGCATAACTGCATATAGACGATCCGTATAAAATCGGAAAAAATTTGAAGATCCAAACAGCATTGCTATAATATTAATTTGGTTTGTGATTGCTAATCGCAATTTTATCTCAACCTAGCGGTCAGAGGGTCAATTCCTAATGAGGTACGTTCTTAGCCTGGTTGGATAGCGATTAGCAACCAAACTTTTTCAGGCTCAATTCCATTTAGGCTATTATTTCACCTTATTTTTCTACGTACTTTCGGTATTCTTCTCTCTCTTTTTCTGGTAGATCATTTGCTAGACTTTATCCATTTGCATATAAACAAATAGCAGAGTAAATTAGTTCATCACCAATTAAATTCTTGAGCCTCCCTGATAAATGCATCGACCATTCGTATTATAAATTAGCAGTTGAAATTCTTCTTAACATCTGGGGAAATTTCTTGAGCCGGTCAAGTTTTTCGATCACACATAGGGAATAAGGTCTGGATTGAAAACTTGAAGGGTCAGATAAGAATGTAAGACTTTCCCAAAGGAGAAAGCCCCGTTTTAATATCCCAATTAACCGTCACTTTTCGAGGTTTTATATTCTGCAGTCCCCATATTGGGAATTATTCGTGCCACCTTCTCCCAGTTGGAGCTGTCTAAAGAAAAAACGGACTTTTAGGACAGCCCTATCGATAAGCGTTATTACTTGAGCGGCTGGGTGTAATCGGCCCCGTAATCTTGTATCGAAAGTTTGGTCAGTGTCCCGTCACTTTGCATGGAAGTGATGATCTGGTTCAGTTCAGCAATGAACGAATCGGTCGGCAGGCTGGAAGATTTGTCCACTGCGGCCGCATTGCTCTCGCGGAACACGGGGCCACCCAGCTTTACAATCGGGGCACCTACCGCGATGTCATTATCGATATTCAAACTGGTGTCGACAAAGGCGATGTAGGCTGTACCAAAACCAGGGAGGGTGTAAGAGCACCCCTGCCAACCTGGCACTGTCACTACTTTCACATTAGCGGGCGGCTGGGCGAAGACATCCGCCGTGGGCAAGGCGAGATTCCCATTCAACCAGTCCTCATAGGTGGTTGCTGATTCTACACAAATGGCTTTGCCAGCCAGATCAGCGAGCATATTGATCCCGCTGCCCTTTTTGACTGCGACCTCTGCATAATCATAAGAATAGGGGACGGTGAAGGTCAGCACTTGTGAGAATTTATTGGTGATCGCCATCGAAGCGATGCTGACGTCCCATTTGCCCCCCCAGTTCCCTGCAGTGACGGTGGGCCAGGTCGGGATAACAAAGCAGATCTCGACCCCTAAGCGCTTGCCGATTTCCACGGCAAAATCCGGGTCAAAGCCTCCCACTCCCATTTGCGAGGCCGTATACGCGTCCGAGGGGCATTTTGTGGGTGTGGAGCGTCGGCCGCCAGAGAAGTAAGTGGCCCAGGTTTCTACAAGCATATACCCCCGCGATTGAATTTCGGAAAGCAAATCCTTGGGTGCAGATGTCGGAGCTGTCGTAGGTATAGAAATTTGAGCTGTCGTAGTCATAGAAGCCTGGGCCGTCGTAGGTGTAGGAGTCTGAGCTATTGCGGGTGTAGAACCTCCGCAGGCGGACAAAACGATAGCTACCATGACTATCAAGCTGATCAGAATATTATTCTTTTTCATATCCATCTCCTTATGGTGAACATTAATCTGGAGGCTCGGTGGTTGCATGAATAAAGGGCGTTATTGAGATCTGGCCTCCTTTCGATAAATTGAGTCATGATTAATCTTGGATACAACTCTAATGGCTTAGCTATTAAGTAATAAAGCGAAATCCTTGGCAATGAGGATTTCGCTTTTTAGTCCCAGGTGCTTGAATGTATTCTCATCCGGAAATGCTGGAGCCTGGTTCAACGCTTGAATTGTCGCGTATTTATGATAGCACGGAAATTTCTAATATTCAACAATTTTATAAAGATTCTTTTGACAACCCACTACCAATGTCTCATGGTGGTACTCACGTTAAGGGTGGAACTCATTGTCTAGGTGGATAATATATTCAAACCGGAATTATTCGAACCTGCGACTAAACGTATTTTTAGGACCAGGCCCAACTCGGCTACAATTTTTCGCTAATTCTTCTTCTTATGGGTTGCTGGCTGCCTGAGTGAATTGATAGGCACAACTCCCCGGATTCCCATTTGGATCATTCAGGGTCTCAACGAATTCCAGCGTACTGAAATCTCCGTTACCGCTGTTTGGAAATACAAGAATATAGTCCGAAGATGTAGGATCCGATCCATCGAACCTTCCGGGCGAGGAACTATTAGGCTGAAAGTGAAAAGTGGTCGCAACCGCCGTATAGTTCAACTGGGTATTATCCATCATGATGCTGCCATCCGGATAGAAATGGAGCGTGAAGCTGTAGGCATATAGAGTGGAATCATCGCACTTCCAGGTGTTGTCGGACGAATCGAGATAGGTCTTCGCGCTGATCCTCCCCGTATAATTCCGATCAGTTTCTGTGCTGGGTGGATTTTGCACTGGTAGCGGGCTTTGCTGGATCGGTTGTGGACTTTGCTGAACCGGTTGCGGGCTTTGCTGGACTTGGTTGTTCGCTTTATTCGCAGCTTGTTTTGTGAGCATAGCAGATTCGGCTGTTTCGGTCCCTTCTAACCGGACTAATAGGGTCATCTCTATATCGACAGAATGATCTGGGGTATTAAAGGGGACGTAACATGCTAGGATGGAACTCAGCAGGAGAACCACAGCCAATAACAGGCGAAATATCCAACGGTTTTTTAAAGCCATGACCGACTCCTTAATTACATGAAAATGAGTCTTTCATTTATAAAGATTATACAGAAAATACCGATACAATTCAACACCACACCTATCGGTTGGTCAACAGGTTGTTAACCCGGCCGTTCTTGATATAGATTTCGAAGAGCTAAGTTCGATATAATCGCAATTATCTTAACCGAGCTGTTAGAGGGTCTAGTTCTACAGAGGTACTATTTAGGTAATGATCTGCCGTATGCATAAATATTTGAACAATGTTGCCAAGAAATAGACAGAAAATAATTATCCTTCCTGGAAGGCGAAGATTACGATTCCTTCTTTTTGTTACCAATATAATCGGAACTGACGTTGGAAGAAGTGGTTTTATTCTACAAAAAAAGTAGAAATTGTGAAAACTATATCAAGGAAGCCAAATAAGACATGGCGGTTGGACATCTGTTACTCCAATCTTTTTGGAGGAATGAAGCGATCTTTCGATTGATGATGATGGCCTACAATTTGTTCTTGCTGTTCAAGATGGACTTTGCATAGGGGACGGAATACCGGCAGCAATTAAGAACATTCAAGTGGAAGTACATTTTGCTGACCGGGAAGATTATTAGAATGGCAAGGAGAGTGATAGTGAAGCTCTCTAAAAAAAACCCTTATCAGAGATCTAGCGTAACGTTTGTG
>JBEKCT010000185.1:0-6426 GCA_050014715.1 Anaerolineales bacterium | reverse complement strand
ACAGCAGTACGGATGGCAACCGGAGAAGTACGATTTATTGGCTCGTATCACCGTGGAATCCATACGAAGTGACCGTTATGCGCACTACCCTGGAAGTTGATCCTTCCCAACCCGGATCATGAAGCGCATAGGAGGAAGACTTTGTCATTAATCCACCCATGTGGTCTAGGTTACCGAAATGGAAGATACTCAAATCGGAAATAGAGGATAAAATTAAGTTGAAGTTCCGATTCCGGTTGAACCGATCAGCACATTAGAGGTCGGATTGGTCAATTCAGTCAGGGTTAGTAGGACAGGCAGCACAGCCATCGTAGGGTTGACCCAATATGCGATTCAATGAGCAGATAACAACTTGTTGATTGGGAACTGCCTGTGAAAAATCGAGTTGGCGTTCCTCTGACGCTGAATGATTTATCCAGTGTATCTTGGAGGTCATATGAAAAAATTACTCGTTGTTTTTTCAATCCTTATTACCTCATCGGTACTGACAGCCTGTAACCTTCCGACCAAACCACCAGTTCTCATAAACCCGCCCCTGCCTTGGCTCACGTATACCAATAATGCCTACAACTTTCAGTTGCAATACCCATACGCGGGCAGCATCGTTTCCGGCGCAACCGACACATCCATTCGGATCCAGCTTCCGATCATACAAGGCACCAATCTGGCAGAAAAATATCTGGATATTAATGTGCAGGATGGGAACGCCACCTGCCAGAGCCCGGAAGCCGCGGGGTATGCATATGGATTCATTACGCCAGTTAATTTGACAATTAACGGCTTGACATGGGTTGAGGAAAGCTCCGGGGAAGGCGCAGCCGGCTCGATGTATGATTGGACGGCGTATTCAACGGTCAACGGCAGTGTTTGCGTCAACCTGACCTTCGTCCTGCACTCTCACAACCCGATGGATTTTTACACTGTGCCTCCCACGTATAATCAAACGGTAGAGTCGTCGGTCTTTATCCAGATCGTCGATACTTTCAAATGGCTCAGCGGAGGCGCGACAACGCCAACCCTGGGCCTGGGCATCCATCACCCCGTGATCACGCTGGTGCTGTTGTCCACGCCAACCGTCGTGCCCAGCAGCACCCCGGTTCCGCCGGCAGGTTTAAAATTCATCCCGAACCTTAATGCCAATTGCCACGGGGGTCCTGGAGTTTTCTACGGCACGCTGGATGTGGCCGTGAAAGGTACGAGCTATCCGATCGATGGACGCAATCTCGATGGCAGCTGGCTACGGATCATGCTTACTCCTAACGAGGGTTGTTGGGTGGTGGCTGACTCTGGCAATGCCTCCGGAGATCTTTCCGGGGTGCGGGTGCTGCTCTCCCCACCGACTCCTACTTCGACACCGCTTCCTCCTCCCACGCGGACCCCTACTGCGGTTGTCAATTGTAAGACGTATACCAACGAGAGGAGCTGTAATTTAAACCCTGCTTGTAAGTGGAAAGCTTCTTCAGCTGTGGTCGTAGCAGTGACCTATGTCTGCACAAACAAATAGCCGTTGTGCCGACCGATCAGTATCGCCCGGCAAATGTCGGGCGATGCTGATGTGCATCCCGCATAGGTGTTGACCAGTACACTTGGGCATAAATAGCCAAAGAGAGATTAGAAAAAATGTACCTGCCGGGCAATTATCAATCTCTTGGCATGAAAATAGGACCAATCTTCAAGTAGATCGGGGGCTGGTCAGTTATTTGATAAAAACCCTGATCCCATTAACCCCCTGACCTTACTTTACCAATGGTGTATTGTCGTTTCTCTGGCAATTCTTGATACGAAAGATCACCACGGGTTGAATATCCTCGACTGGTGTCATCCAATCCAGTTTCTTCAAATCATGGGGGTTAAAGCCGAACGGCCAGCCCCCGGAATAGACATAGACATTTGCAAGCTGGCAAAATTCCGACTGTACCTGCGGAGAGCTCCAATCCAGGTTGAATGGCTTTTGAATCGTTTTCCTTCGAGTTAATGCCTCCACCCAGATGCCCGCATCCGAGCCAGCCAAATAATCAAGGTACTCAGAATCTGAAGAAATAATAGCCCCGGAAATGATTACCGATGCATCCTGCGTGGTATTGTTATCGATCCAGGTGATCGCGACAACATCGGCTGGTCTGACAAAATTATAAAAAGGGTCGGGCGAGAAACTTTGCGTGGCGATGGAATTCCCCAGGACGAGGATAAAAAAACACGCGATAATCAATATTCGTAACCATGGCTGTTTCAGGCAGAGTAGGAAACCCGCTAACCCTAATCCTCCCAACAAAGCTAAGGGAATATAAGTCATGATCGCAAGGAACGGAAGGTCCAACCAGGCGAGGTTATAAGACTGCGAATAAATTGGAAGAGGCAGCTTAAGGAGCAGAACGATTCCACAAATATATAAAAGGATGGCAAGAGCTGGGCGCGGAAAAAATCGAAAAGCAAAAGGGGACAGAATAAGCACGATTGCCAATATCAGGTAATTCGTATCTGCATAGGTTTTCAAGAGGTCATTCAGTTGGGTCCAAAAAAGGGCTGCAAAGAAAACGGCCAGCAGCAGTGACCTCCAGGGGGAAATTCTTATTCTTTTTACAATCTCGCCTGCCAAAGCAAAACCGGGCACCGCCAATCCCAAGCATATCAATGTCCGGCTGTGAAAGAGTGTTTCCCCAACAACGAGGCAAAGGAGTAACAATACGATAGACCATTTTTTTCTTCGGGATTTCCACCCCTGGACCAGCATTCCCAGGACGGATGGCAGAATGGTGATCCCGGACAGAGCGGGATATTTTCCCCAGTTGGCTGCGAAGGCCGGCAACTTCCAGCCCACGCAAGCCAGGCAGGCCGCTGCAATGGCAGCCGGAATATTATTGGTAGTAACAATTGCCAGATAAAAAATGGAAATTGGTGCCAGCACCAGGAACAACTGCCCCAATAAGGAAACGGCAAATTGGGGTTTTGTACCGGTAGACAGCACAAACCAGGCTGCCAGACTGTGGAAGCCGAAATGGTAATAACGATGAAGGATGTTCGGTAAAGAGTAAAGCGCCTGCGGAAGACTCTGTGGGGAAAGGAAGTCCTGGACGATCTCAACATGTACGGCCGAGTCAAAACTGGGCGGTAAAAGCAGGCCTCGCAGGAAGGATAATCTAACGATCAGGACCAGCAGAAAAAGAATTCCTCCAGGAATGAGGACGTTTGCATGTGCCCACAGCTCTCTGGCCCTAGCCGTCATAACCCAGAGGATCATACCAAAAATTGCCAGGCCAGTGATCAGGGGAATCCCGATCGTGAGCGCCACCGGCCAGAGCCGGGCCAGGCACATGACCGTGAAAGAGAGCATGGCCAGCGGGATTGCTCCGATGCACAAGCTGGCAGGCATTTGCAAGACAGGATTATTACTATCCAGATCTGGCAAGAGACGCGTCAGCCACACCCCCGCGCCAAACATGGCCATCAGGAAAAGCAGGAGGCTGCCGCCATATTCTTTCAGGACATACAAACCATTCCACAAGACCTGCATACCAGTTCGCTCCCTGGCTGCCATTAGACATTACGTTGTTGTAAAAATATGAATTCCTGGGCATCCAGATCATACAATAATACTACTAGAAGCCCGGTTTCTACCTGAGATGGAGCTTTCACCGTTGTACAATGATTTTATGCTGACTCGGGAAAAGCTTGCAGGCCTAGCGGATGAGGTCGATAACCATACTCCACAGGAGGCCTGAGCTGGGCGATCAATTAGTTCTGGCCTCAGATCGCGATGAGCTGCTCCTTCCAGACACAGAGCATGCTGCTCCTGCACATGGCCACCCACATCCGCCGCGATTTGCCGACCTGCTTCCTGGAGTCCGGCTACCATTTCTGGGGCACGCTCATCTTTCAGGAGCAAATTGCTTCCCAATGGAAACTGAACATGCTTGAGACCGCCTTCATTACGACACTCCAAAAGATGTACCAGGCTGAACGGTTCATTGCTAGATTCTACACGGACCAGGCCGACCATGACCAGGAAAAAAACGTTGCACAACCTTAACATGGCTTACCAAACTGGCCGACCAAAAAAAGCTTTTCTGTGCACTTTTTTTTATATTGGCTGGGGGCTGCCATTCCGGTTGATAATCAGCCAGCTGAGGAAGTATTTCCAGAACCTTCTGATGCACAAAAAGCCTTTAACCAAACCATAAAACATCTCGAACTATTGGAGCGTTCTGATTTTAATAAGCTTCTGGCTATTTGCAACGCACAAAGGCGGTTGGTCCTAGCAGAGACCATTCTGACCGGATTTTTCGATAACATGAAGACAATCTCACTATATCTGAGATCCGATAAAATGGCCTGAAAAATTCATTAAAAATGTTTCCAAAAGATGCTAATACTACGTCATACGATAATTGTTTGGTCTTATAAGTAGGAAGCAAAATCATTCTTATAGCGTCCAACAAAATAGTTGAGAATTTGTGCCAAAAGTCACACAGCGTTTTCATGAAAGATTGGTGCGATTTGAGCTGGCTGATTTCCTTACGAACTACCCAATCAAGTAAACATTCTTCTGCACTTGTATAATTTGAATTCTGGTTGAACAAACTACAAAAGTTTTCCACGAATTCATTCCAAGCTTTCCATTAAATTGAACAACCGGAGAAAAGAAAAAAGCGCCTCGTGCGATCACAGATACACGAGACGCTTTCCTTGTAAGAGGAACATGCCTTAGATCCCCGGGACACCTATTATTTCTTGGAGCAATAAGACGCTGAAATGAAATGCCCATGTACAGGCTGGGATCGCCTGACAGGCAGCCGCGCTCTTATATTGGCCGCAATCCACCGGCTGCTGTGCCGGAGGTGGAGTGAAGGTCGGTGTGGGGAAGTGATCCAGCTTTGGTCCAGATCGCATCCCGGCCGAGTCTGGTGCTTGTTGTCCGGGGCCGGAAATTACTTTTTCATCCTCTGGTCAAACGGTCGCTCGTAGGGATTCGAAAGGTTTCATTTTTAACACGGGACATATTTGTGCAGGAGCCAATTATATTTCAAACAAGGTGTGGCTGTGGCGATCGGAAAATGGAATATATTGGTCGGTATTATTATATGGGGGGGATTGCATTGGTGCGTTACCGGATTGACACCAAACAAACACGGCACCTTCGTGGGTATGCTGGTGGGCGTGCGGGTGGGCAAAGGCGTCGGTGTGGCGGTCGGTTTGATCACCGGGCAGATGCCCGGCTCGTTACCGGTCGGGGTGAACCCGACTGCCCAGCTGCAGGTATTGTCCAGTTCGTAGAGCGCCTTGAGCGGGTAATCCGCTAAACCCTGAATCGGCGAACCCGCGTCCGCCAAAGTAAAGTGATCATTATAATCAAACCAATCCGGATGGAGCATGGTCATATCCATGGCCCAGGCGCCCCACATGTAAGGATTGGCATCGTTGAACAAGGAGCGTTTGAAAGCAACCTGGACGCTTGACGGATCGCTAGGGGAGATCCGCGCCCAGGCCAGGTCGGGGTCGGCGCCCTGCCCGGCGTTGAATAGTACGGTCTCATAGCCATCGCCGGTCTGCGGTGGTGGGTCCGATTGGATCGGAGTAGCCCCGCCCACATCTCCGTTCTTGTCCTGCCAGACGTGCACGCCGTCCGTTGACCAGACGGCTCCTGGCGCAGCGGCCATGATCAAAAAGTCGCCCCGGCCGTCGCGATTGACATCGATCTCCAGGCCGTAAACCCCTGGCAGGCCGCCCTGGGTAGCCGGCCCGACCAGGTCGATCGTGACATAGGTCCAGGTCGCGTCGCGGCTCAGACCAGCGTGCTTGATATCCAGGTCGGGAAAATAGGTGTTCATGCTCTGATCAAACGGCCGCTCGAACAGATCAGCCGCAAAATTGTCGCCACCCTCGACGCGGTGCTGGGTAGCAAACGGGGACGAGTCCATATCGTAGATCTGACTCTCAAAAGCCGCCGGCGGTTCGCCCGGTTGGACCAGATGAGTGACAGTCGGTTGAACGGTTGAAGTGGCGGTGTCGGTTGCAGTGGTGGTGTCGGTCGGTGCGGCGGTGTTGGTCGAGGCAGGCAGTGTGGCAAGGGCGCTTGTGCCAGTGGGCGGGTTGGCTGCGGATCCACTGGGGGTTGTACCTGTGGGCAGGTTGCAGCCAACCATACCGGCCACCATCAACCCAATCAAGATCGATTTCAACATCCTTCGGTACATATTTTCCTCCTCATTTTCAGAACAAAAAAACAGGAGATCTGCCTTGCTGTTCAGGCATGCCAGACAGCTATAAGTAATAATAATTATACTCTAATAGGCGGGAGGTAGGAATCCACCGCATTGCATCAAATAGAATCTTACCCTAAGTCAAGTCGTTGCATCAAAAAGGATGTTACCCTACGGCAGAGATTTCTGGCTGCCGGAGGAGAACATGATGAGTCAACGAAGCAAGAGA
>JBEKCT010000184.1:0-6442 GCA_050014715.1 Anaerolineales bacterium | reverse complement strand
GTTTTTCTTGAACATAATTTAGGTCCTTGTATCTGCGTTGGCCTGATTATATTAAGAAACCTGCTAGATGAGGAGGGTTCAATTTGGATGAAAATTGTCCTCTCGTTTTTGCAGAGGAGTCAACCATAATAACCTCATAGCATTTCCTTAGCGACCTATTTACACCGGCATGGTATTCTTTCTTGAAGGAATGAACCACTGGTTTTTTTTATATTTGGAGGATCTATGCTGCCAATCGCTTTATTCTGGATCCTGGTAATTGCTACCCTGATCGTTTTTGGAGTGGATATTGTGCAGAAACGCCGTGGTGGTATTAGATAACCGTTTGAAAGAGTCTTATTTTTCAAGCCTTTCCATGGTCTTCAACAGATAACTTTAACCAGATGTTAACCGGGTGTTCTAAAGGCCTTAACGGCAGCTTGTTATTATTTGGGCATGAAAGTTGCTAGAAAAGGTGACAAACTGTTTTTGAATATTGTTACCATCATCATGCTGGTCGGGGCTTTGGCTAGCCTTGCATATGGAATATACATCATTGTTAAATAAAAAAGGAGAAAAGAAAATGCGTAAGAATTCGTTTGTTTCCATGTTTGTCCTGCTGATCGCCGCCGTACTGGTGCTGAGCGCATGCGGTCCGGCAGCAACAGCCACGCCTCAGACGATCGTTCAGGTGCAAACCCAGGTTGTCAACCAGGTTGTGACCGCCACCCCTGGTCCCGCCACAGCCACCCCGCTCCCGGTTGGTTCCATCCAGATCACTGCGGCCGGTGCGACGTTCCCGGCACCGCTCTATTCCCAGTGGACCTATGCCTACCAGTATGTTAATCCCGCCGTGGTGATCAACTATAATCCTATTGGTTCCGGGGCTGGCAAGACCGCCATCATTGCCAATACGGTTGATTTTGCCGGTTCTGACTCGGCTTTGAGCGACCAGAATTACACCGACGGTAAGGACCTGCAGATGTATCCGATGGTGGCTGGTGCTGAGGTTCTGGCCTACAATATTGCCTTCAAGCCCGTCCCGACCCCCGCGGCCGGAGCGACCGCTGTCAGCCTGCCCAAGCTCATCCTGGACCGCCAGACCCTGGTTGACATCTACGACGCCAAGGTAACGATGTGGAATGATCCCGAGATCGTTAAACTCAATCCCGGCCTGGCGGCTTACCTGCCCGCCGCCCCTATCACCACCATTCACCGTTCGGATGGTTCCGGCACCACGGATATATTCACGCATGCCCTGGCCGCCTTCAGCTCGGATTGGACAGCCGGCGCGGCCCAATCCATCCAGTGGCCTGGCAAGAACAACCTGGGTGGCAAGGGCAATGCGGGTGTGGCGGCTGCCATTCTCAGTACGCCCAATTCCATCGGTTATGTGGAAATTGCCTATGCCATTTCCAATAGCATGACCTATGCCCGGATGATCAATAAGGCTGGTCAAACTGTCGATGCCAATGGTGCCAGCATCAATGCTGATATGGCAGATTTCGCCACCATTTTCGATAACAATCCCAAGATGATCGCGTATATCCCCGACGGTGGTGGTACTGGTTCCTGGCCGATCACCGGCTACACCTACCTCATTCTGCATACCACTTCCATGACCGACTGCAGCAAAGCCCAGGCGATCATAGACTTCATCAAGTGGGCGCAGACCGATCCGACCGCCCAGAAGGCCGCCACCACTCTTGGTTACTCGGTCCTGCCGGATGCCGTCCGTGCGAAGGTCCTCGCCGCACTTGGCCAGGTCACCTGCAAGGGACAGCCCGTGAAATAATACCTGATAAGATAATAACCTGTTTGGTTCCAGCGAGGACCCTCCGTTTACAGGAGGGCCCTCGGACTTGGAAATTGATTGCAGGTGAAGGGATTTCCCTTAATGTGACGGGGCCTCACCTTGACGGAGATGGTCCTGACGGCGGGGAAGGGTATGCAATGTCCGAAAAAAGCCGTGTTCTGTTTGTCTGTATCGAGAACTCCTGCCGCAGCCAGATGGCTGAGGCATTTGCGCATATGGTTGGGCAGGATTCGATCCAGGCCTTCAGCGCCGGTTCACGGCCGTCCGGCCATGTCGATCCGAAAGCGGTCGCTGCCATGGCCGAGCTGGGTTACGACCTGGGCAGCCATACCTCCAAGTCACTGAAAGATATACCTAAGGTAAAATACGATTATGTCATCACCATGGGCTGCGGGGACGAATGTCCCTTCATTCCAGCCGATCACCACGAAGACTGGGATTTAGCCGATCCGAAATTGATGCCGATGGAGGCGTTCCGGTATGTGCGTGACCAGATCGGTGCACGTGTAAAGGAACTGGCAACACGAATTGAGAGCTCATCCAATGTTAAAAAGTAAATCGTCTTCCCGTTCCCGCCCAGGGAGTCTATCGCGGGTTTTCCAGCATGGTGATAGACCCTGGCAAGGTGTGATCATCCTCATATCCGTTCTTGTGATCATCCTCATGCTTTCCATTGGCGGAATGTTATGGGTTCAATCCGCCGGCACCCGCATTAAGTTCGGCTGGTCCTTCCTGGCGCCGACCGCCAATCCCAACTGGGATCCTGTCAATAATCTTTTCCAGGCCTGGCCTTTTCTGTTTGGCACCCTGGAGACCTCCCTATTCGCCATCCTTTTTGCCCTGCCGATCGGGCTGGGGATAGCCATCTTCCTGTCCGAACTTTGCCCTGCCTGGCTGCGCACGCCGCTGTCGTGGATGGTGGAATTGCTGGCAGCCATTCCCAGCGTTGTCTATGGCCTGTGGGGCATATTTGTCTTCTTACCTAAAGTGGTTGCGCCAGTCGGGGTATTTCTCGGGGATACGCTTGGTCAGGTACCTTTATTAGGCAGCCTGTTCAGCGGTCCGATCCCCGCCAGTGGAGCCTCCCGGCTGGCAGCCAGCCTGATCCTGACCATCATGATCATTCCCACCATCGCGGCGGTCAGCCGGGATGTTTTCATGGCCATACCGGCCTCCCAGCGCGAAGCTTCCAAGGCGCTCGGCGCAACCGAATGGGAGACCATCTGGCAGGTGCTGATCCCGTTTGGCCGGTCTGGTATCCTGGGCGCGGTCATTCTGGGTCTTGGTCGGGCCCTGGGAGAGACCATGGCGGTTACGATGGTCATCGGTAACAGCATCCAGGGCGGCGCCTCTCTGTTGCAAGCTGGTTACACCATGGCCAGCATCATCGCCAATGAATTCGCCGAAGCCGTCTCGGGGCTTCATACGGATTCGTTGATTGAAATCGGCCTGGTGCTGTTTATTATCACCCTGCTCTTGAATGTATTCGCCCGTTTCCTGGTCTGGCGGGTGGCCCGCCAGGCGCCCCAGGAGGCGCGTGTATGAGCCACTTTACCGAATTGATCGATCGAAATCGTATTACACGTAGCCGTCAGCGCAAAACCGCCAATATGATCATGCTCTCTCTAACCGGCCTGTTGACGGCCCTTGCGCTCGTCCCGCTATTTTGGATCATTATTTATGTGGTTATCCGGGGTGGCAGCAATATCAACCTGGACTTTTTCATCCATCTTCCGCGTCCAATGGGAATGGCGGGTGGAGGTGTGCTGTCTGCCATTGAAGGAACCCTGGTGGTGACGTTTCTGGCCGCGCTGTTTGCCATCCCGCCTGGGGTATTGGCATCCTTCTATGCAGCCCGCTACCCGAACACTCCGCTGGGAGTTACCCTGCGCTTCAGCACGGATGTCCTGTCTGGAGTGCCCTCCATTGTGGTCGGGTTGTTTGCGTATTCAATCATAGTTGTTCCGATGGGCCATTATTCCGGTCTGGCAGGCGGGGCTGCCCTGGCGGTCATCATGCTGCCGACCATCATCCGTACCACCGAGGAAATGCTCAAACTGGTCCCTGCCACCTTGCGCGAGGCCGCGCTCGGGTTGGGAGCTCCAGAATGGAAGACCTCTCTTAGTGTGCTCTTCCCGGCCGCCTCCAGCGGTATCATCACCGGATTCCTGCTTGCCCTGGCGCGCGCGGCCGGTGAGACTGCCCCTCTTTTGATGACCACCCTGGGCAACGAACGCTTTGATATTGGGCAGATCGTTCGAGGCGGCCTGCAGGGTCATAAATCGGTTTTTACCATTCTCTGGAGCATTGTCAATCAACCGGTTGATTCCCTGCCGCTGGCCCTGTGGAAATATGCGCAGCAGCCCTACCCGGAACGCGTCCAGCAGGCCTGGGCCGTGGCGCTGGTGCTGATGCTCTTTGTACTGCTCGTCAATGTCTTCACGCGGGTGTGGATCCAGAATCGCACTCGTCGTTTGAAAGGGTAATTCCATGGATATGAAAATGGAAATCGCTGGATCAGTTTTTAAAACCAATGCGCAGGAAGATAGTCCAGCCAAGGTGGAGATCAAAAACCTGGCTGTCTATTACGCAAAATTTCGCGCCCTGGCTGACATCAACCTGTCTGTGCACGAGAAAAGGATCACCGCCATTATCGGTCCTTCCGGCTGTGGCAAGTCGACGTTATTGCGTTCCTTCAACCGAATGAATGACCTGACGCCCGGCTGCCGTGTCCAGGGTGAGATCAGCCTGGATGGGGGCGATATCTATGCTCCCGGCGTGGATGTGGTGGATATCCGTCGGCGAGTCGGGATGGTCTTCCAGCGTCCGAATCCTTTTCCCAAGAGCGTTTACGACAATGTAGCCTTCGGCCCGCGCCTGTACGGCATCCGCCGCAAGTCGGACCTGAATGAAATTGTTGAAAAGGACATCCAGCAGGCTGCGCTGTGGGAGGAAGTCAAGGACAAGCTTAACCAGTCCGGCCTAAGCCTGTCGGGTGGCCAGCAGCAACGGCTGTGTATCGCCCGTGCCCTGGCCGTCGAACCGGAAGTAATTTTGATGGATGAACCCGCTTCGGCTCTCGATCCTATTTCCACCTTGAAAATTGAAGAGCTGATGCAGGGTTTGAAGCAAACTTACACGATTGTGATCGTCACACATAATATGCAGCAAGCTGCGCGTGTTTCGGATTATACTGCCATGATGATGATCGATGAGCAGCGCGCCGGTCGCATGATCGAATACGACCAGACCAATATTATTTTTACCCGCCCGAGTGACAAACGCACCGAGGATTATGTCACCGGCCGTTTCGGATAGTATGGGAGATATTATTGAATGGACACAATGAACAAGCGATCCGGGCAAGCGAGGCCTCCTGTGCGGAAAACTTTTGAGAGCGAAATCCAGCAGTTAAAAGACGAGTTGCTGCTGCTGGGGAGCATGGTTGAACAGCAAATTCTGGATTCCGTCGAAGCGCTCAAAAAGCGTGATATTGAAGCATCCCGCCATATCTATAAAACAGATGCCCAAATAAATGCCAAACGCTACGCAATTGAAGAGCAGGTGATGATCGTGATTGCCACCCAGCAGCCCATGGCGCACGACCTGCGCCAGCTGGCTTCCATCCTGGAGGTGAGCGGCGAGCTTGAACGCATGGGCGACTATGCCAAGGGTATAGCCACTGTCAGCATTCGTATGGGAGACCAGCCACTTCTAAAGCCGTTGATCGATATTCCACGTATGGCCCAGAAAAGTACCGATATGTTGCACCGTTCTCTGAATGCCTTTATAAATGAAGATGTGGATACCGCCCGCCTGATTCCCGCCGAAGACGACGAAGTGGATGGACTCTATACTCAGGTTTACCATGAGTTGATGATGTTCGTTATTCAGGATGCCAAAGTCATCGAGCGTGCCAATTGGTTGTTGTGGGTGGCTCATAACCTGGAACGCGTTGCCGACCGCGTAACCAATATCTGTGAGCGGACAATCTTCTCTGCCACCGGCGAAATTAAAGAAATTGAGTCATCAAGTAATGGAAGTGTTTGAATAACTCCACCTAATTCTGGATTGCGCGAATAACAGACAGGAACTATATTGCCGATAAGAAAATCAGTAGACTAATGCGCCTGGTTCCCCCCAAAGATACAGGAAATAATTGGCAGAGAATAATAGGATAAGAGAAGGTAATCTGTTATGTACATTTTGTAAGATTATGATAATATGTGTGCGAAATTCGATTTCTCTTCTCTCCATTCATGAGAGCCAGGGATGACAACCTTGGCTCTCATGAATTAATAAATAGTTCTAATAATCTTAATGATGTGGTTGCCAAATAGAATTTTACGCATCATATTTCTTCGATAAGGGCCATTCAATATTTTCCTGTAAATATCCTCCTTATAATCCATTTGCCATTGCTTCAATCTTGGACATGGTCTAATACGCAAAAAAATCTTTTACCTTGGAATTTACATGAATGCAGGAATGACGGGAAAAAAGAAACGTGAAAAGAAACGTGAAGCCGTGATGCATCAAAGCCAAATGTTACTTTCTAGGTATCGTTGCATCAAAGCGAAATGTTACCGTGAGATTTTCCAAAGTTTGGCTACTTTCTCATCGATCATGGTTCTTAGTCGGACTGGA
>JBEKCT010000183.1:0-6500 GCA_050014715.1 Anaerolineales bacterium | reverse complement strand
CCGCCATCTTCATTCTGGACGAGGCCACCGCCAGTATCGATCCATTCACGGAATGGCAAATCCAGCAGGCTCTGAACATGATTCTGGTAAAATCAACCAGTATTCTGATCGCCCACCGCCTGTCCACAGTCAAGGCTGCCGACCGGATTATCGTGATCGAAAAAGGCAGGATCATTGAGACAGGCAATCACGCTGGGCTGCTGGCACAGGCCGGTCATTATGCCATGCTATATAATACCTATTTCCGGCACCAATCCCTGGCCTACGTGGAGCAGGCAAAAGATTTGATAGTAAAATAAATGTCGAGGACCCATTAATGACTTCATTTTTCCAATTGCTGCAGAGTTTCGTCCTTGCCATGAAAAGCGGGCACCTGCCCGAATTGGGGTATTGGACCTATCTGGTATTGGCCTTCCTGGTTGCAATTGAAGGACCGGTGGCCACCCTGTTCGGGGCCGCCGCCGCTTCGGCAGGTCTGATGCGGCCATGGCTGGTTTTCATATGCGCAGCCGGCGGCAATCTCACCGCCGACTCACTTTGGTACACCTTGGGTTATGCCGGAAAATTGGAGTGGGCGCTGCGTTTCGGGCGCAGGCTGGGGTTGCGTCCCGAGTTCCTCCAGCACTTGGAATCTGGCATGCACGAACATGCTGCCAAGATCCTGTTCATGGCCAAACTCACGGTCAGTTTCATGATCCCTTCACTGATTGCCGCCGGGTTGGTAAAAGTTCCCTGGCGGCGCTGGTTTCCAGCTCTTTTCGCCGGCGAAATGATCTGGACCGGGTCGCTGATTTTGGTCGGATATTTTGCCACCGAAGCCATCAAACGCGTTCAGCAAAGCGTGGAATATTTTATATTAGGATTATCTGTGGTTTTCATTATCTTCATTATTTCGATCGGGCGGCGGGTATTGCGCAAGGGATTGCACATTGAATTAGAGGAAGAATTCGGGCAAAAGGCAAACAAGCCAGGGGATCAGCAGCTATAATGCGGATTCTAATCGCAGAAACTCCACAATATATCGCCTTCCACGGACAGGCGATTTTCACTATTAACCTTGCCGAGGGACTGGCAAGGAACGGCCACAGCGTGCTTGCGCTCACCGGTTCGGAGCGCGGACATGCCTATCAATCCGAACGGAATGGCGTTTCCATTCATGCATTGTCTTCCTTGAACTTAGCCCACTTCCATCCCGATTCGTGTCTGCCGCTCTTCTCCGCCAGGGCCGTCCGGCAGGTTTTCAAGACTTTCCAACCGGATATTGTCCATATCCAGGATCATTATTTCCTGTGCCGCAATGCCGCCATCACAGCCCAGCACCTGGGCGTAAAATGCGTCGGAACCAATCACTTTATGCCTGAAAACCTGGCACCCTACGTACCGTTACTTTCTGGGATCAAACCGGTCTTTAATTGGGTCCTGTGGCACTGGATGAGGGATACCTACGATCGGTTGGATGCCGTCGCCAGCCCCTCCGGCACGGCAGCCAGAATGTTGCGCTCCGCCGGGGTTCGCCCGCCCGTTTTCCCAATCTCCTGTGGAGGAAATACCCGTTTCTTTCATCCAGACCCTGCCGTGGACCATTCAGCCTGGCGGAGCAGGTACGGGATCGACCTGCACAAAACCATCTTTTTCTTCGTCGGCCGGGTGGATCGGGAAAAACATCTGGATGTCCTTTTGCGAGCCGCGGCGCTGCTCAAACGGGAGGATTTCCAGCTGGTCATTGGCGGGAAAGGCGCATACCTGAAGAAGTTGACCTCCCTGGCAAATCATCTGGGTCTTGATGCCAAGGTACATTTCACCGGGTTTATCCCGCAGGAAGATCTTCCCTCCGTGCTGAATAGTATCGACATCTTCGCCATGCCCAGTGAAGCCGAGTTGCTCAGCATCGCCACTTTGCAAGCGATGGGCTGCGCACGCCCGGTGCTGGCAGCCGACGCTGTAGCACTGCCAGAACTGGTAAATGAGAAGATTAACGGCTTGCTTTTCAAGCCGGGCGAAGCAGCAGATGCGGCCCGTTGCATGGATTGGTTCCTGGATAATCCCGGGCGCTGGTCCGACATGGGAACTGCCAGCCTGGAAAAAGTCCAGCTGCACAGCCTTGAGAATATCGTTCATGAGTATGAAACACTCTATGAAAAAGTCTTGACAGGGACGTATTCGGATCTTGTTGCATAAAGGCTTATTATTACCTTCGGATAAATCCCTGATTCTTTAGCTGATTGTAATTTGCACTCACTATGGCAATGTTTTTAACCCAAGATTTTCGCCATTTTTTTTACAAGGCTGGGTAATATCAAGTGGGAGTGGTGGGAGTATAATATTTTCTCTAGAAGGCGGAGAAAAAAGAGGATTAAATAAAGGTTATGTCATTTCATTTTCGAAAAGATGCGCTGATAGTATTTTTCCTGCTTGCTTTTACCTTTGGTTATTTTTATCAGATTGGTGGTTGGAATGGAAATTCCCGGTTTGATCTGATATTTGCCATTGTTCGGGAGGGTCGTTTAACCATAGATACCTTTCAACACCAGCAGGGCACCAATACCGGTGACAAAGCTTTTTTCAACGGTCATTACTATTCAGATAAAGCTCCAGGCCCAGCGTTGGTAGGTGCAATAATTTACTTTCCCTTATATTGGACAAGGCTAATTTTCCATCATGTGGGTCAGACCAGTGCGGAACGGATATTGACTTTCTTGGTTCTGGGATTTCCTTCGGCCATAGCTGGAAGTCTCATTTACATTTTGTGCTTATATTTATCCAGAAGTCGTTTACAGGCCTATTTGGTTACCTTGATAACCACTCTAGGGACCATGTATTTCCCGTACACTATTACTTTCTTCAGTCATCAATTTTCTTCATCCATGCTCTTTGGCGCTTTCTTTTTAATTTTCTTTCTAAAAGAGAAGCCGGAGATGTGGAAGAACTGGTATTCATTCCTGGTAGGTTTGCTTCTGGGTTGGGCATTTATTAGCGAGTTCCCAACTGCAATAATTATTTTCGCATTGGGATGCTATTACATTTATGCAATTTGGAGAAATCCTAATTTCCACCATTTTCGATCAATAATCCTGCCAATTTTAGGTGGGGCTATTCCGATAATAATCCTACTGGTATACAACAAGCTGTGTTTTGGTAATTTCCTATCTCTTGGTTATGCACACGAAAGTGACCCAAGCTTTAATTCTTCCATGGCACAAGGATTAATGGGTATCGGTTGGCCCAGCTTGCTTGTGCTTTATTATTGGACTTTCCTGCCAGCCATGGGGTTATTTTGGCAGTCGCCTGCATTGCTTTTTTTCATTGCAGGAGCAGTTATTATGTTCTTGAAACGTCGATATCGAGCTGAAGCAATCCTGGCATTATGGATTATCGGTTCGTATATGATAATCCTGTCGGGTTATTATTTGTGGTGGGGTGGATCCGCTTTAGGCGCACGTTATATCATCCCGATGCTTCCTTATTTCTGTATTCTTTTGGTTTTTGTTCCCAAGCGACTTACCTGGCCATTATTGGCCTTTGGCCTGGTCTCGATCGGGCAGATGCTTATCGCCGCTGCCAGCATTGTCCAAGTTCCGAACGGTACATGGGCAGTCAATATCAGCAAGCTGGGCTTTTTCGAATACACGAATATCTATAGCTATTGTCTGAAATTGCTTCTAAAAGGTAAATTTGGCCAGAATCTGGGTATTCAACTTCTAGGCCTGAGATCTTGGAACAGCCTTATCCCCTTGTTGGTTGTTCTTGCAGGGGTTTCCTTCTTTTTCTTGAATGGAACGAAGATTTTTCATCCTCAAAACCGTCCTTCCTGAAGATAATATCCCATTTTTGGACACGGTCGCAGGTTGAAGTCTGGTCATTTGCGCTCATGAAACCGGAGAAACGTTGATTTTGGACTGCCATGTGTCGTCGTCCAAAATAAAATAGTGGCCTGCGCAATAGCTGATCGCAGCCAATAGAGTTGTCGTAAGTTATTACATGCGCTATTCATGCACGTCACTTACCCACTACCCAAATATTTACGGTATCTCACACCCTCCTCAAAAATCGCGAGGTTTGGTAAGATAGGGTCAGGATGACCCAAGACGACCTGAGTAAATTGGGCAAGGAAGAGTTGATCGAACTGACGCTTCAGGTGTACGGAGAGAACGTACAATTGAAAGTTGAAGTGGAGGCTTTGAAGCTGAAACTGGAGAAGGACAAGAAGCCGCCGACGAACTCGAGCAACTCTTCGCAGCCACCGTCGAAAGACCAGAAGCCGAATCGACCGAAAGACAAACGCAAGCGGCGACACGGTCCGCCGATGGGGCATGTGAAATATGAGCGAAAAATGGTAGCCGATCCGGACCATATTGTGGAAGTGAAACCGCCTGTATGTGATCATTGCCAGGCTGACCTATCCCATGCGGAAAGTCGGGTGAAGGCAGTAACCCAGATCACCGAACTGCCGGAAGCGAAAGCGGAAGTCATTGAAGTGCGCCAATTCGAGGTGGCGTGTCCCTGCTGCGGACATCCACAGAGCAGCCAGCCGCCGGAAGGGCTGGAGATGGAACGGACCTTTGGCGCCCGTCTGGAAGCGACGGTGGTGTACTATCGGCAGGAGCAGCACATGAGTTACGAACGCACCAAGCGGGCGCTGTCCGACCTGCACGGAGTGAAGCTCTGCGAAGGATCGATCGATAACATCACCCAGCGGGCCGGGAAGGAAGCCGTCGAGCAGACGGCGCTCATTGCTGCGGCGGTCCAAAGGAGTGCCGTGGTCCATTGTGATGAGACCGGCAGCCGGGTGGACTCCCAGAACTGGTATCAGTGGGTGTTCAGTTCGGCTCAAGCGGTCCTGCATGTGGTGCGCTTCGACCGCAGTGTGGATGTGATCAAAGAAGTGATGCAAGACCATCAGGCTGAAGTGTGGGTCAGCGATGTTTATTCGGCCCAGATGAAAGCCCCAGCCAGGGAACGGCAGCTGTGTATGGCGCACCAGCTGCGCAATCTGCAAGCGGTGATCGACCTCTATCCGACGGCTGTCTGGTCCAAGGCCATGCAGGTGGTGTTCCGTTCGGCGGTGCATCTGCACAATGACCGGGAAAAACTGCCTCCCAGCGAGTTCAAGGCCCGGGTGAAGCGCCTGGAAAAGCTCTGCGACCGGCTGCTCGACCGAACGCTGGAGCATCCGGATGAAAAACGGCTGCGGAAACGCTATCGAAAATACCGGGACGGCCTGTTCGTCTTCCTGCATCGAGAAGATGTGTCTCCGACCAACAATGTCAGTGAGCGCTATCTGCGTCCGGCGGTGATCCACCGCAAGGTCATCGGCTGTTTCCGATCGGGCTGGGGAGCAGAAGCCTATGCAGCCATCGCTTCGGTCATCCATACGGCCGGGCTGGCAGGTCGTTCTCCTTTTGAAGCCATCCAGGGCTTGTTCGACAGTCCTTCTCTGCCACTGCCTGAGATGGCGTGAGTAGATACAATTTACGAGGAGTCCGAGTTTATAGGCTGGGCACCTTCGCAGCACATCCTATAAACTCACATCTTCTTTTCTTTTTAGAATAAATGCACATTTACTCCAGCAACGCCTCCACCACATGATTTGAATCGGTCAGGCGTTCACTTAATGACCGGGCAATAAACTTGTGCAATGAGGAGGCCAGGTCGGGATCCTTAATTTAGGACCTTGTATATTTCCAGCTCCCTCCATGAGCGATGGAAGGGTTTCATTGGCTTACGAAAATGAAATGACTGTCGGCGGTTTTCTCGGCATACATGGTCAAATTTTGTAACAAGGCGGCAGCATCCGGCTCATAGGTATTAGTGCCCGAACCCTTCACGTTGATTACAAAGTGACTATTATAAAGCAGCACTGCGCAAAGGCCATCATCTGGATTAGGATATGCTTTATTGGGATAGACTACTATATACATTAATTCATCAGTTAAATCATAGATGGACTTGATATTCCCTTTCTCTTGTGCTGCGGCGGCTATGCCAGTTTCCCCAACTTTATGATAATTGTCGTATCCTGTTCTTGCTACCGCAGGTTCTTGTTCATAATTCAAAGTGAGAAATGCCACGCCCTGGCCTGAAATGATCCCTGTGAATTGACAATAAATACTGGCAGCGTTGGATTCCACATCGTATCCACTGGGTTTAGGAAGGCCCGGGGCATTGCAATCATTGATAGTGAACGGGATGAATTTATATGAGCCAGGCTTCTTCATTAACGGTTCCAGGTTGCAGGCCATGCCTGTTAATATCAGCAACGCCAAAATAAGAAGCCAGGCTTTCTTTCGAAGGATTGCGATCTGATAAGAGAATGGCCATAGGCTTGGATTATCTGTCCAACGCATAAAGCACCTCCCGATTTTCAACAATCTATCCATCTGAGGGTGTTGAAATAAGTCCATAAGAAAGGCCAAAGTAAATCTACGAAAGTCATTTTGACTAAAGAAATTGATATTGGCAGTACTTTTCCAGGATCAATTGACCAATAATTGGTCTTCTCT
>JBEKCT010000182.1:0-11476 GCA_050014715.1 Anaerolineales bacterium | reverse complement strand
AGCAGGATTTGGAGCTTCCGGTGGATCAGACACTCTCGGTACTGCGCACAATTGAATCTCTTGAAGAGCTCGATGATGTGCAGAGTGTATTTCATAACCTGAAGATTTCCGATGAGGCTCTGACTGCTCTGGAGGCCGAAGAGGCATGACCTTGGTATTGGGGATTGACCCGGGAACTGCAACGACCGGTTATGGTCTGGTGCACGACCGGGAAGATGGCAGCCTGGAATCAATCGAGTACGGCACCATCCAGACCCCACCAGATATCGAGGCTCACAAGCGCTTGTCCATTTTGTTTTCCCAACTGAACGAACTTTTACTTCTCCACCGCCCGGACTCTTGTGCGGTGGAGAAGCTGTTTTTCCAGAGCAACGTAAAAACTGCTATTGCTGTCGGACAGGCACGCGGCGTGGTGTTGCTGGCTATTAGCGAAGCCGGTTTGGATTTGAGCGAATATACCCCAAACGAGGTCAAGCAGGCAGTAACGGGGTATGGGTCTGCAGGAAAGAAACAAGTCCAGGAGATGGTGCGGGTTCTGCTTGGGCTGCCAGATATACCAAGGCCCGATGATGCTGCGGATGCCCTGGCAATTGCCATTACACACCTGCATACTCGGAGATTTTGACCGAAGTGATGATTCACAGCAGGATATAGATAAGACTTTATGTTCTTCGATTCTTTTTGTTTGAAGTAAGGTGAAGCATGATTGCGACTCTGCGTGGTGAGATCACTCAAATCGAAGACAGCGCAGCCGTTATTGAGGTTGGCGGTGTCGGCATACGTGTTTTTGTACCAAAACCGCTCAGGGAAGAAATGAAAACCGGTGAAGCCATTTTTCTATTCACCCATCTGGTTGTACGCGAGGATGACTGGAAGCTGTATGGGTTCGAAACGCAGGCAGATCGGGAACTCTTTACCATCCTGCTCGGTGTGGATGGTGTTGGTCCGCGTACGGCGCTGGCGGTGCTCTCGACTCTTAACCTGGAAACTGTTCAGAGGGCGGTTTTTAATGAAGAGCCTGATTTGCTAAGCCGTGTTCCAGGTGTGGGCAAAAAGACTGCCCAAAAAATGGTGCTTTACTTGCACGACCGGCTGAGACCGGTCAGCGGATTGGAAAAAATTGCATCCATGTCGGATAGTGATGCCGAGGTTTTAGCTGCACTGACGGCGCTGGGGTACAGTGTTGTTGAAGCACAAACTGCCATCCAGGCCATTCCGAAGGATGCGCCGGATGAAGTGGAAGAACGTCTGCGGATGGCATTACAACAATTTACCGGAAAATGAGGATAGAGCAGCGCGTCAAAAAGCATTGAGTTTGGAGCAACAATGTTGGATAAACAGATAGCTTTCATCGATTCGGGAGCTATGGCGGAGGCCATGATTTCAGGCTTGCTGCGGCATAAGTTGGCCTGACCTGAAAACCTGCTCGCATCTAACACGCGGATCGAACGCGTGGAAGAACTGCATAAAAAATATGGTGCATATCCCAGATACGAATAAAGGCAACGAAGAATAAAAGAGCGTTCCAGCGATGAGAATTTGTGTTCTAACAGCGGATGTTCGCTGGAACATGCGCTGTTTTTGGTATTAATTCCGTAGAGTATAATTCGGGGGCGATTCTGCTTATCCAAATCTTCCTGCAAGCCGTTAACAACCGGTTTTCACAATTAATGTCGCTAATCACCGTTACCAACCTTTCCAAATCCTTTGGACCATTAGATCTCTTCTCAGGCGTCAGCTTTGCCATACCGAAAGGAGCCCGACTGGCACTGGTCGGACCGAATGGTTGCGGCAAGAGCACCATGCTGCGGATCCTGGTCGGCCTGGAGGAACCCTCTGGAGGAACAATTGCCAGGGCCAAGGCTGTTCGCCTGGGTTACCTGCCACAGGAAGCTGAATTTGAAATGGATGGGACAGTCTGGGAGGCCTGCATTTCTGTATTTACAGACCTGATCGCCAGGCAGAAGGAATTAGAGAAGCTTGAAGCGGAGATGTCGACCCCGGAGATGCTCGATCAGGCTTTGGTTCGATATGGACCATTACAACATGAATTCGAGCGGCGAGGCGGTTACAGCTTCCATACCCGCATCAAACAAGTTCTGACCGGCCTGGGTTTTTCATCCAAGGATTACCACCTGCCATTGGCCCACCTGTCCGGTGGACAGAGAACGCGCGCGTACCTGGCCCGCCTGTTGCTCTCCGAACCAGATCTGCTCCTGCTTGACGAACCCACCAACCACCTCGATATTGCTGCCGTGGAATGGCTGGAAGGGTATTTGAGCCAATGGGAAGGCGCAGCAGCGATCGTATCGCATGACCGTTATTTTCTCGACCGGGTAGCCAATAGCATCCTGGAAATGGCATTCGGCGCCACAGAGCACTACCCGGGCAACTACTCAGCCTATTTGCAAACGCGTGAAGAACGCTGGGTACACCGGCGTGAAACCTTCGATGCAGAAAAGGAAAAACTGCTTAAGGATGTTGAATACATCAAGAAAAACATCTCCGGGCAGAATGTCAGCCAGGCCAAAGGAAAATTGCGACGTCTCAGCCGGATTGTCCAGGCCATCGAACAAGTTGGCATGGAGGCTGCAGTCAACCAAAAATGGGCAGAGACTGCTGCAGATGTGACGATCGCCACATCACCCTTCGGGCCAGAGGAAGCAGAAAGGCGTGTAAGGGCGCTGCGTGCTCCCAGACGGACCCTGCCGCGCTTGCGCCTAAATCTGCGCCCGGCAACCCGTTCCGGGGAACTGGTGTTACGGACATCAAATCTGCGTGTCGGCTATCCCGGGAAGCTGCTTTTTTCAGCACCCGATATCGTTCTGCGACGCGGGGATTGTGCGGCATTGATCGGTCCCAACGGAGCTGGAAAGACAACGTTCCTTAAGACGGTTCTCGGCCAACTGGAACCGTTGGACGGCGTAGTGACACTGGGTGCTTCTCTGAAAATCGGTTACTTTGCGCAGGCACATGAAGGGCTTAATCCCGAAAACACACTTATCCAGGAAATCGACTCGATCATGCCAAATTGGCTACCGGGACAAATCCGCGAATACCTGGGAAAATATCTTTTCTCCGGGGATGATGCGTTTAAAAAGGTGTGCATGCTCTCCGGCGGTGAGCGCGGGCGGCTGGCTCTGGCGAAACTGGCCCTGCAAGATACCAACCTGCTGTTATTGGACGAACCAACCAACCACCTGGATATCCCCTCCCAGGAAGTATTGGAAGCTGTACTGGATGATTACTCCGGGACAATATTACTGGTTACCCATGACCGCTATTTGATCGATGCGCTAGGAACGCAAATCTGGGAAGTGGAACCGGATGAATCCACCCTGTCCCTGTTTGAAGGAACATATAGCCAGCGCAAGGTAGAGCGAGAGCGCCTGGCTGCCCTGCAGGCTGAGAAGGGGTTTAAAGCCGATAAGCCACATTTTGTGCGCCGGTCAACGGATCCGGCAGCGAAAGAAGAACGCCGACGGGTCGCCCGGCTGCAGGAATTGGAGAACAAAATCACGGCGCTCGAAGAGGAATTGGGCCAGATTGGATTCCGACTCGAAAATCCCCCTTCCGATCCGGCCAAGGTGGCACAATTGGGCAAGGAGTACCAGCGTATTCAGCTTGAGATGGATGTCTGGCTGGCCGAATGGGAGGAGCTGCAAGTCTGATAGCAAGTTGTGCGAAGGAGGTGGAGAATTCTCCTCAGCCTATTTGCGTGCTAAGTCCTGCGCTTTGTTTTTGGTCTCGGATTCTTCCTGGATAGTTTCAGAGTGCCGGCAGGTTTCACATGAACAGTAACATCTGCCAGTGAGATTTCCTTAAGGTTGGCATTCTCGATCACCTCGGTGGCGGAGTGAGCGTCCTTCAAGGTAACCGTTCCATCCATAGTTACATGTATATCGATAAAAGTATGCGCCCCGGAGGGACGGATGCGGATGGAATGTGCGTCCACCACTCCGGGTACCCTGGCACCAATCCTTTCTATCTCTTCTGCAAGCCCGCTGGGGGCAGTTTCCAGCAGCGAAGAAACCGTCCACCAACCCAATTGAGCGCTAACGTAAATGACTATGACCGCCACAACCAGGGCCGCGACCGAGTCGGCCTTGGTCATCCAAAACCAATCCATGAATGGAAGTAGCAATAGAAAGGCCGATCAGGCCAAGGATAACCACTGAAGATGACCAGAGGTCAGTACTGAAATGCAGGGCATCCGCACATGGGCCTGGCTTTTGAACTTGCGGGCAGCCTTGTAAAGACAGCGCGAACGGGTGTAATCAACGATGATTGAGATACCCATGATGATAAACGACCAGATGGAAGCTTCCACGACGGCATTTATGATGAACAATCGCAGAATGGATTCGTAGATAATCCACGCAGAGGTCAATAATAGAAGTAGAGCCTCAAAAAGGGCAGAAAGATTTTCAATTTTTCCGTGGCTGAAGGGATACTCTTTATCGGCGGGTTTGTCCGAAACGCGCACAGCAAAATAGGTCGCATCAGCAGCAACCAGATCAAGGCAGGAATGGGCAGTTTCCGCCAGGATGCCAAGGGAATTAGTAAAAAGCCCGACAATGAGTTTAAAAATTGTCAGGAAAACCGCATAAACAGCGGAACTCAAGGCGGCAGAGCGCTTTTCTGTTTTGGCTTCCTGGTTTGCCATGATTTTCCTTTTGATCGGTGAACAGGCCAATTAAAATGGAGAAATTCCAAACCTGAATCAAGCGGGTGATTTTGATAAGGGAAGAATTATGAATTGGGAAGCGATTTCCTATAAGAGAAATTTAATCTTTTAAGATTTCAAACCGGTGTATTATTAGGTGGTCTATGAATGAATCAATAGATTCTAACAGTAATCAATCGTTCAATTTGCAACCCAGTTTAAAGCGGTTACGTACCAGACTCCCTAAATCAGGGAGTTATTTTAAATTATGAGGCTTCGATGAATGGTCTAAGCCCGTGGCGAGTGGGAATCCTTTTCAACAAAGATGGTCAGGTAAGCAGAGGCGATCCGCAGGATTTACTGGCAATCCAATGCACAATTACTGCGACGCAAAACTTATATAAGGCTTTGACCAGTTTAGGCTATGAGGTGGTCAAAATCCCGGTAAAGAGCAGTCTCGGGGAACTCGAAGACAGGCTAAGTGCTTTTTCTCCAAACGATACTTTCATCTTCAATAATTGTGATGGCTTCAACGGCAATAACCTGGGAGCTGTACAGGTTATCCGGGTTGCCGAACGATTGGGATTCAAGCACACCGGCGCAAGTGCGGATTCCGTCGATCTTTGTACCAATAAACCCCGTTGCAAGGAAACCTTGAAACAAGTGGGCGTTCCAACACCGCGTTACCAGGTCTTTGAGCGGTCTGAAGGGGAATTCCAACTGGAGTTTCCGGTGATTGTCAAACCTTCCGTTGAAGATGCCAGTATGGGGATTGACTTGTCTTCGGTTGTTGGCAATCAGGAAGATTTGTTCAGCAGAATCGCATATATTATTAAAGAATACCAGCAACCTGCCATGGTTGAACAATTCATTGCCGGACGTGAGCTGGCGGTAGCCATGTGGGGGAACGAAATAGTTGAAATTCTACCGATTGCCGAGGATGATTTTTCTGCCATCCCCGACCCTCTCCAGCATATATTGACCTATGAATCCAAGTGGCAGCCAGAGTCTGCTTATTTCCAAAACATACCCAGCCGAATCCCGGCTTCCCTGACACCCAAGGAAGAGCAGACTGTGCGAAAAGTCGCCGAAGCTTCCTTTCGAGCAGTTGGTCTACGGGACCTGGGCAGGGTGGACATACGTTTCGATAACGGCATCCCCTATGTCATTGACATCAACGAACTACCGGACCTCTCTCCAGATGCAGGATTCTGGAATTCGGTGAAGGTTACCGGGCTGACTTACTCAAAAATGGTTGAACGCGTTCTGATTCACGCACTCAAACGAGAAGGATGGATCAATAAATGATTACCGCCGCAATCAAGGAAGATGGTTTGCAAATCCATACTGTCAACTCTGCCACCAGCGTTTTCAGCCCGGAAGAAGTGAAATGCGTGGATGAGCTTTGGGATGAATACCAGGCTGAGGGCCCGGAACAAAGCGGTTATTATTTCCTAGTCGATAAAGAGGATGAGCAGGTTTTAGGCTACACTTGTTACGGTCCGCGCGCCCTTACCGACAGGACCTATGATTTGTACTGGATCGCAGTTGGTCCCAATGCCCGCCGGGGCGGGGTGGGGCGTGGACTGCTAACCGCCACGGAAGACGCTATTCGTAAGCTGGGCGGACGGTTGTTGATCGTGGAGACCTCGGGCTTGCCACAATATCAGCCGACGCGTGCTTTCTATCTTGCAACCGGGTATACTCAGGAAGCTACATTGAAAGATTTCTATAGTGATGGTGATGACCTGGTGATTTATACCAAGCATCTATAATTCATTTATTTATTTTGAACAAGTTAGTCGTCATGCCTGTCGGCACCCGGGATACCTGTGGGCACCGCCAATTGTCGCTCCATTTTTATGGAAGCACGTAGAGTAGAATCTAACTCTTTGGGTATCCATGCCAGCCGATCACTTTTATAATCTATTTTCAGAGTAGATAAAGAAAGGCCTCCATCGGAAATCTGTGGAGGCTTTCGTGTATATAAAGTTTGGTCTCCTGCTCAGGAAAAGGAAGTGTGCAGTCAAGGGGGCGAAGTTGCAAGAAAGGTCTTCAAATGGCGCGTCCCAGGCTGACATTTAACTCTCTGGTTAGGGGGAATATATGAAGGTTTACAAAAAAAGGCAGACGGGCGTCTATTCCAGACTGACCCTTACTTCATAAAAGACATCTGGCAGACTCATTTAATTGTGCTGGTAATATAGAAATAATCCCGGGAATAATTCCAGAGATAGCGATCGACGTTGGCCACCATGAGTTGGGGTAACAACGGTTCCGGGATGACCTTCGAACCGGAAGGTTGGAATTTCACAAAGAGGGTCCAGTAATTGTTGATGTCCAACTGGATGGCATTCCAAGCACCGGCGACCTGCATGGCCTGCGCCAGTGCCTGCATGGAAAGGCTGGGGCCGCAGAAATAGAACAATGTTTTTTCATCAGTGCTCAAGCCGATTCCCGATCGTACCGTTGGTGAAACATCCTTGACGGTATAGCCCCAGTCCTGAGGGGAATTGTCATAGATGCGGGGATTGATCTTGCCTAGCTGGATGACCAACGGACCATTCTGGCGGAAAGCAACCATGTCGGGAGTCAACGTCATCCCCGTGCCCCACTCACCCAGACTGACCCTTCCGCTTTGATAAATAGCCAGGGTGCCCAAGCCATCCTTGGGTGGCAGGGCCGTAATTCCAGCGGCCATGGCACCAAACTCGCCATGTCTGGCTTTGAAGCCGCCATTGAATGCAGCGAGTAGAACGTTGGCGACCCGATCAGGCGCCGGTATGGCGCCGGAACGGGCTGCAGCATTCGGCGTGTCAATTGGGGAGGCCGGTTCAATGGTACCAAGTACAAAATGCAACCGTGTGCGGGTCAAGTCAATTGCCACCACCGCGACAATTGTATAAGGCCGGGTGGGATCCGGTTGGAGGAAAGTCCGGTACGCCACGGTATAGCCTTGCGAATCCTGAATATAGGCTGACCAGACTCCTGCCCCAGGAGCAGTGCCAGGAGAAATGAGATTGACTGGCGGCCATGAAGATGGTTTAGGTGTGAAGGTTGGCTCCGGCGGATTTATTTCAACCGGGGTTGTTGTTTGGAAAGCTTCTGGCGTCTGGATTGCAGTGGTCACGGTAGCAGACTCTGTGGGGGTTATGATGGGAACCAAAGTCGGCAAGGAGGTCTGGGGTAAAGTCCAAGGAGCAACCGGTTTATCCAGACCAAATTGATATTTGATTTTTTGGATGGTATCCTGTGCTTGATTGAAATCCATCTCCAACCCTGCGACAGCTTTATCCCCAATGACGCCGCGCAGGAAATCCGCTCCTTGGGCACCGAAGGCGGGCCAGGTCTGAATACCAATAAAGACCAGCATCAACAACACAAAGAGTACCCCGAAAGTAATTCCCAGCCAACGCAAAATCTTACGAAAACGAGCAAACCATGTTTCAGGCTTTCTGCCTGTCAATTTTTTTAATACATTCTTGCGTGTAGTTGTCTTGCCTTTCGTATAGTTATTCAATTTTCTTTTCTCATATGAAAAAAAGTTATATTACTGCCTAATGTTTTCGGGAGAATTAACTCTTTGGGATAACTTTCTTCCTGGGGGCAGATTTTCGACTGACCCTTTTTACAGGTTTCACAATAACGCTCTCTTGAGCGTTTTTTCCGGAAGGTTTTCGTCTTGATCCCCTTTTCTTTTTTACCACCATTTCACTTCCTGGTTCTTTTTTAACCATGAACATCTCAGCATACCTGGCTTGAATGGATTGCACACCGGCACCATTAAGAGTCTCGCACACCGCTTTCCATTGTTCTCCAACAACGAAACGCCAATCCATAAAGACATGGCACTGATATCCCCCCAGCGAAACAAATAATCCTTTCCCGATCAGTTCCTGGCAGGAGCGGATATATTCCAGCCCGCTGACATAATCCTTAAAAAGTGCATATCCTTCCCCTGGCAATCCCAGCCCATCGCTGAGGGTCTTTTGAACCAGATTCCCGCTGGCCTTATGCATATACGCGGCAGAGGTTTTGAGCCAACCGCGCGTCTCGGCGTATTTGTTTTGGTACACCACCAGACCACGATCACTTCCCTGCGCATTATCGGGGTCACCGGTGCGGTTGGAGTAAGCGAACACATCCTCGTTGACATTTCCTTCAGGGGTATAGAAGTCGTAGAGCAGGAAATTATCCACTTCAGCAAAGATGTAACGGCGATGCGTGAGCGGGAAAATACGCCATTCATGGCCACGGACCAGCCCCTCGTCTGTAAATTCGTTCCACTTGGCGTAGCGATATTCCATCCCATATTTCTCGCGATATCCTTCGATTTGTCCATGACCGAACATCGGCAGACCTGGCAGGGTCACCATTAGTGTGCAAACGCCGAAGTATTTATCCAAAGTGCCAAATTGTTCGGCAGCAGATTTTTCATCAGGATTATTCATGAAATTTACATAGCGTTTGAGCACTTGCGGGTCAAATTCGATCGTGTTCTTCATGACCAGGCGATAATTGGCATTATCCTCATCCCGCAACATATGCATGAAGGCTGAGTTGTAGACCCGGTGCATACCCAGTGTGCGCACGAAATACCCTTCCATCATCCAAAAAGCTTCAGCCAACAGGAGCGTATCCGGAACCTCCGCTGCAACCCGGTCGACCACTTCGCGCCAGAACTCGTTTGGAATGGTCGCGTTGAATTGGGAGCGGGTCATACCATACTCGGAGCGGGACGGTATTGCACCTCCTGTACCTGGTTCGGGGAACCAAAGGCGTTGAATATGCTTCTTTGCAAGCGTCATAGCTGCGTCAAAGCGGATAACCGGGAAATTGCGCGCTACTTGCAGAATGGTCTGGATGACCGCCTCCCGGACTTCGGGTTTGGAATAATCCAATTGTGCTGTGTCGTTCCAAGGCATGGATGTTCCATCGTTTCCATGGTAGATGTAGCGTGTACTGCCGGTCCAGCGGTCAAGACGTTTGAACACAACTGCGGCATCGGTTTTATCGTAATAATGGTCTTCAAGGAATATACCAACGCGATTGTCACTTGATAAATCAGCGCCATTAAAGGTGTAATTAGGATAAGGAGAGTAGGGGAGTGATAGGAACCAGTCGGGGTGCTCCACCACCCAGCGAGAGTCGATGCCCATATGGTTGGGAACCATATCGGCGGATAAGCGGATGCCGCGCTGCCAGGCGCGCCAGCGTAAATTCTGCAGAGCTTCCCAACCGCCAAGGTCTCCGGAAATTTGATAATCCAACAGAGAGTACGCTGATGCGACTGCATCCGGGTTGCCCATCATTTGTTTCATTCTTTGTGAAGCCAGGCTACGCTCCCACAGACCAATCAACCAAAGTCCGGTAATCCCACGTTGTTTTAGAACTTCCAGTTCTTCATCGGGAATCTGGTCGAGCTGGGTAATGGAGCGCTGGTATCTTTTAGACAATTGATCCAACCAGACATAGGAATTCTTGGCTATCAAAACCAGGCGCGGCATCCAATCCTTATCCTGACTGAAGCGTTCGTATTCGGTGTAATCGTACCCTTTGAAGGTTAATACAGGCGCATCACCCCCGAATCCGCCAGGGCCGGTGTGACGAATGCGCTCCTCCTTGACAAAATCAATACTGCGGAGAATTCGAGCTACAAAGTCCTCACCCAGGATGGCCCCCCACCTTACAAGCAGGTATTCCAATTGGGCCTGGAGTGAATGAGGAGCCCGGCGAGACGGGGCAAGCAGTGCTTCGAATAATGTCTCTCCGGAGGATCCAAAGCCGGGTTGCATCTTGAAAAAAGTCTGCAGGTTGGAAATAATCTGTGGATAGCTGGTATGTTGTTGCAACTCTGTATCATCGAAAAGGTCGCGATAAGGAACAAATGCAGGATTGACGTTGGCCAGGTGGAGCAACAGCATCTCTTCAAGTGTGGATTGACGGTTCGACCGACCAGCCGTTTCCATTTCCAAATAATGACGCGGCTCGATTTGGCCGCGATAGACTGCCAGGGGCGGGAACTCTTCGGTGAACTTATGCAAAGTGGCATCTGCGTCTTTCCCGACAAATTGCAATGCCCGCTGCATTGCACCAGGATTATTCTTTTCATACTGGCGAACAAGGATGTGTTGGATTTCGTCGATCAATCCCATGGCATTGATATCTGATGCAGGCACAACCTGTCCGCGTACCAAGGTTATCCGTTGTGCGAAACGCCGGGCGGCCGCGAAATCTGCCAAAACTACATTGCCGTTCAAAGAAAATAATGCCTCATCGAATTGATATTTCTGGCGGGCCTTGCGGGATATATGGAATTCAAATTCGGGCATACCTACCTCGTCGTGAACGGTCAAACTCATTCCTATTCGCTCTCAATAATACTCGAAAAGCCAGTTTTAGGCAGTAAATGGGTGTTTGGGAAATGCCGCGCAGCGCAAGGAAGAGCGAGGTGAACATGCAAAGGCTTAAAATTGCAGGATGCCAGGCACATCATAATCCAGAAAAAAATAGAGAGCCGATATACAGGCCGGGATCGAAGCAGGTTTGAAGAAAATGCGTGAAATATTTGGAAGAAGGAGAAAACGAAGAGGAACCACGCAAAAAGTTGGCAGGAAAAAATGGGATGAGGAAAGCAGGATGATGGTCCTTTTCCCCCTGTCGTGAACTCATCAAGGGCTGGAAAGAACCTAGCCTAAGTTTTGTGCAATCAGTGGTCGAACCATAAAAAGTAGCTAAAAAAAGTAATATTTTTGAACCTTACCAACTGAATCCGGATAAAGTAAGCTCGAGGTCATTTCAGAAACCACG
>JBEKCT010000181.1:0-6700 GCA_050014715.1 Anaerolineales bacterium | reverse complement strand
ATACATCCCATAATATAAACCGGTTGCGCCCCAACGCCGTACGCTCAGGGCAGCGTTCCCGTTCGACTGACCGGACGGGAGTGTACTACCGAACGCACTCAAAGGGTTCTTAATGCTAACATTCGTATATAAGGTACCCCCTTGGGGGCACCATATGGTCTATATGCTCCATACAGAGGCTGTCCCACTTACTTTTGGGTCAGCCCCGTGATTCCAACCAACATCTTTCTTTGAAACTTCAGTTCTTTGAGACGGTGGCGATCAATTGCCGGGCAGCCACCTGTGCGCCATCGCTGCGCATTGTGCTGGCGAAGGATTTAGCACGGGCAGTGACCTCGGAATGGAGGGCCTGCCCGAGAGCGCTCGTGAGTAAATCACTGGTTGGCGTGCCGGGCGCGTGCGCGCTGCCGATGCCGAGCTGGTCAACACGCTGGGCCCAGTAGTGCTGGTCGTAATGCTGCGGGATGATGACTTGCGGCGCTCCGGCGTGTGCGGCCGCAGTGGTGGTGCCTGCGCCCCCATGGTGAACGACGGCGGCAACCCGTTTGAACAATGCCTGCTGGTTGACCTCATCGATTGCCAGGCAGTCCGGCTCGTTATCTACGAGGCTCAGATCGGCCCATCCCCGCGAGAGTATCGCCCGGCGCCCGACCGCCCGGGCCGACTGGATCATCACCCGGCTGAGGTTCTCCGGTGTGCGCAGGCTGCCGAAGCCGAAGTAGACCGGCGGTTCGTCGGCCTGCAGGAACGCCTCCAGCTCTGGGGAAAGTGGACGCTCATCCGGCAGGATCCAGGCGCCGGTCTGAAACACGGCCTGGTCAGCGGGATCGGGCCAGGGCGCCAGGATCGGGTCGGCGGCCAGCCAGGGCCGGTCAGTCAGGATATAGCTGCGCACATCCTCGACCGGAGCCAGGCCGAGTTTTTCCCGGTGCGGGTTGATCAGGGAACTCCACTGGTCGTTCCAGCGTCGTGCATCCTGGGCCCACAGCTCGCGGTAATCGGGTTTTGCAGGTGCCGGCGTGTCCCCCCAGCATGGCCAGAACGGGTGGCGCGTGGTGTGGAGATGGCAGAACTGCCGGGCAGTAGGCAGCGAAAAAATATGGGATGCCCATGCTTTCTGCGATTGAGGGAGTGGCTATCTGGAGGGCTGTTGCCCCCACGATTGCGTCGCAGCCCCGGGCTGCCGCTGCGATCGTCTCGAATTGCGCCGCGACCGTGCCTTCCATCATCTGGCGCTGCTGCTCGGGTGTGGGGCGGGCTGCCACTGGGCTGGCTTTCCCGGTCGGGCGCAGCTCCGGTCCGATCGCCGTGACGGCCATCCCCAGGCCCTCGATCCAATCGCGGAAGTCGGGCGGCGCGCACAGGCGGACTTCCTGACCGAGCGCCTTCAACTGCCACGCCAGTGCCACCAGCGGCTGGACATCGCCCCGGCTTCCAATTGTCGATAACAGTATCCGCATCCTGTTTCTCCTTCATTAAGGGTTGGCTGGTTGGAAGAGAGCCATCTGAAACGAGCCCTACATCCGCAACCTGTGGAAAGCCCGGTTTGATTCTCGTTCATTTTCAAGTTTATCCATTTGAGGAATAAATGAATCGACCTGCATTTTAATACGTTATAACGAAATCCAGAACACGGCGTCTAAATTACATGGTAGCATGCTTGGATGGTTCATTGACCAGGAAACCTGGTATTAATGAATAGCCTTGCCAGTCTTGGCAGCTTATGCATAACCGAGCACGGGATGAGGCTGGTAGGCTTCTTCCATGTGGCGGATCTCATCTGGCGTAAGCTGGATGGAGAGGGCTGCGACGGCATCCTCCAGGTGATGCGGCTTGGTGGCGCCGATGATTGGTGACGTAACGACCGGTTTGGATAGAATCCAGGCCATGGCAACCTGCGCCATTGGCACCCCGCGCCCCTCTGCCACCTCGAACACCCGCTGTGCGATCACCAGGTCTTCTTCCTTGTATAAACTTTTCCCGAGTGCATCGGTCCGGGCGCGCAGCGTTTCATTGCGGTCTTTGTTTGGTTTCCGGGTCAAAAGTCCTTTTGCCACCGGCGAATAGGGGATCACCGCGATCTTCTGATCCTGGCACAGTTTGAGCATCTCCCGCTCTTCCTCGCGGTAGATCAGGTTGTAATGAGGCTGCATGGAGACAAAGCGGGTCCAGCCGTGCAGGCCCGATTTATACAAGGCTTTGGCAAACTGCCAGGCATACATCGCCGATGCGCCGATGTAGCGGGCCTTCCCGGCCCGTACCACATCATGCAAGGCATCCAGGGTTTCCTCGATGGGGGCGTTGTAGTCCCAGCGGTGGATCTGGTACAGGTCGACGTAATCCGTCCCCAGGCGCCGGAGGCTGGCGTCGATCGAACTGAGGATGTGCTTGCGCGAGAGGCCGCCGTCATTGGGTTTATCGCTCATATCGAAATATACTTTGGTGGCGATCACTACTTCATCCCGCGAGCCGGCAAAATCGCCCAAGGCTTTGCCGAGAATTTCTTCGCTGCGCCCATTCGAATAGACGTTGGCGGTATCGAAGAAATTGATGCCAAGTTCCAGCGCATGCTTGATGAACGGCCGGCTGGTCTCTTCATCCAGCGCCCAGGGCCAGCGTTCGGTCGGTCCCCCGTAGCTCATACAGCCCAGGCAGATGCGCGACACCTTCATCCCGGTGGATCCAAATCGTGTGTATTCCATGGCTATCTCCTTTATTAAACTGACGACGATCCTGTTTAGCGCGGCACGAGGCTGATGGTCGCTGATCGCGCCTCCGCCGTCACCATAGGGTCAACATACTCAGCATCATAATGGCCGTACTTGCTGTGGTACATCTCGTCGACCTGGTCATTGATGGCGGGGTCGGACACCTCCACGAAGGTGACATCCTTATCGACACTACCGGTCCGGATATGGCCGGCGTGACAGGTCAACACGCCGCGGAACCATGGCCCATTGCGGCCCTTAAAGGCCCGGATATACAGGTTGTCGCCAACCCGGACTACCCAAATCGTCACCGGCTTTCGCAGCGTGCCATCCCCTCTGAGAGAGGCAAGATCCAGTTCTTCTTCTTTGCCAATTTTGTTGAGCTCGTCGCTCGTCCATGTAGTCATACGCACAACTCCTTTTTCTGTATTTCCTGTAGACCTCATCTTTCTTAATGACCCCATTGTTTCTTCATTTCTTCTGGATAGCGATCCCCTTGTACCGTGATTTTTGCAATGGCGCTATCGATCTCCTGCAGGTTGCCAGGAGTGAGTTCGACATCCAGCGCAGCGATATTTTCATCCAGGCGCTCGAGCTTGCGGCTGCCCGGGATGGGCACGATCCACGGCTTCTGCGCCAGCAGCCAGGCCAGCGCTATCTGGGCCGGTGTGACGCCTTTCTGCTCTCCGATCCTGGCCAGCAGATCAATGACCACTTGGTTGGCTTTGCGTGCCTCGGGCGTAAAGCGCGGCAGGCGGCTGCGGATATCTACACTGGCGAAAGTTGTGCTTGGATCGATCTTGCCCGTCAGGTAGCCCCGGCCAAGCGGGCTGAATGGCACGAATCCGATCCCGAGTTGCTCACAGGCCGGCAGCACTTCCGTTTCCACATCCCGCCACCATAGCGAGTATTCGCTCTGAACGGCCGTGACCGGCTGGACCGCGTGGGCGCGCCGGATCGTGTGTGCGCCCGCCTCGGAAAGGCCAAAGTGCCTGACCTTGCCAGCCTGGATCAGATCCTTAACTGCGCCGGCAACCTCTTCGATGGGCACGTCCGGGTCAACCCGGTGTTGGTAGAACAGGTCGATGGCATCCACCTTGAGCCGCTTGAGCGAGGCCTCGGCGACCTGCTTGATATGCTCCGGACGGCTGTTCAAGCCGCCCAGATTTGTGCCCGTGTTGGGGTCAATGTTATGCCCGAACTTGGTGGCGATCAGCACTTGTCCGCGGAAAGCAGCCAGCCCTTCCCCCACCAGTTCTTCGTTCGTGAATGGACCGTAGACTTCAGCCGTATCGAAGAAGGTGATGCCGCGCTGGACCGCCGCGTGCAGAAAAGCGATCATCTCCTGCTGGTCAGGAAGCGGGTTTTCATCATGGCTCATTCTCATGCAGCCGAGCCCAAGCGCCGAGACTTCCAGTCCGCCGTTCCCGAGCAATCGTTTCTTCATTTTTGTCCTTCTGTCCTTATTTTAATCAGAGAATCTCCTGGATTAGATCTTCAATTTGAAGCATTTCTTTCTCTTTGGTCAAAACCGCATTTTCATATACTTCAATTTTGTGATCCAGAACGTCCAGTGTTATTTGCATTTCTTTCATCCTGGCTGCCAGCAGTTCCCGCTGCTCGATCAAAATATCTTTCCTGGCTTCAATCGTCCCCTCGCCCTGCTGGACCAGGCCAACATATTCGATCAGCGTTTCAATGGGCAGCCCGGCGCTTCGCATGCACTTGATGAATTCAACCCGCCTTAAATCGATTTCGTTGTAATCCCTGATACCGCTTTTCTCTCGATTTACCGGCTGGATGAGCCCAATCCGTTCATAATAGCGCAGGGTATCAGAAGTGATGCCATAACGTTCACTTACTTCCGCGATTTTCATAATCTCACCTCTCAAATATAGTGTACCACCTGGAGTCGACTCCAAGTCAAGGGGTAAATTGTAAAAAAATCGGTAAAATCCATCCATGGGATATTATTTTAATCATCGCGAATCCGGTGACAGAACGAATGGGAGAATTTGTGATCGAGGATGGGTGATTGCAGATTGGAACAGCCCCTGTCGTACCTTACGGGTATCCATTCCAAGGACAAGTAGCTTCGCGAGGAACAAATTTTCGTTTTTCGAAAACGAAAGGAGAAACGAAAAGTACCATTGGTGATTGCGGATTGCTGATTGTTGATTCGCAAAGGCGATATCCCCTTCAGGGACAAATTCACCTTTCGCTCCCTTCGGGGATGCTGCGCGAGGGACAAGTTCCCCTCCTGGGACAAGCATTCGTTCCGCGGAACGAAGAGGGAAGAATATTTCAATTTACTAAGAAGGTAAACCACTAAGCCGCCATCCCCAAAATACGGGAACAGGCGGCACAAAGTTCCATTGGTTTTCTCCCATAAATTAGTGTCTTTGTGCCCTGGTGTTAAGGAACTTTGGGCTTTTCCAACACAGGGCTAGGAATTAAAGTTCATCTTTTTCGAATCCATACGAAACGAATACGGTGGTGGAAAGGTAGGATTGCAGATCGATGATTGAAGGTGGTCGATTCGGGATTGAGGATTGGACATGGATAGGCCTTTTACGGACCCTAGAACGGGTTCATGGATGGAAAGGATAAATATGCACGGGAATGTGAATATAAGGCCAGTGCATACTATCATGTATCTACTCACGCCATCTCAGGCAGTGGCAGAGAAGGTCTGCCGAACAAGCCCTGGATGGATACAATAGGAGAACGGACTATCATAATAGAACATTTGTACATATTTTTCAAGAGATGCAGCAAACAGACTTCCGATGATTCCAGCCCTTACGCGGAGGCTGCGCGGAAACGTCGGAAGTTTCAAAGTTAACCTGTTAAAGGCAACGTAAGTTTTGCAATCTGGATAATAGCAGTGTATACTAACGATATGGAAATGAACCTAAAGACAGTCTCTAGACTGCTTAGACGCCAACAGGCCGGCTTGCGCCAGCGCGGGGTGAAATCGCTGGCCGTGTTCGGCTCGCTGGCGCGTGCCGAGGCTACCTCCACCAGTGATATTGATGTGCTGGTGGAGTTCGAACGCCCGGTGAGTCTGTTCGAATTCATTCGCTTAAAACTATATCTCGAAGAACTGACCGGCAGGCACGTGGATTTGGTGACGCCGGATGCCATCCGGCCGGGCATGCGCGCCGATATTTTCAAGGAAGCAGTATATGTCACCTGAACGAAGTTGGAGAATACGGGTGGAAGACATCCTGGTGTGCATTGAGAAAATAAAAGAATATACGCATGAGATGAATTACGAACAATTCCAAGCGGACGGGAAAACGGTGGATGCCGTCATTCGCAACATGGAAATCATTGGAGAAGCCGCCGGTTACATCCCACTGGAGATCCAGGAGAAATATCCCGAACTGGCCTGGTTAGAGATGCGCGGTATGAGAAATATCATGGCGCATGAATACTTCGGTATCAGCATGCCCATTATCTGGCGGGCAATTGATCAGGATCTGACTCCGCTGGCGGATGGCCTGAAAAAATTACTGGATAACCAATCTTAATTTAGCCCGGGGGCAAGAAAGAAAGGCAGAAGCGAGGCAGCAACCTGCAAAATGGATCACCTTATGGGAATATTAGAGCGCAAAACGCCCTATTGACACCCGAATAATTTCATGCGATACTAATTCCAACGCAGGGCTTGCAATAAGAGAAGACCTGCCCTTAGTCCGCCATCCTTATAGAAGAGGAGGTGGTGCCTACAATGGATAGTAGTACGAAACGTAGCGCTGTGGCATCCCTCCTCGTTCTGCGGTAATTTTTGCAGACCGTCTAGGTGCCACAGCGCGCCCAGGAAGACCGCCGAAAGGCGGCCTTCCGCTTTAAAGAGAACCACAAATGGCTTCCCTGAAAAAAGGGTCGCGTGAATGGTAAAAGTTTAATATAATCGGCGACAACCAAAGCCGAGGAACTGAAACATGTACAAAGCCAACCAAAAGCACTTGCAACCGCTGCTGATC
>JBEKCT010000180.1:0-6709 GCA_050014715.1 Anaerolineales bacterium | reverse complement strand
CCACTCAAGGTGGTCCGTGGCGCGCTCGAAAATGCCGCTTCCATTGCGGCCATGATCCTCACCACCGAGTGCCTGATCACAGACGTGCCTGAAAAAGAAAAAGCCGCACCCGCCATGCCCCCTGGTGGCGGAATGGATTACTAAAAATCCTGTTTCCGTTGGTAGGGGCGCAGCAACGCTGCGCCCCTATTTTATTTAATTGGTATAATCCTGAAAATGAACTTCCATCCATCGCCGCGCCTCTTCGCCAGCGTCAGCCTCCTCCTCATTCTGGCCCTCAGCGCCTGTTCAGTTCCGGGAAGGCTGAATCTGGTCCCTGCCAGCCCTACTCCCTTACCTTCTCCAACTCCAACTCCAACTCCAACCGCCACCCTGGTTCCGCTGGCAGTCTCAGTCAATGGCGAAGGTATTTCCATCCCGGAATTTAATGCAGAATTGGCTCGCTACCGGCAGGCTCAAACCGCCCTGGGCAATACCGTCAGCCTTGCCGATGCCACGAAAACGGTCAGGGATGAATTCGTCGATACTCTACTTTTGGAACAGGCTGCGACTGCCGGGGGATATAAGGTGGATGCCGCTGCCTTGCAGAGTCGCATCGATAGTCTGGATACCCAGATCGGGGGTCCCGCCAAGTTGACCGCCTGGGAAACCGCCCACGGATATACCGATACGGAATTCAGAACCGATTTGCGCCGCCAGATGGCCGCTGCTCTCATGCGTGACAAGATTGCGGCCTCCATCCCTGCTACTGCTGACCAGGTACACGTAATGCAGATTTTGCTCTATAATGAGGCTGCCGCGCAGCAGGCGCTGGGCTACTTGAAATCCGGCTGGACCTTCACCGATCTGGCCGCCCAATACGATCCGGTTGCAAAAGGCGAATTAGGCTGGTTTCCGCGTGGTTATCTGTTCGATCCGGCTGTCGAGAATGCTGCTTTTGCGCTCCAACCGGGCCAATATAGCGATATTATCCAGACACAGGCCGGATATGATATCCTGTATTTGGTGGAGCGCGACCCAAACCATTTGCTTTCGCCGGATGCCCTGCTGACCCTGCAGGAACACGCAGTTCAAAACTGGCTGACCCAACACCGGAATGAGAGTAAAATTCTCTTTGCACCTTGATACAGTCTTATTCCGATCAGTTGGGGCTTCCTCCACCCACGGTTTGAAAAGATTCTTGTTGTGCGTCTAGGGAGATGCAGTAATGGACAATTTTGAACTAAAGCCTGAATCGAAAGAAAAACAAAATCCCGTTAACTTGAAAATTCCGACGATTTGGAATATCCTGACGGTACTTGTGTTGTTGGGAAGCTGTGTCCTGGCATACTTTTTCCTGACGATCTATCAGAACCCCGCCGTGCTACCGTCCAGCCTCCTGCCCGCCGCGATTCCCACGGCCTACCATACTCCCACGCCCACTGCGACCATCATTCTCCAACCCCCAACATGGACGCCTACTTCTACGCTTCAACCTTCACCGACGCGTACCAAGGCTCCCACCTGGACCTCCGTCGCCGCATTGATTACACCCACCATCACTATAACACCCGCCGCTACCCCGGTCGTTACCGTGGCAAGTACCGGCACCGCCCTGCCGGTCGTTACCGCGGCAAATACCGGCACCGCCATGCCGGGAGCCTCGTATGTTATTACCCGTCAGGCCAGCACCACCACGCATCCGGATTTAGCATGCAACTGGATGGGAATAGGTGGAACAGTGATGGATGTGAATAATAAACCGCTTCAATTTCAAACCATTCAAGTGGGCGGTACCCTGGCTGGCAAAGCGGTAACTGGCCAGGTTTTGAGCGGTAACAACCCGGTCTATGGAACTTCCGGATTTGAATTAAAACTGGCCGATAGTGCCATTGACTCTACCCAGACGCTTTGGGTCCAACTTTTTGATAACAACGGAAAAGCCCTGACCGACAAGATCTATTTTGACACTTTCAATGATTGCCAGAAGAATTTGGTGATGATCGTTTATAAATTATCCCGCTAGTAATTGAAAAAATGCGCTGGTATTTGCCAAACAAGAAAAATGCGGCCGCACAGCCGCATTTTTTATTTCAGAGAACGCCCGGGTTATCACACCGGGATGTTCCAGTGAGTGTATTTTGGAATATTTCCGTGTACGACCTCATTGAAGAGCTTGTAGATTGAGTTGCCCACCGGTCCCATTATGCCTTTGCCTACCGGCCGGTGGTCTACCTTCGTTACAACGGTGATCTGGGCGGCTGTGCCTGTCAGGAAGAATTCATCGCAGATATAGATCTCCGAGCGGTCGATCGATCGTTCCACCACGGTCAGCCCCAATTCGTTTCTCGCCAGCTCCATCACGGATCGCCGGGTAATTCCTTCCAATATATTATCCGTGATTGGCGGAGTTACCAATAAGCCATCCCGCACCATAAAGATATTCATGGCGCTGCCCTCTGCCAGATGTCCGTCCTGGGTTAGTACCAGGGCTTCGTCAAAACCGGAGCGGGCCGCGTCCGTTTTTACGAGTGCCGAGCTGGCATACGCACCGCTGATTTTGCCGCGTGCCGGAATGGTATTGTCGTCCACCCGCCTCCACGAGGATATGGTTACATGGGCGGATGTTTCATTCTTGCCGTATTGGCCGAAGGGCATGGCAAAAATGGTCAGATCCTCTTTAAGATCATGCAGGCGTACGCCGATCCCCTCGTCGGCTTTGTAAGCCAGCGGGCGGATATACACGTTCTCTTCATAGGCATCCTGGCGGAGTAATTCCAATGTCAGGGTTGTTAGGCTTTCCGGGGTTTGATCGAAGTCCATGCACATGATGCGGCATGAGTTCAGAAAGCGCAGGTAATGGTCGATGGGACGAAAAACAAACAACTTTTTTTTGTCGGCGTTCCAATACCCTCGCAGACCTCCAAACACCGCCGTTCCGTAATTGAGCGCATGCGTGGCTACGCCGATCTTGGCCTCCGCATAAGGCACGATTTTTCCCTGGAAGAAAGCATGTTTTGGCACATCCATCCACACACCTCCATTAACGATAATTTATGCAACCTTTGGAATTGACATTATACCGCGGCGCTCCAACCGGCTGTCACGGCGGCGGATTATCCTGCAGTGGATCTGTCTCGGGGCACCGGCCGCCCTGTTCAATCGTAAAGCCTCCACCAGTTCGAAACATCTGTCCGGGCTGGCAAGGGGCGCTCGCTGGCTGTGATACCGGAAGGCCGCTGCCGACTCTGCCAACCACATGATCAGGTGTGGATGTCACGTTTTCGCCCTACAACGGCTTTTTTGCCGGGAAACCTGGCTTGCGCGGGTATTGGGGTGGCGTGGCTGCAACCTTGTCCACTACCACCAGGTAGCGTTCTTCAGCCACTCCCGGCAGGGTCACCGGGATCAGTTGTCTTATCTGTCCCCCTAAAAGCTTCATCGCCGGTTCGGCATTGTGCGCCTCCACGGGTCCGCTGTGCCCTTTTTGCGCCAGCATCTTTCCCCCCACTCGCACCAGCGGCAGCAGGTATTCGGCCAGCACCGGCAGATTTGCCACCGCGCGTGCCACTGCCCATTCGTAGGACTCGCGCTGGCTGGACATTTGCCCCAGTTCCTCGGCCCGGCCGGTAATCACCTCGACTGCTTCCAGTTTCAGCAGCTCCACCGCCCGGCGGCAAAAGCTGGCCTTTTTGCCAACCGACTCGACCAGTGTCAATTGCATGGACGGATAAAGGATTTTCAAAGGGATGCCCGGAAAGCCTGCGCCGGTGCCCACATCTATCAGGCGCATGGGGGGATTCTCCTTCCATGCCAGAACGCATGAAAAAGAATCCAGGAAGTGTTTTATGCGAATTCCTTCGGCGTCGCGAATCGCGGTAAGGTTGAATTTCTGATTCCAGGCCAGCAGTTCATTTTCGAAAGCAAATAAAGCCACCACCTGGCGACCGCTCAGATGGATGCCGAAGAGCTGCTGCGCCGCCTGAATAAAATTTTCCATATCTGAAGATTATAACATCCGGCTGCAGCCCTAAACTTGGGGCTGCCCACCGCGCAGGCGTTTCCTCGGGTTTATTTCCCTTTGTGAGAGGCCATAGGCTTGGATTTTACTATGCAACCTTCGGTGTGATGATTTTCTGGGATAGCATTCGGTAACTGCTTCGTGACAATAGCCCCCCTGAGATTACCCGATGGCTTAGCGCCTGTTCACAAGGTAAGATCTATTTTTCCCTGTTTATCTCTGGCCAGGTCTTTTGATCGAATGCTCTCATGCAGAATAAAAAAACCTGGGCGCAGCTCTTAAAGAGTCTGCGCCCGGTCAAATTTTCCTGCTTGTGGTTCGGCAGTTATTTCGTTTGTGCGGCTTTCCTTGCCTTGCGCCGCTTGACCAGGGCAATGATGCCCCAGATGATCAGCGCCAGCGGGCCGAACACTACGATCAGGATGGGCAGCACCAGTAAGACCAGGTAGATGACGAAATTCACGAACCCTTGCAGAAATTTAACCAATGCCTGGATTGCGTCGCGTGCCACACCCTGCGGTTTCCATGTGCCGATCGTGATTGGTTTGATGGTTTCTTCAGCGATCAGGGTTACATTAATTGATGAGGTCGAGGTGGTTTCATCGATATATTTCATCTGCCCCTGGATCTGTTCGATCTGCCCGCGGATGGCGACGATTTGGTTGTAGACATTCAGGACATCCTGTGTCTTGGTGGTGCTGTCGTTGCCGGGGTTGTTTTGTGCTTGATCCATGATGGTCTGGAGATCCTGCTCGGCTTTCTGCAGGTTGGTCAATTGGCTTTGCAGGTCAACATATTGGGAGGTTACATCCTGGCCGGAGCGGTTTACACTCTGCACTTGCACCACTCCCGCTTCGATCTGGCTGAGGGCATTATCCAGCTTATCAGCTGGAACGCGGATCGAGATGGTTCCCTGTGGGACGCTGGCGCCGCTGGGGGTGTAGACCTGCGACATGTTCTCGGAAACAAGATAGCCGCCCAGGTTTTTGGCCATCTGGTATATCTCATCACTCTTTTTCTGTGGATCGGCGACAACAATGCTTAAGTCCACGTTCGTGGTGATCAGTCTGGCCTGGGCTGCCGCGGTGCTGTCGGTAACTTTGGCCAGGCCAGAGGCGTTTCCTCCTCCAGCCGGTGCCGGCGCGGCGATGGCCTGCTCGCTTGTGCTGCCGTTCGTCCCATAAGGACTCATGGCGGGTGCTTGGGCAACCGAGGGAGCAGGGGCCGCAGTGGGTCTGGCAGCTGCCCCGCAAGCCGAGAGTATCACGGCCAAGAGGACAAACAAAACAGCGATTTTCGTTTTCATAGCATCTTCTCCTGAACAGCAGCAAATAGGGTCGTTTGCTTCCTAGACGCTGTATTGCCGCCGAATGTTCCTCCCCGTTTTAAAAAAACCATCCTAATTATGAAAATGATCCAAAATCCAGCCAAAATCCTTTACCAACCACCAGCCAGCCTTTCGGCATGCCGGGGCGGGAGACCCGCATCCAGGATGCGCTTCTGTACCGATGCAATGTCATACTCCACCCGCCGCGGCTCCCAGGCCTTTTCCTTGGGGTAGAAAAAAGCGTAGGCCGCCCGTGGATCCCGGTCGCGCGGCTGTCCAACTGAGCCGGGGTTCAGGATCGCACGTTCCTTCATTTCATACCGTTCCGCCGCCTTTGGCGCTTCGATGGTGACTTCATCGCTTTCGGAGTGGTATTGGAAAACTGCCTGGAAATGCGAATGTCCCACGAGGCACCAGTGCGTTTTAAAATAAGCCAGGTTTATCCGCGCCACCATTGTGTTCATGACATATTCCCAGATCGGATCACGCGGGCTGCCATGCACCAGAGTGACATTCCCCGAAGTCCTCGGTTCCTGGGAAAGCGTTTGCAGAAAATTTTTGCTTGTATCGGTTAATATCTCGCGTTGCCAGAGCAAAGCCTTTTTGGCGTCGAGATTGAATGTCTCCAATGCCATGTTGCCGATTACACCATAATCGTGATTGCCCATCATGCAGGTCAGTTTGGGCAATGCCTGGATGCGTTGGATGCACTCGTTGGGATCCGGACCATACCCGGCGATGTCTCCCAGGCACCACACCTCGTTCACTTTTCCGGCGTCCGCCAGGACTGCTTCCAGCGCGGTGAGGTTGGCGTGCACATCCGATATAACCAGCACTTTTGTCATTTAGTCTCCAGGAGCATCGCCAAATGGGCGATGATGGTCTCTGCCACTTCATCTTTTCGCATCAACGGCAGGGGGCTTTTCTTCGCATCTGAAAAGAGCAGCGTAACGCGGTTGGTATCCACGCCAAAGCCTGAATCCGCCGCGGAAATATCATTGGCAACGATCATATCCAGATTTTTGGATTTTAATTTGGCAGCGGCATTCTTCAACAGGTCCTGGCTTTCTGCGGCGAACCCGATCACCACGCCTGGCCTGCGGGAACCCATGGCTGCCACAGCCGCAAGGACATCCGGCGCGGCCTCCAAATCAACCTGCGGAATCCCATCTCGTTTCTTGAGCTTGTGTTCTGCAACCCGCTTCGGACGGAAATCAGCCACAGCTGCGGCCATGATGAGCGCATCCGCCCCAGCAGATTCGGTTAGCACGCTCTCCAGCATTTCCTGTGCCGTGGAGACGGCAATATGGTGTGCTCCCACTGGGGCAGCTGAAACCGTCTGTGCACTGACCAAAACGACGGTACCACCCGCATCGATGGCG
>JBEKCT010000179.1:0-6737 GCA_050014715.1 Anaerolineales bacterium | reverse complement strand
CCGGTCCCCACCGACACTCCGCTCCCGCCCACCAACACACCGATTCCCACCAACACATCGATTTCCACCAACACGCCAGTCCCCACCAACACACCGATTCCCACAAACACGCCAGTCCCCACCCACACGCCAGTCCCCACCAACACCCCCACTTCCTACCAGGTGCTGGTGCAAATCCTGGTGCCGGCCTCCGATGGAGCCATTGTGAGTGGCAACGGACAGACTCGATTCGAAGCCAAGGCCTGGGATACATCCGTGGGAACCGCAAACGGGCAAGGAATTACCCATGTCAAATTCTGGTTCACCTATGCCGGTGGGCCAATCGCTCCATTACCAAGCGCTGGTTCACCCCATGTGGAAAATTCGGTTCGGTATTGTGCATTCGGTGGCACTGGAACCTGCAATAGGGTGAACGACACCTATGGGCCAACGACTTACGCCAACCTGCCCAGCGGCAATTACGTCATGTATGTCCAGGCAGTTGGCGTCGATGGCACCTCGGATGTTTATACCCGGACCTTCAGCAAACCTTAATAATTTAAAAGAACATCCAGCACTAGAGATCTCGGACAACTATCCAATCCAAGGGCACCCTTTGAGCGCTGCAAGCTCGGCTAACCTCTTCCAGACAAACTTTTCCAAACAATGCCGGTTTGGGGTACCGTTGCCATTATCCACGGATCCATTTTACCGATAACCGATGACTGTCCTTGAACCCATGCTGTTGATCGACATCCATCCTGGCTCCACTTTCCAGCAGTACCAGTTGCTGGAAAAGATCGGCACGGGTGGCCAGGGCGAGGTATGGTCCGCACTGGACAGCCTCCAGCAGCTGATCGTCGCCATCAAGTTCAATGAGGTTCCCCTCGCAGATCTGGAGAACAAGGACGTTCAGGACTTTGCCAGTCAGATGGACCGGCTGGTCGAGCTCAGGCATCCCCACATCCTTCCGCTCTACCAATCCGGAAGGTCCGGGCGCATCCAGTATCTGGTCTCGCCCTTTATGCCCGGCGGCACGCTCCAGGAGAGGCTCCGGACGGATTCCTTCTCCACCTCTGAAGCCCTGGACATCGCCAACGGCATCGCCGCAGCCCTGGATTACCTGCATGCCCGCGGCGTGGTCCATCGTGACCTGAAGCCGGGCAATGTCCTGATGGATCTGAGCCGGAATGCCTACGTGGCCGATTTCGGCCTGGCGCTTTTCGTTTCACCCACCACCGAGATATTGCACACCGGTCGAGGAACACCGCCTTACGCGCCGCCCGAGCAGCATACCAAGTCCCGCATGACGCCTCAGTCGGATATCTTCAGCTTTGGCGTCACGTTGTATGAACTTTTCACACGCCAGCTGCCCTGGAAGGGGGAAAAAGTCCTGGGGATGCAGCAGTTGTCCTCCGGTGAAGAAATCCCCGATCCACGCGAGCTCGATCCGGCCCTGCCGCCCATGTTGGTAAAGGTCTTGCGCGCCATGACCGCTGCCGACCCGGCCGCCCGGCCTCCCACCGCCGGGGAGGCCATGCGTTTCATCCTCACGCTTTTTGACCGGCCTGCGGCCTCCGGGCCGGCTGCTGCATTCCTGGACGAAGCTACCTTGCGCTGGATTGACGCCAAGCTCCTGCTCGAAGACGCTCTCAGCGGTTGGTCGCTTCCGGACGGGGCTGTGCTCAGCCTGACCAAATTTGCCCTGGTCGACGCCGCCCTCCGGCAGGTCCCGCTCGATAGCCTGCCGGCTTCCATGCTGAATTTCATGCTGTTGCATGCGCTTACTTACGGCTACAAAGATGATGTCTGGTGGAGCCGGCTGACCAGCCTGCGCGGGCGGCTGGCGGTTGCTACCGCCCTGTTGCAGCGGCACATCGAAATAATCGGTGCGCGCGTGGTCTACCATCTGACCCATGACCCGCAGCTAGGCACTGCTGAGGGCCTCCTCCCCGGGGAAACGACCGGTTCCCTGCTGGAGTTGGCCTCCACAGGCGATGATCCTTTCCTGCAAGAATTGGGCATGCAGGCCCTCAAAAGCCTGACCCCCGCCTCGGCGGAATGGCGCGATCTGGCCTTCAGCCCGGAACAGGATGAAGCCCTGGCCCGCCTGGCGCTGGCCGGTACCGCCCAAAGCGGGCCAGCCGCCGAAATGATCGGCCGCCTGCGCTCGCGCCACGCAGTAAAAATCGTCCTGCAAGCCCCCGGCGGCGAGCAGCGCGCCTCTGTCTTGGCGACCATCCAGCAGGTCGCCGGCAGTCTTCCAGCCTCGACCTCGATGCGGGTGCGCCTGGGGGTCTCCTTTCCGTGGATCATGCAGCGCCTCTTTGTCCATCCCTGGCGGCTGCTGGCCGGTTACGGGCTGGCAATCCTGGGCGCCTCCCTGGGGTTTGGATTCTATGCCTACCTGGCTTATTCGTATCGCTACCCCGGCCATCTGCTCGATACCGTGGGGATCAATGCCTCCATCACGACCGGCATCTTCCTGGGGGCTTTCTTCGGGTTCGGTCTTGCATTGACACGCCAGCTCGCCAGCCGCTATTGGGGTAAAAGCGCGCTCGTAGGTACGCTCCTGGCCGGCCTGGTCGGAGGCGTGGCTCTATCCGTCGGCCTGTTCGTCTACGATGTCTTGGCGCTGAATACGCCGCCCACCGGATTGTTCATCCCGGCCGGCTGCCTGTGGGCCGCCTTCGGTTTTGCTCTCGCCTCCCGCCTGCACTCCCGACTGGCGCGAATCAGTCTTTCCCTGCTTGCGCTCTTCACCGCCCTCGCCGGCAGCTGGTGGCTGGCTCTCGCGTTTGGCAGCCTCTCCACCGACCTGCCGATCATCAGTTTCGACCCGGCGCCCGTCCCGCTGCTGCTGAGGTGGATGCTGATTGTGGCTATGCCGCCGGCGGTCCTGGCCAACCTGCTGGCCCTGGCAGATCATGGTGACTGATTCCACCAATCCCCTTTCTCCCTTGTTAAACGCTCAACGCCTACCCTACCCTTGCATGTTCGGGCAGTTCCAGCGGCTGGCTGCGACAGCCGCTTCCAGCCTGTCGAGGCAATTTTTAACCCGATCCCGCGTTACAGTACCGCTGGACAGGCCTGCACCAAGGTACACGAAGACAAAAGAACACGCAGGAAAACCTGGTTTTTGTGGAAGGCATTGGTAATGCGAGCGGCATTATCCCCTGCCGCACCCTGCGGGTATCCCTTTCAGAGACAAGTTGCTTCGCGAGCGGCCAATTTCATTTGTTTTATGGAGCACTTACCGCCAGGTTGTCGAAATGCACCTCAGCCGGGGCATTATTTGAATCATAGGTTGTCGCACCCAGGGCGATATCACCTTCGGTAAATGTGGAATCCTGCCCACCGAACAGCACTTCGCCGTTTACTTCCAGTTTCAACTGATTACCGGCGCAAGTTACGTTAATATGATTGGTCGCCATGGCCGTCTTTATGGCGTTGGAGCGCTGCCATTCGTCTCCTGATAAAAGCGAGGCATATGTCTTCCCGCCGCCAGTATATGTTCCCACTGCGAAATACCCATCTCCTGAGATCTCGAATAAATAACCATCCCCATTCGACTGTAAGCGGCAGAATACGCTGGAACTGAAATTGTTATTGGCTGGTCCGCTTACCGGGGTGGCATCCACATCGAGGATGGTATCATCAAAAAACAGGTACGCCTCCCCGTAATAATTGATCTTGGCTTTTTTTGCCGTCACAAAATAATACCCGTTTTCATAACCGGCGCTGCTATTGTCATTGCTGTAGACATCCCAACCGGTGCCGGGGTTGCTGAAGTCTTCCTGATAAGGGAGGCTGTCATAAACAGGTACCACTGAAGGCACACGTTTTAAAGTATGCGTGTCTGCTGTACCATTGGTGGAGGAGTATTTTACGGTCAGGCTGTCTCCGTTCACGGAAACAGTCGTATATGTATTGGACGAACTGCCGTTTTCATCAGAATATTCATACGTCCAGGTCAGGCTCTTGCCGTCCCAGGACTGACTGGTGAGCGTCCGCTTGCTTGTCCCCGCAGCGGTGATTGCGGTCACAACGTACTGGTTACCCTGCCATTCAATCGTGAAGACTCTCGACCAATCCTGCCAAAATCCCGCCAAATCCGGTAATGGATTGCTTACGGGCGTTTGTGTCGGTGGCACAATTGCTGTAGCGGTCTGCGGAATGACCGTAGGGGTTGCGGTTGGGTTCAGCGCAGGGGTCAGCGAATTACATGAACACGCGATGATCACCATCGCCAGGACTGTTCCCGTCAAAACGATCCAGAATTTCTTGGTTGAATTCATGTTTCTGCTCCTTATCCATAATTTGGTCAGGTTCTTTTTAGGGGATTCTTTTCTTTTGGTGACCAGGAAGAAAGTCCCGCGAATCCCTCGGGCCTTATATGACGATATCGTACTTTCAGCGTAGAAAATTAGTAAAAATAGTGTGTATCGGAAACCCTCGGCCAAATAAACTTGCCCGCACTATCCTCCAATAAATTTGACGGAACTACGTTAAGTTTAGCATTTTTTGCCATTCCGCAAAACTTTTTCCCGATTGATTTCTCAAAACCGAATTTCCCCTGCGATGCCGCAGGCAAGGACGCTTTACCGCTCTTGCGCCATGCGCCGGTGGATTCATTCCCCGGCGGCCTGATCTGGAATGAGCCAGCCAGCACGGCGATTCCAGAGTGTACTCTCTATAGGCTACTGGACCTTTTTTATAACTGATTCGATCGTAAAATCAGGAGGCTACGGTCTGCAGGAAGTTATTTGACTATCTGGGGAGTGTTCGTTGGGGTAAACAGGAAGAGATGAAGATTAGGTAACTTGAAAACAAACCCGCACTGACCCAATTGGATATCCTTATAGACCGGGCTGCGAGCCAGGACTGTGCCGCTTGCATCCGTGGCCACAAACTGGTACGCCAGCAGCCCAGCATTGAACTGCTCCACGCCGGGTAGGGCGCTCGTAGGCAGGCTGCGCTGATAAATGCCGTTGCCCTGCGCTGTCATAGCCGTGCCTTGGTTTGAGCTATGAGACGGGGGATTTATTCCCCGGCGATTCCGGCGGCTATGAAGGTATAATCGCTCATCCCTGAATCCAAATTATCAACTCCTCTGAATAACAAAATGACAAAGCTACCCGGATCTAAAGAGAATAATTCCATTTTTACGTTATTGACAACCAGGACCTTGCGAAAGGTTCCGGAAATCACCATCTATTTTTGGATCATAAAATTATTGACAACCGCCCTGGGGGAGTCAACCTCGGATTACCTGGTGCACCAAATCGATCCGGTTTTGGCGGTCGTGTTTGGATTTATTGGTTTTATCATCGCCATTGCGCTTCAGTTTAAGGTGCGCCACTACATACCCTGGATTTATTGGTTTACGGTCACCATGGTTGCCCTGTTCGGTACCATGGCTGCGGATGTGATCCATATCGTGTTGAAAGTGCCTTATGAAATCTCGACAGGATTCTTCGCGCTTGTCCTGGCCGTTATATTTGTGGTTTGGTACAAAGTCGAGAATACCCTTTCCATCCATAGCATCCTTACCCCTCGCCGAGAATTATTTTACTGGATCGCAGTCATTGCAACCTTTGCACTGGGTACTGCAGCCGGGGATTGGACTGCCATCACATTGAAATTGGGCTTCCTGACTTCCGGGGTCTTATTCGCCGTATTGTTCGCACTACCCGCAATTGCGTATTGGAAGTTTAAATTGAATGGGATAATCGCTTTTTGGGCTGCTTACATCATGACACGGCCGTTCGGCGCTTCCTTCGCCGATTTATTCGGGAAAGCCAGGCTAGCCGGCGGCCTGGGCTATGGAAACGGATTGGTCAGTGCAGTGCTATTGATATTGATCATTGGCTTTGTCGGTTATTTGGCAGTTTCTCGCAAGGACATCAAGAGCAGCCTATCGTCATAGCGTGATATCTTCGGATTAACCGCAATTCTCTTGCTTTCCCCACATGCAGAAGAAAAGTGCATAAAAGAAAAAGGAGCGAGGCCCACTAACGGTCCCGCTCCTTTTTCTTCCTTTTTTCGCTCCCAGCTTAAGGCGTCGCTTCGCTCTGGACGGTTCGCTGCAGGTTGTTCATGTTTTGATCGGCGTCATTCGCACTTTGATTTACATCGTTCGTGCTTTGGTCACCGATGCTGGCGGGTGTTGAGACATCTATGGCCTGGAGCGTGCTCTGCATGTTGTTTAGGGTCTGATCTGCATCATTCGCGGATTGATCAAGGCCTGCGCCCGTTGGGGTCGGTTGGGCCAGGGCCTGGCCGGAAGCCGGGGTTGGCTGGGTCTGTGGTTGGTTGGATTTCAGGGACGGTTGGGCCTGCGGCTGGCTGGAAGGCAGGGGTGGTTGGCCGGAATTGGTTCCATGGATCGACGAGCAGCCTGGCAGCAGGAGCCCTGTTCCAACCAGTATGACCAGGCCGTAATGGAATGCTTTCTTCATTTTTATTTACTCATCCTTTTAGCCGCTGGTTGGGGTTGTGACAGGTACCGCGGTGGGTTCATTGCTTTTCCGCCACTGGGCAATGGCATTTCGCAAATCACTGCTTGCCTGCATGAGAGCGGTGCGGGCATCTGACAGGGACTGGTGCGTATCCTTCACGGTCTGGCTGGCGGCACTTTGATCGGTCACATTGCCGCTGCCATCGAAACCGTTATGGGCGGAGAGGATCCCTGCCGCGGTGGTATTGGAGGCGGTGGCCGTGGCGATCTCCGCCTGGAAAGTAGTCAGGGCGGTTGA
>JBEKCT010000178.1:0-6744 GCA_050014715.1 Anaerolineales bacterium | reverse complement strand
ATTCCGTTCAGCCCACCACTCGAGTTTGCCACCATCCCCGATGAGGCCGCCATCATCGCAGCGGTCCACCGTGTCCTGGATGGAAGGAAGCGCTAATGGCCAGCCAGATCGTGATGCCCCGCATGGGCCTGACGATGGACGAAGGCATCCTGGTTGGGTGGCGCAAGGCCGAGGGGCAGAAGGTAAATGCTGGCGAGCCGCTCTTCGAGATCGAGACCGACAAATCCACGGTTGAGGTTGAGGCATCCGAAACCGGCGTGCTGGGCAAGATCCTTTATCAGGTAGGCGCGACGGTCCCGGTGGGGACGGTCATAGCGATCCTGGTCAAAGAAGGCGAATCCATGCCTGCGGAAGGGACTCCGGCAGTCCCGCCATTTGCCGCCGAGCCTACAGGAGTTCTCATGGAAACCCGGCCAGCTGTCGAAAATACCGCGCTAGTCTCTTCCAACAAGATCAAGGCCAGCCCAGCCGCACGCAGGCTGGCAAAAAAGATGGGCTTAGAACTGCGCCAGGCCTCCGGCAGCGGTCCCGGCGGACGGGTCGTGGCTCGGAATGTGCGCAGCCTGGGCAGCACCGCTTTTACGATGGTTACTCCCGTGGCGGCCAAAACCGCAGCCGAACTGGGTATGGACATTTCCACCTTGCAGGGAAGCGGCCCGGGCGGCCGCATCACCCGCCAGGATGTGGAACAGGCCAGAAGCTTGCGTGCGTTAGGGGCCGAGAACGCCGCACCGGCGCAGCCCTCCGGGACGATCCGCCCATTCACGCGCATTGAGCAGGTCATGGCAGGACGAATGGTAGAAAGCTTCACCAGCGCACCACACTTCTATCTGCAGGTATCGGTCGACGCCCGCCCACTGGTGGCGTTGCGCGAACAGCTCAAGGCCAGGTTGGAGGAGCATTCCGGCGCCCACCTTACCTTCACGGATTTGCTGGTCTACTTTTGCGCCCGAACCCTGGCCCGACACCCGGAGGTGATGGCGCAGTGGACCTCCCAGGGCATGCGACTAATGAATGATGTGCATGTAGGCGTGGCAGTCGATACCCCGGCCGGCCTACTCGTGCCCGTGGTCCGGAACGCCGACCGCCTGGGACTGACCGAAATTTCCCAGTCATTGGCCGACCTGACCAAGCGCGCCCGTGCCGGGAGCTTGCTACCGGCCGACCAGGAACTGGGAGTCTTCACGATCTCCAACCTGGGCGCCTTCGGTATTGATGCGTTCGAGGCCGTGCTCAACCCGCCCCAAGCAGCCCTCCTGGCGGTCGGGCGTATCAAGGAGCAGGCCATGGTGGAAGCCGGAAAGATCGTGCCGGCTGCCATGCTGACTCTCAGCCTGTCAGTCGACCATCGCGTCCTGGACGGTGCCCGGGGAGCCCGCTTTCTGGGTGACCTTGCTCAACTACTCGAAACCCCGGCCCTGGTGATGGAATAAGAATATGATTTTATTTTTAAGGAGATCCAAATGCCGATAAAAGTTGCTTACCTGCACACCGTGTCCTCCCTGGTCGGCCTGTTCAACAATCTGTCCAAGGAGCTCCTGCCCCCCGCGACAGAAGTCTTCCACATCGCCGACGAGATGCTGCTGAAGACCGTCATGGCGCAGGGAGGTCTGTCCCCGTTCATCTACCAACGCGTGGCTGATAACGTTGTGGCAGCCGAACGGGCCGGTGCGAACATCGTGCAGTGCACATGTTCGTCCATCTCGCCCTGTGTGGAAGCTGTCCGCCCGCTGGCCGGCATCCCGCTGCTTAAGATCGACGATGCGATGATCGAAAAGGCCCTTTCCATGGGTAAGCGCATCGGCGTGGCTGCCACTGCTCCAACCACGCTCAAACCGACCACTGAGCTGGTCAAGGCGAAAGCTGGCGACCTCCAGTTGGATATCAAGGTCGATGCGCTGTTGTGCGAGGGCGCTTTTGCCGCTCTTTCGTCCGGTGACACGGCGAGGCACGACCGTCTGGTCAGCCAGGGCTTGCGCGAATTGATGACCCGCAATGATGTGGTCATCCTGGCGCAAGCCTCCATGGCGCGCGTGGCCGACGCTCTCCCGGCCGAAGAACAGAAAGTACCCATTCTATCCAGTCCGCGCCTGGCGGTCGAAGCACTGGCCGCAGCATTGGCGAATCTATAGGAAATTAACCTTTTTTCATTTTCAAGAAGGAGCCCACCCATGCAAGAGCCTTATTTCATCCGCGTTGCCAAGCAGACCCCGACCGAGTTCTGGATCAACAATCCGACCCGCGACCAGGCCGATCTGGCCATCGCCAACGGCGCTACCGGCTGCACGAACAACCCATCCTACTCGCAAAAAATGGTTGACCACCCCAGCGAGGGAGCTTACGCCCGCAAGCTGCTGGACGAAGCCATCAAGGAATCGCCCAGTGACGACGAATCCATTGCGATCTTCCAGCGCAAGCTGGTCAAGCCGATCAGCGACCAGTTCCTGCCGATCTTTAAAAAGTCCAAAGAAGATCAGGGCTACGTCTCCATCCAGGGTGACCCGATCCGCGAGGATGACCCGGATGTGGTCATCCGTGAAGCCCTGGAGAACCGCAAGCTGTCGCCGAATATCTGCTGCAAGATCCCGACCACGCATTCCGGGTTGGTGGCCATGGAATACCTGGTGGGCAAGGACGTGCCGCTGAATGCCACCGAGATATTCGGTATCAAGCAGGCCACCGTGCTGATGGACACCTACGAGAAGGCCACTAAGAAGACCGGCAAGCACCCCAAACTGTTCCTCTCCCATATTGCCGGCATTTATGACGACCATTTGAAGAAAGTGGTGGATAGCCAGAAGATCGACATCTCCCCGGACGTGCTCTGGCAAGCCGGCTTGGCCGTGGCCCGCAAGATGTACACCATCATGGAAGCGCGCGGCATGCCCGGAACGTTCATCGCCGGCGGGGCGCGCGGCCTGCACCATTTCACGGAGATGGTGGGCGGCAAGGTGTGCGGCACGATCAACTGGGAAGGCACCGCCGACAAACTGATCGAGCAGAACCCGCCGGTGGTCTACCGCCTTTTCAACCCGGTGCCCCAGAAGGTTATCGATGAACTGATGGAGAAGCTGCCCGACTTCAAGCGTGGCTACCTGGACGATGGCCTGGAGATCGAGGAGTTCGAGGGCTTTGGTCCTGTGCAATTGTTCCGCTCGCAGTTCACCAGCAGTTGGGCGCGCGTTCTGGAACTGATCAAGCAACGCCGGTCGGCAATAAAATAACCCTTTTCCGATATCTAAAGTAACCTGCCTAGACAAGGCCCTCTTATGACGTAACAATATGCTGCTCAGATTGAGTCGACGCATTCGCCCCAGATTCTTCCTGCGCCATTCGCCTGCTTACAAATCGCTCGCCTGACCATTGTTCCAGGATAGTTTCATAATAGAAACTTGCCGCATTCGCAGGGCCTTCAGGCGGAGCAGGTACGAAGACGATGCTTTGAGAACGCGGCAATTGCTTTGATGGCAGAGGCATCCGGTGTGTCCGAACTGGAGGCCATTCGCAGGCGGGGTAGTACCGCGCTATTCCGGCGGTCTGGATCCCAGAATTTGTACCTTGATCGCGAGAACGATGCCAAATTTTTCCCTTAGACATGCCGATGAATTGGTTTCCCGATTATGGAAACTCCACTTGCTTGAGCTGAAGAATAAGCTAATAGGCAGGCTATTTGAATAGGTTTTTGAAATCGAAAAGATTGCACCTACCGCCGAATGGCAGGGAATGTATGACGAAGTGCAGGAAAGAATGGATCGCACTGGACATCCCACCGCATCTATTTGGAAATGTTTGTATAGAACTCCATCAATTTATCCGATGAATTCCTTATCGCAGGAACTTGAATTGGTTGGCTATCGTGCTTCTGCAAATTCCTGAGTTTATCTTCGGTGTCGATTCAGTACTGCGCGGGCAAGGTGCGGATCCGGAAGTAATACGATCGCGGCGCCCGCGCTTGTATGCTATCGCTGAAAAAGCATTGGATGAAGGCAAGGAACTGCTTAGACCAGCCGTGCTTTATCGGCAGCTTGACGTCAAGGAAACCAGGCATGATCAATTGATCCTGGAGGATCAATTCAAAGTATCAGGAGAGATCGTTTCCCACCATTTGAGGTCAGCTCAATCGATCATAGCCATAATTTGCACAATCGGAAAAGAGCTGGAGGAGCATGCAGCCAGGATTTCGGATAGTGATCTAAGCTATGGCCTGGCTCTGGATGGGGTGGGATCCGCGGGAGTCGAAAGTCTCGCCAATGCAGTCTGTGGTTATTTTGAGAAGGAAAATTCAAAGGATGGCTTTCGAACAAGCATGCCGCTCAGTCCAGGCATGCTTGGCTGGCCGGTTGAAAAAGGGCAACCGCTGATTTTTGAAATATTACAAGCGGGGCAGATCGGGGTTGCGTTAAACCCCCAGTATATGATGTCACCTCGGAAAAGTGTATCGATCCTTATCGGCGTTGGAAAAGAATTAGGTAATTCAGGAGATCCATGTGATTTTTGTGTAATGAACGCGGTTTGCAGGTATAAGGACCAATATGCTCAGAGGAAACAAAATGAATGATCTACTCGTAGTCGAATTTCAACCGGTAGGACGAAGGATCGAGGTAAAAAGGGGCACCACGCTATTAGCGGCTTCGCAAATGGCCGGAGTCGGTTTAGAGTCGTTGTGTGGAGGCGAGGGCTGGTGTGAAGGTTGCCGTGTCCGTCTGGTGGAAGGTGATCTAAACTCCCCAACCCAATCCGAGCTGGATGTTTTTAGTAAAGCTGAAATCGGGTCGGGTTTTCGGCTGGCCTGCCAGGCAATTCCACAAGGGGACATCAGCATTGATATTCCGCCCGAATCCCTGACCACTCCGCAGCGTCTGCAAGTAGAAGGCCGGCAGGTTGACATTGAATTTAATCCGATCATAAAGTCTGTAATGGTGAGCCTGGAGCCTGCCACAACCCAGGACTTGCGGGCGGATTCAACCCGCCTTGCAGACGGGTTGTCTGCGTTGGGGTGTGAATCTGTGACGTTCAATTATGCTGTTGTCACCAGTTTATCGGATGTGCTGCGGGAAAATAAATGGTCCGTCAAGGCTGTCCTGCGAAAGAATGAAGTCATCGCTCTGTTGAAACCGGATGAGCATTATTTTGGCCTGGCAGTTGACATTGGCACAACCAAATTGGCGATCTACCTGTATGATCTTGAAACCGGCAAAGAGGTCGATAAAGTGGGTGAAATGAACCCGCAAATCGCGTATGGCGAGGATGTCATCAGCCGGATCGCTTATTGTATCCAGGAGCCACTTGGCCGGCAAACACTGCAAAGGACGATCATTGATACCCTGAACAAGAAGGTCAGGGAGATTTGTGAGAACAAAGGTATTTTGGCTGATCAAATTGTGGATGCAGTCATCGTCGGAAATACCGCCATGCATCACCTCTTGGCCGGATTGCCGGTCCATCAATTGGTATATGCCCCCTATATCGCTGCAGTTAGCACGGCACTGGACATTCGTGGCAGGGATATCGGCCTGGAGATGGCACCTGGAGGAAATATTCACCTCCTGCCAAACATTGCCGGGTACGTGGGCGCCGATCATGTGGCTGTCATACTCTCGACCGGTCTGTGGAAAACGCAGAAAAAGGTCCTGGCAATTGATGTAGGCACCAACACCGAGATCTCGCTTGCAGCAAACGGACATGTGTACAGCTGTTCATGTGCCTCCGGACCGGCCTTTGAGGGGGCTCATATCAAAGATGGTATGCGGGCGGCCCCGGGAGCCATCGAAAGAGTAAAGATCCTGGATAAGGAGGTGCATTTCCTTTCCATTGATAATCAACCGCCGGTGGGGATCTGTGGCTCGGGTATCCTGGACGCGGTAGCTGCCATGAAAGCGGCCGGTATCATCAATGAAAAAGGGGCGCTGCAAAACGGGCAGAAAAACGTTCGTCCGAACGGTAGAACGCTTGAATTTCTGCTTGTGCCAGCGGCTTCAACGGGTCACGGCAAGGACATAACCGTGACCCGCAACGACGTGAATGAGATCCAGCTTGCCAAGGCTGCCATCCGGGCCGGGCTGGAAATATTGATGCTGGAAGCCGGTATCGTTGCAGAGGAGATTGACGAATTTATTATTGCCGGGGCTTTCGGAACATATATCGATATTCCCAATGCCATTAAGATCGGCATGTATCCAAATGTGCCGGTTGAACGGTTCACCCAGGTTGGGAATGCCGCCGGAATGGGGGCCGTGCTTGCGCTGCTTTCCCAGCAGCAACGCGAGACAGCCCAAGAATTCATAAAAAAGGTTCAGTATGTTGAATTGACCACGCACCCGGACTTCCAAAAGAAATTTATTGAAGCTTTGTATCTCGGATAAATGTCATATTCAATGTCGCCCAGGGATAGGCCTTCATGGAAGAAGTGGACCATCCATCGGTCGGCCTGCTGCTGGACACTTTCCATGTCAATATCGAAGAAAGCTCCTGGACCGTCCCCTTCCACCAGGCCATGCGGGCCAGAAAGTTATTCCATGTCCACCTGGGCGACAACAACCGCCTACCCCCTGGGCAGGGCCTGATCGACTTTCCCGCCATTCTGTCGACATTGGAAGAAAACGGCTACCCTGGCTGGCTTTCGGCCGAACTGCTGGGCATACCTGACCTTGACACGGCCGGGCAGAAAACCATGGATTACATGTCCCACCTGATGAAAGTGCTCGGATGAAATTAAGCTGTCTTCCAGTCTCCTTCTTTGACGAT
>JBEKCT010000177.1:0-6816 GCA_050014715.1 Anaerolineales bacterium | reverse complement strand
CCGGCTGCAGACTCTCGCAAAAGAGGTGGAAGCTTCGGATAGTGAGGCGCTGGTCGTGCCCACAGATGTGACTAAGGCGGCTGATATCCAGCGCATGCTGCAAGCCACGCTGGAGCGCTGGGGGCGGGTGGATGTTCTGTTGAACAACGCCGGGATTTCTTTCGATGGACCGCTGGTGAAACTGGAACCGGACAATATCAGGGCTGAAATAGCAGTCAACCTGCTCGCAGTGATTGAGTGCAGCCAGGCAGTGTTGCCGGTTATGTTGCGCCAGAAGGCTGGGCATATCATTAAAATCGCCTCCCTCGAAGGCTTGATTGCCACGCCCGGCAGCAGCGTCTACTGTTCGACCAAATTCGGTGTGTTCGGGTTTTCGGATGCGCTGCGCCGGCAACTGCGCGGAAGCGGCGTGTATGTTTCGGCGGTCTGCCCGGGTAATACGCCCTCAGAGATCACGCCGCGGCTCAAGGCGATCGTGGATGGCAGCCCGGATGCAATGCATCATCCCGGCCTGATGCCGACTTCTTATGTGGCCGACCAGATCGCAAAACTGGTACACCGCCCGCGCCGAATGTTGATACTGCCGCATAGCTGGAGCATCTTAGTAACAGTCGCAATCCTGTTCCCCGGGCTGGCAGATAGACTGGTGTCGAGTTTCAAGGCGGAAAGAACCAGGACCATCTAACCGATTTTCATGGATAGGGTTTTAGCAGCTTAAGAAATCTATCCACGAAATATTTCACAAAATTTTCATTAACGGTGTTTATCCCGATATTAGAAATTCTTGTTGTCGGAGCCCGAAGTCTCCGCCTTAGGCATTCCAATAAAAGCTGGAACTCAGGCCAGGCCCGAAAAGAAATCTGTCCGAATACTCGACCTGCGTACGTGCATCTTTTCCAGGGTTTCTTTAAAGGAATCGACCATGCCTTTGGGGCCGGAAAGATAGAAGATGCACCGGCGATAATCAGGCAACTGTTTTTTTATCAATTCATGGGTGATGCGGCCGGTGATGCCTGTCCAGGAGGCGGGCAGGTTTTGGGTATTGGTGACCGTGTATATGGTCTGGATTCCCAATTCATGCTTCGCCCGGTCGAACACATCTTTGTAAAGGATGTCGTCAACGGTCTTATTTGCATAAAATAGGGTGATTGGGCGTGGCCGGTGCATATCGAGCAGATATTTGATCATGCTTCGGAACGGGGTTACACCAACTCCTCCTGCAATGCATACACATTTCTGCCTGGGGTTTTCTGGAAGTGTAAAATCCCCTGCCAACTGGCTGGCAACAATTTCATCACCAACGTTCATTTTCAACAAGGCTTTTTTGAAAGTGCTCGATTCCTGGTTGAACTTGACGCCGAGCCGCAGGGTTTTTTCTGTAGGCGCTGATGCCAGAGTAAAATAGCGCCGGTTGCCGCGCGCATCGGGACTGTTATGCCCAAGTGTCCATTCCATATATTGCCCGGGCGCAAAGGCAAAATTCCTGCCATGGGCAAAAACGAAATCGTATATGTCGGGCGCAATCCTGATGCGCTCCTTGAGTCGGAGCACCAATCTCCTTTTTGGGCTGACAAGGTAGGAGTATATATTGCCCATTAATATTGCTAGTTCCGGTGTTACGTAAAAACCTCCAAAATGGATTTGGGGAGAGAAGAGGATACCCACCAAAACCCCATAAATGATCCTTGACCTGTGGGTAGGCGGAGTGGTCAGTGGCTCTGTCAGGATCAGGAAGGCAAAGAAAAATAACGGGGTAAGCAAGATAATTCTTTGGAAATCATTAATTATATTGCTGCCACCAATCAGGCTCAACACCAGGCTGGTTGCCACTGTCGCGGTCAAGAAGCTGAGTACCAGGTCGGATCTCCCGATCTTACGAACCACCAGGATACCGCCGACCAGTACGAATGGAAGCATGGCAGCATTGCCCACCCACCAACTGGCCGATTGGTTGATAATGAAGTAAGTCAATGCAACAGCCAACGCAACCGGGTTAAAGATGTGCTTGCGATTGATAGCAAGGATATATTTAGAAGCCATGGCCAGGACGGCTGCCCAGCCCAGAAACCATAGATCATTGAATGATTTGATGGGGGTGAGGATCAAAGCCAGGATGAGTGCAGAAATATAGACCGACTCGACGTTCGCGGCTACTTTGAACGTTCGGGCAAACACCCAGTTTACCAGCCAGCTCACTGCGATTAAAAAACTGATTGAAAAAAGCAGGGCAAAAACATCGAATTTTAATATACCTGCCATGGAAAGAACGACTGCCGCGCCGAGCAGGAATATCAAATAATAGAGCACCAACCGGTACATGGTGACCCGGTTTAGCCAGTTGTCGATGGACTTAATCATTTCTCACATACCTCTCAAACCCGCTAGTAAACGTTGCCAATCCGTTTGGATCGATCATATACGCTTCGAAACCTGCCAACTCTTCCATGAAAAATATGCCAGCATGTCCCATGGCAAAGGCGGCCGTGGCAAAGCGATCTGCTTCATAAATATCTGGACCTATTACTGTCAGGCTGACGATGCCGGTAACAGGTTGATGGTTATTCCTGGGATTGTAAATATGCTGGCCGCGGACGTAGGTGCCGGAGGTCGCTATTCCGCAATTCCTGAGCGATAACACTTTTACGATTTCTTTGGGGTTGAAGGGATTTTGAATCCCAACGCACCAATCCTGGCCCTGAGTGTTCTTTCCGGACACCTGAATATCGCCGCCGGCATCGACATAATAGTTTTCAAATCCGGCCTGCCGCAGGATTTCGACAGCAGTGTAAATGGCCCAGCCTTTAACAATGCCGGACGGGTCATACCGCCCATCGCGATCAATGTTGAAAAAACCCTCCGTTTCCAGGCGGGTTTTCTCGGCTAAGGCAAAAATGGCCTGCATATCTTCGCTGGATTGTTCGAGTGAGATCTCCTGCCGGTTGATCAAGGAAATTTCGCTGTCTGTCTTGTAGGTGCTGAATTTCCTGTCCACATATTCAAAATAGGCGAACACAGAATCCAGGTTATGTGTGGTCACGCCAGAGTCAACCACCTCGATGGTTACAGGCATCCCCATGATGATGCGGGTTATTTTCAGGGTCAGTTTCCGGGTTAATTGCTGGCAGAACTAAGAGCGGATTGCAGCGAATTCGCAAAGGCTTCGCTGGTCAGCGTGGCCCCAGAGATGATATTAACATTGGCACTCTGGGCCTGGATGGCTTCCTGGGTAAGCCAGGGCATAGCCTGGTTGTTAATCATCTGGGATGTGCGGCGGTCATGCGGATAATCCAGGAACTGCACATTCACTATTTTTCCGTTCTGGATAACCACCTGCACCTGTACATTACCATAATACGCGTTGGCAACAGGTCCGGTGAAAGTACCGTTCTTATAGCCGGTTGCCTGGGACGCGGCAGAAGCTGTCGGTGCCGAGGCGGGATTCGTGGTTGCAGTGGCTGCATTAGGGTCTGTGGGCGCATTCGTCGTGGTAGCGTTAGTAGGGTTATTTACCGCGCCAGGGACCGTAGCAGTATTTAACGGGCTGGCAGCCACATTTATGTTGCGCTCGTGTAAGAAGTAAGCGATGAATGTAATCACCACGAATGCGGACAGAAAAAACTTCTTCACCTGCCTGACAAAATCCGATTCCAGGTTGGGTTGTTTGCGGGCCATGGACATCTCCTTACCTAATTTGATATTTCAGATAAATATACGGTATAAAGATGAACAAAAGATGAAACGATCCGTTTCAATATAGCGGTTTTTCGCGAATAATGAGAGAATTAGGAGGGTGTCTGGGATTTTTATAAGTATGGCAGACATCCGGAGAAACCATGGAATTAATCCTTGTCAGCTCTTGTCTGCTGGGTGAGCGAGTGCGCTACAATGGTGGCGACAAACGCTGCAATGACCCGAAACTGCAACGCTGGCTGCAGGAAGGGCGAGTGGTATCAGTCTGCCCGGAAGTGGCCGGGGGATTGTCTGTGCCGCGCCCCCCAGCTGAGATCGCCGCCGGTGCAGGTGGAATGGAAGTCCTGAAAGGCACTGCAAAGGTGATGGATGCGACCGGTCTGGATGTGTCGGCACAATTCCTTCAGGGAGCCGGGCAGGCGCTTGAGCTCACCCGTTCCAGGCGCATCCGGATTGCAATATTGAAAGAGGGCAGCCCTTCGTGTGGGACAGGTTTTACCTATGATGGCAACTTCACCGGGACAAAAGTGCCCCACTCTGGTGTCTGTGCGACCCTGCTGAAGGAGATGGGGGTCCAGGTTTTCAACGAGTCACAATTGAAGCAAGCGGATACGCTGCTGAGACAATTGGAGGCGGAGAAGCCCGGATAAATAGAGACAATTTCTTTCAATAAAAGGACACGATGCAGCACATTAGAATACATTTTCTTTTAAACGGCAAATAAAAAGATTAACTACGCTGGCGGCGATGGCTTGTCTGGTTGTCCAGACTGGCAGGCCGCCACAAGCAGGCGTCCGCGCATTTGATCCATCGCGAAGGTGATATCCTATTTATTTCCGACTTGTTTATGTTGGAGGAAGATATGGGCTATTGGCTAGTTATTTTGATCGGCGTGTTGGGCGGCGTGGCAGTGGGAATACAATCCCCCATCGCAGGTGCAATCGGAAAACGATTAGGAGGAACCGCCAGCAGTTTCATTATTCATCTGGGTGGAACAATCTTTTCAGGGGTCCTGTTGATTATAGAAGGGGGCGAAAATATCCGGGACTGGCATGAATTACCCTGGTATATGCTCGGAGCGGGTATTTTTGGGTTGATCCTCTATCAGACAATCAATGTCACCATGCCCCGCCTCGGGACCACCTTGATGATTGCACTCATTATTGTGGGTCAATTGCTGGTGGGAATCATTATTGACCATTTCGGCTTGTTCGGGGTTGCCATCCGGCACATCGATCTTGCCCGCATACTGGGAGTGGATGCGCTCCTCATCGGTGGTTATTTAATTTCCAGGTAATCCTGGATTGGGCAGTTTATCCGTAAGAAACAGGCGAACTGTCAGTTTATTACAACGGTTAATGTGTATCAGCATTTGTACCATGCGAGGCAAGGCAGATTGACTGTTTTATTGTGATATTATCGGCTCGCTGATAGGTCATTCGACCGCTAATTTTTTCGAATAGAAATACAGGACCTGAAAGGGAAATCCCTATGTTCACGTGCCCGTGGTGTGGTTCAACTCACTTAATATTTCAATCCAACTGCCAGAATTGCGGGGGGCCTTTGCCAGCGCTGAATGAAAAGAACGCTTCATTCGGCCTGGGCGAAGCCTTGCCTGCACCACCGCCAGCTCCGCGTCCTATCCCCAACCGGTACGCCTGGAAGTTGTTATCCCGGGATGGTGGAGCGATTGCAGCGTTTGTCTTTGTCATCCTGGGATTTATTTTTAGCCTTGTGGGAGCTGGGTTGACCCTTGCCATCATCACGGCATTTTTAGGAATCCCTTTTCTGCTCCTCGGAATTGCATTTCTAATCGCAGGGGTGTGGGTGCTTCTTTTACGGTATCAGGATGCTCAAAAAGTCGTCAAAGTTCTCCAGGACGGGCTCGTGAGCGATGGGAAAATTGTAACAGTGGAACAAAACTTTCACGTACGGATCAATGGACGCTATCCATGGGTGATAAAGTATCAATTCCGGGTGGAAGGGCAGGATTACGAAGGCAGGGTGTCTGTGTTGAACCAGCCAGATGAACATTACCAGGCAGGAAAAGCGGCCTGGATATTGTTTTTGCCCGATGCGCCAAAATGGAACTCCCTTTACCCGCACCCATAAGTAAGAACAAGGGTTCTTGAAGTCTTTGAAACTCCGGTTTTAGTTTTCAGGGGAATCCAGTAAATCTTTCCCCTCTTCCAAAAGCTTCTCAAATAATAATATCATAGTGAAGCTTTCCGGATGGAATAATATTGCAATAAGCTTCCTTTAATGTATGCGAGTTATAATATAAATAAGGTAATATATAACATATATCATAACTTTCACTATTGGAGGTCGCTATGGCAGAATATATCAAACCGTCGGAAGCCGAGCTCAAAAAACATCTGACCCCGGCGCAGTACGAAGTCACCCAGCGCGAAGGCACGGAGCCGCCCTTCAACAATGCTTATTGGAACAACAAGAAGAGCGGGATCTATGTGGATGTGGTTTCTGGTGAGCCGCTGTTTAGCTCTTTGGATAAATATGATTCTGGCACAGGCTGGCCGAGCTTCACCCGCCCTCTTGAACCCGAAAATATCCAAACTCTCAGCGATCATAAGCTGTTTATGACACGCACGGAAGTTCGCTCCAGGCAGGCCAGCACACACCTCGGGCATGTTTTTGATGATGGTCCAGCCCCAACCGGTCTGCGCTACTGTATGAATTCCGCCGCGTTGCGCTTCATCCCAAAAGAGGATCTGGATAAGGAAGGCTATGGCAAGTATACAGCGCAATTTCAGGGGGAAGGGAAAAAAGAGGCGGGTAAAAACAAGTAATATTGCTGGCTCAGGCATAATAGGTATCTGATGGGTCTGAGGTTGTTTATAAGATAAATCTCTTTGCAAGGGATCCTATCCTGGCCTTTCTTATAATTTACAAATGAACCGCTGCCTTCCCCTGCCCGAATCGGACGGGGGAAGTTCTTATTGTAGTAATCAATCCGGGGATCGGATGGAAGGAGAGGCTGCCAGGCGTGATGCATCAAAGCCAAATGTTACTTTCTAGGTATCGTTGCATCAAAGCGAAATGTTACCGTGAGATTTTCCAAAGTTTGGCTACTTTCTCATCGATCATGGTTCTTAGTCGGACTGG
>JBEKCT010000176.1:0-6870 GCA_050014715.1 Anaerolineales bacterium | reverse complement strand
GAAGTGGCAAAAATCGCCGAACAACATAACCTGCTCATAATCTCGGACGAAATCTACGATCGCCTGGTATACAATCACGAACACGTGTGTGTTCCAACCCTGGATGATGCCACCCGGAAGAGGACCATCCTGCTGGGTGGCTTATCAAAAGATTATGCCATGACCGGCTGGCGCATCGGGTATGCCTGCGGACCGAGTGAGATCATCAAAGGAATGGTTCGGATCCATCAATATTCCATTATGTCTGCTCCGACAACCGCCCAGGACGCCGCGTTGGAGGCGCTGACCAACGGCGAGAAATATGTCCAGCAGATGGTGACCGAATATGACCGGAGACGCAGGCTCATCCTGGACGGCTTTAACAGGCTCGGTCTGACCACCTTTGAACCGCATGGCGCCTTTTATGTGTTTCCCAATGTAAGCGCCTCTGGCATGGATGATGAAACTTTTGCTGAGACATTATTGCATGAAGAAAGAGTGGCAGTCGTGCCGGGCAATTCATTTGGCCCCGGCGGGGAAGGATTTGTGCGCTGCTGCTATGCGACATCCTATGAACAGATCGAGGAATCACTGCACCGGATGGAAAAGTTCATGAACCGGCACGGTTGATTCTGCCGGAAATGCAGTATCGTTTTCCTCGCAGAATTGGAGGTAATCCATGATCTTTCAGGTAGGAGTTGAGAATAATAAAGAAGGCCGTTCGATCGCCTGGGCATTGGAGCATCCCGGGTGTTACGCGTATGGGGTTAATGCAGACGGGGCGTTGCTAAACCTTGAGACAGCCCTGAGCAGGTACGCCGGCTGGATTTTGCACCACGAGGCGCATACCTGGTTGAGCTTCGCCGACACGGAAATTGAAATCGTCGTCAACGGAACCTGGGATGAATATTTCATCAATGATGATCTGGATAAAACCACCGAAGCCGATGGATATAGCGTGGAATCTTTTTTTCCCTACGATTGGAAGCCCCTGACCACCATCGAGATCAAGCGAGCCCTGGCGATGCTGTCCTGGAGCATGGATGATTTACTCAGACCCGTACTTCATTTATCTCCAGAAAAACGGAATCAAGAATATACAGGAGAACGCTGGAGCATCAACGGGATCCTGGGCCATGTCGGCGGGTCGGAATGGTGGTATCTGGACAGGCTTGGCATGGCCTTCCCGCGCGAGAAGCTGCCGGAAGAACCACAGGAGCGTTTTGAAAAAGTCCATGACTATTTTTCAAACACACTTCCCAAGCTGGATGGGGTGAAAACAGTCGTCGGGTTAGAAGGAGAGTTTTGGTCTCCACGCAAGGTACTTCGCCGGGCGCTTTGGCACGAACGCGACCATACCGAGCATATCCGCAAATTGATCTGATAAAGAACTGTCCGCACGTCTGTCCGGGTGGCCTGCCATTGCTCAAGGAGGATACCATGCAGCCCCATTTGCTTGTTGCTCAATTGCGTTTCAGCCGGAGCGAATTCGTACGCAGTCTCGAGGGTGTCTCAGAAGAGCATGCCGCCCGCCGGCTGATGCCGATGAACTGTCTCAGCTGGATGGTGGGTCATCTTGCCAACCAGGAGCACCGTTACTGGGTCATCCTGGCACAGCAAAAGAACGTCGCGCCCGCTCTCAACGATCTGGTCGGTTACGGCAAACCTGCCAGTACCCCGGCCCTTGGAGAAATGTGGGCATTCTGGCGGCAGGTAACTGCAGTGGCGGATGGGTATCTGGATACCCTCACGCCTGAAATCATGCTGGGGTTTTTATTGCGCGATGGAAAACCGGTTGACGAAAGCGTTGGGACCTTGCTGATGCGAAATATCTATCATTACTGGTACCATACCGGAGAGGCTGCCGCCGTTCGCCAGATGCTTGGACATACCAATTTACCGGAGTTTGTCGGCGACCTCAATACAGCCCCCTACCGGACCGAAGCTGGATGATAGGAACCGAACCATTCTTCCATGTTTGTAAAATTAAGTACTTACGCCAGAAACGACGCCATCCGCCGCACGCTCGGCTATTATTTCCTTTTTATCTGCCTGGGCCTTGACTCCGCCATCCTTGGGCCAACCCTGCCCGCCCTGGCCGGCCAGACTGCCTCCCGGCTGGGACAAATGGGGTTGGTTTTTCTGGTTGGCTCCGTCGGATTTACCTTGGGAACGATGGCCGGTGGAAGGGTTTTCGACCGGCTGCCGGGACATCCAGTACTTGGGATCGCCCAATTGTGTGCCGCCGTTCTTATTTTCTTCATCCCCCTGGCAGCCTCTTTATGGATCTTACTGGCCATATTGGTCTGCAAAGGCTTCGCCGAGGGTTTTATTAACACCGGAGCAAACGCGTTATTGGTTTGGACGCATGCAGAAAAAGTCGCGCCTTTCATGAATGGATTGCACTTCTTCTATGGGCTGGGAGCTTTCCTTTCTCCATTACTGGTCGCACAAATGCTGGGAGTGGCGGGTGGCTATCGCTGGGCTTATTGGGCACTGGCAGCCTTTGCGGCGCTGGTGGGACTGCGCATGGTCACCATGTCAGCCAGCCCTCACCCTAGCCAGGCACATAACTTGGATATCACCCGGAACTCCGCTGGGCGCGTTTCCTATGCACTGGTCATTTCGGCCATGTTGTTCCTGTTCTTCTATGTCGGTGCAGAGATCAGCTTCGGCGGATGGGTCTATACATACGCAATCACCCTCAATCTGGCCAGCGCAGCCGGGGCGGCCTATCTGACCTCGGCATTCTGGGCCGCCTTTACCGTTGGACGCCTGATCTCCATCCCGGCCGCCACTCGCTTCAACCCAAAACAGGTAATCCTGACAGCCGTGGCCGGTTGCCTGGTCATACTTGCCTTGGGGATCACCTTTTCGGGTTCCAGCCTGGCTCTGTGGTTAATGGCGATCGGGTTGGGCTTCTGCATGGCCCCCATCTGGCCAACCGGATTCACCCTGGCCGGGCAATCCACAGCCATGACCGGGAAGATCACCAGCATTATCCTTCTGGGAGACAGCCTGGGCGGAATGGTGCTGCCGACCGTGGTGGGCAAAGTCATCGAAGGGAGTGGTCCGCGCGCCATGGTGTATCTGGTCTTCGGCAGCCTGGTATTGAATTTGCTGGCGTTTACTGGCATGCTGCGCCTGGGTCCGGTAAGAAACGGCTTGGATGCCTGACGGAGGAACAATGCCTGACTGGCTGGAGAAAGCTGTTTTCTACGAGATTTATCCGCAATCCTTTTATGATTCAAACGGCGATGGAATTGGGGACCTACCGGGCATCCTGCAAAAACTGGAATACCTCCAATACCTGGGCGTAAATGCATTGTGGCTTAACCCTTGTTTCGATTCGCCCTTCCAGGACGCCGGCTATGACGTGCGTGATTATTATAAAATCTCAGCCCGCTACGGGACAAATGACGACGCCGGCCAGCTCTTTGAAGAAGCCCACCGGCGCGGTATGCACATCCTGCTGGACCTGGTGCCCGGCCATACTTCGATCGAGCATCCTTGGTTCCAGGCCTCCGCCCGCAATGAAACCAACGAGTACAGCGATTGGTACATCTGGACCGATTCCGGCTGGACCTGGGAAGTGCCTGGTCTGCGATTGGTGAATGGCTATGGCAATCGCGATGCTACCTTCGTCACCAATTTCTTCTACTTCCAGCCGGCCCTCAATTATGGCTTTGCCAACCCCGACCCGCGCTATCCCTGGCAGCAGCCTGTCGATGCACCCGGGCCGCAGCGTGTCCGCCGGGAACTGCGCAACATTATGAAGTTCTGGCTCGACCTGGGTTGTGATGGTTTCCGGGTGGATATGGCTGCCTCGCTAATCAAAAAAGACCGAGGCTGGCGTGAGACCATCAAGCTCTGGCAGGAGGTACGATCCTGGCTTGACCACAACTATCCTGGAGCAGCCATCGTTTCCGAATGGAGCAGCCCCTCCGCCGCGCTTGGCGCCGGTTTCCACATGGATTTCCTGCTGCATTTTGGGTCGGCTGGTTATTCATCCCTGTTCCGCAAGCCATATTCGACCAATGCCGGCGCCGATAAATATGGCTTCAGTTTCTTTGACCGTTCCGGCCACGGCAACATCATGGAATTCCTGGATGAATATCAGCCGCAGGTTCAAGCAACCAGATCCAAAGGCCTGATCTGCCTGATCACCGGAAACCATGATATCAGTCCGCGCCTTTCCGTCGGCCGGGATGCCGACGATCTCGAACAGTGCTTTCTTTTCCTCCTGACCATGCCTGGCACACCGTTCATCTACTATGGGGATGAGATCGGTATGCAGTTCATCACAGGGCTGGGCTCGAAGGAAGGTGGCATCTCCCGCACCGGTTCACGCACTCCCATGCAGTGGGAAGCCGGACCCCAAGCCGGCTTCTCGTCCGCCAGCCCGGAGAAATTCTACCTGCCGGTGGATCCGGCCACCAACCGGCCGGATGTTGCTACCCAGATGTCAGACTCGCACAGCCTGCTCCAGCGCGTGCGCCAATTGATAGCCCTGCGGCAGGCCCATCCGGCCCTCTCTGCCACGGCTTCGTTTGAACCGGTGTATGCCCAGGCTGGGCGACTTCCTTTTATTTATCTGCGGCAGTCCGCACACGAAAAGATCCTTGTGGCGCTTAATCCTGCCGATCTGCCATGCGAGGTGAATTTGCGCGGTTCATTATTGCGCGGGTTGCCCGAAACGCTCTACGGTCAGCCGGAGCCTTTCCAACGCGCTGGAATGAAATGGCGCTTCACACTGCCGGGGGTTTCGGGAGGTGTGTATCAAGTGCGGAAGTAAACAAGGAATTTCATGAAAAAAGAAGAAACCTCATCATTTATTAACCTCAAATTGCCACAAATTCTCAGGGTCGCCTTGTTTTGCGTTGCGGTAGCATACCTGGTAATTTACCTTTGGATGGTGTACTTCCGCATCCGTTATCCCTTTGACCTGGAATGGATCGAAGGCGGGATGGTCAACCAGGTCCAGCGCTTGATCCACGGTCAAGCCATGTATGTTGCTCCCGCTATCAATTATGTTCCTTTTTTGTACCCTCCCGTATATTTCTATTCTTCAGCACTCGCCGCGTTGATATTCGGAATCGGTTTCTTTCCTCTCAGGCTGGTTTCGTTCCTGGCTTCCCTGGTCTCGTTCACAACGATCTTCCTGATCGTTCGCAATGAGACAAATAACTGGTGGGTGGCATTATTATCCACCGGTTTATTTGCGGCAACTTTTCGAGTCACCGGCGCATGGCTGGATGTTGCCAGGGTGGACTCGCTGTTTTTGGCTTTGTGGTTGGCATTCGTATATTTTGTCAGGGGCAGGAAATCTGCTTGGCTTGCCATGCTGACCGGCCTCCTGGCCGCGCTGGCCTATTTGACCAAACAGACTGCTCTCATTGCATGTCTACCCATCCTGGTTTACCTCTTCTGGTGCAATTGGAAATTTGCATTGATTTGCCTGGGGACGGCAGCATTAACCATTGGAATAACCACCCTGGTCATGAACTTCGCCAGTGCAGGTTGGTACAGTTATTATGTTTTCGGGCTGCTTTCGCAGCAGACCGAATGGCTGCCGCAGGAATTCATCACCTTCTGGAAGGACGACCTGCTGGTCCATTTGCCTCTGGCAATTCTTTTCGCCGCATTTTTCTTCTTCGGCCGGCCAAAACAGGATCGCCGTAACATTTTTCAATGGCTGTCAATACTGACTGGCGCGCTGGCAGGGTCCTTCATAACCCGGGTGAAAATTGGCGGTTACGACAACGTGTTATTGCCCGTTTACGCCGTGCTGTCCATCCTGTTTGGATTGGGTCTGGGCGGGATGCTGGCATTAATGAAACAGTCCCAGGATGATTACAAAGCCAGGCTGGAGGTATTAATCCAGACTGCCTGCCTGATCCAACTGGCAATGATCCTTTACAATCCGTTCGCCCAGATTCCAACGAAAGCAGACCTGGATGCGGGAAATTTGCTGGTGAAAATGCTTTCCCAGGTGAAAGGTACGGTCTTTCTCCCCGATCAAAGTTATCTTCCGGCGCTGGCTGGCAAGAGCACTTTTGCCAATAATTCCGCCATCTGGGATGTTTTACGTGGAGACCAGCAGACCCACGGCAAGGCATTGTTATCGACGGATATCCGCAATACGATTAGCCGGCAGAGTTTTGATGAGATAATCGTCGATGCGGATGTGGATTTGGGTTGGTGCTGTGCCGGGATCGACCAGTATTACACCAGGGTGGGCGAGGTCTTTCAGGATCCCACCGTTTTCAACACGCTCACCGGTGACAAAAAACGACCGACATATATATATGTAGCCAATCGATTAAAATGAAGGTTCGCCCGCCCGGCACCCTTTTTTATTATTTGCTTCTCCGATCCTCATAGAACTAAATTAATACTACTATAAGAATGTTGTACTACAATCCCTTCACAAGGTCCCGCTAAGCTGTCAGAATGACAGCGCCTTGCGCCAAGAGGAGAAAGCTCATGAGCATACCCGATCTACCCACCATACCGGAAGTAAGCGCACAAACGAAAAGCGGTATTAAATATCATATCCTAGGCACGGTCCAACAGACCCTGGCGGTGGAATTGCAACCCAACCAGGTGGTCTATTCGGATGCCGGCGCCATGTCATGGATGACCAGCTCGGTCAACATGAGCACCAACACCGGCGGCGGGCTGGGCGGCATGCTCAAGCGTGCCGTCTCGGGAGCCACGGTATTCATCATTGATTTCGCCGCAAGCGGCGCACCCGGGCAGGTTTCATTCAGCACCGATTTTCCGGGAAAGGTCTTGCCGGTGGAACTGGATGCCGGGCAGTCGGTAGTCATGCATAAGCACGCCTTCCTGTGTGCCGAGAAGAGCGTCGGGCTGGATGTTTTCTTTTCC
>JBEKCT010000175.1:0-6995 GCA_050014715.1 Anaerolineales bacterium | reverse complement strand
GTTCCATTTGATAACAATCAGGCAGAACGCGATATCCGCATGATGAAAGTGAAGCAAAAAGTATCCGGTTGTTTTCGCTCAAAAGAAGGTGGCGACCTGTTCTGCCAGATCCGCGGCTACATATCAACATCCCGCAAGAATGGGCAGCAAGTTCTGGATGTGTTGCGATTGGCTCTCGCAGGTACGCCTTATCTACCTTCTTTCGTCTTAGCTGGCTGAGTAGTTACTAAAAATATATTAAAATGGCTACACGCATTTCAAAAGACCACTTGCTTGCCAGAATGGCCAGTTTGAAGTATCCTAGACGCGTTTATTATTTACTGCAGGTGTCATCGCATGGCTTTTAATTCTGAAAAACAGTCCTGGCTTGACCGCCCCGTTTTTACCTTCTTCCCTGCCTTGAACGGGGAAATGCTAATCTTCGCTCTAATAATTCTCCTTGCTATCCTCAGCAGGTTTTACGACCTGGGGGCTCGCGTTTTTAGTCATGACGAAAATCTTCACGTCTATTTCTCTTGGCTCTATTCGATTGGAAAAGGGTACCAATATTCTCCATTGATGCATGGGCCACTGCAGTTCCATTTGCTGGCACTTACCTATATCTTGTTCGGGGCCAATGACTTCACGGCTCGCCTGCCACAAGCTATCGCCAGCATCCTAACCATCGTTCTGCTATGGAAATGGCGGCGTTATCTGGGGGTTTCCGGGACATTGGTAGCGGCCGGACTGATGCTGATCTCCCCTTTCATGCTTTATTACGGGCGCTACGCCCGCAATGAGGCATTTATTGGTGCGATCTTCGTTTTGACACTTTATGCCATTCTTCGATATCTTGAAACCGGCAAGGCTCGCTACTTATTTCTCTTGACCTTTGCGACGATCCTCCATTTTACCGCCAAAGAAACCGCTTTTATTTATACAGCACAGGCTTTACTTTTCCTGGCTTTTTATCTAATCAATCGTACCGCCCGATCTCCATGGAAACAAAAATCGCTACAAAACATTTTTATAATTTTCCTATGCATTGGAGTGGTGCTGGCCGGGGCCGCTTTAGGCTTCACAATTTACGGCCGGACCCTGATTACCACTAATGCATCTCAAACTGCCGCTCCCATCCTGCCTGGGCAAATCCCGGGATTGCCCGTCAGCCATTTCGGGCAAATTTCCGCTATAACAATCCTTCTCCTTTTAGCCGGAGTGGCTTTCCTATTAGCAATAATCCTGTTAGTCACCGGCTATGGCTGGAAAAATCTCTGCCGCGAGCGTTCATTCGACATGCTGATCCTACTCGGCACATTTGTACTCCCACAATTAGCAGCTTTTCCGGTTACGGCGCTGGGGTGGAATCCGCTCGATTATCAATTCACATGGCCGGGCTGGAACCTGTCGGCGCTTTGGGCGGAAGCGCCTGTGCGGACCGTCACCATCTTTATTATTTTATGCATAATTTCGGCTGTCATTGGTTTCTTTTGGAATAAAAAACGCTGGATCATCTATGCAGCCTTGTTCTGGGGGATTTATGTCATCCTATTCACCAGCATTTTTAGCAACTGGCAGGGCTTTTTTGTAGGCACTGTTGGCGCACTCGGATACTGGCTGCAACAACAAGGGGTGCATCGTGGCGATCAACCCTGGTACTATTACCTTCTTATTCAGATTCCAATTTATGAATTTTTACCTGCCCTGGGAGTCTTCCTCGCTGCGTATTTTGGACTGCGCCGGAAATCCCCTGCTCCTCTGGAGATCACAACATCCATAAAGCAAAGTGAAGCAAACAATTTCGCCGAAAGTTCAGTGGGCGATTTTGCAGCACCGGCAAAAGAGCCCCCCATGGGTAGTGAAGGGAATTTCACCTTCCCCTTACTGATCTGGTGGACAATTTCTAGCCTTCTGGCATTCACGATGGCGGGAGAAAAAATGCCCTGGTTGACTGTCCACATTACATTGCCCATGATTTTACTGACAGGTTGGGGACTCGGACAGGTCATAGAAAGAATAAACTGGTCCGAAGTCCGCAAGCGACATGGGTTATTAGTAGTCGTGCTATTGGTTATTCTTATAATCAGCCTTTCAACCGTATTGGTCGCTTTGTTAGGAGCGAATCCGCCATTTCAGGGAAAAACGCTTGAGCAGCTGTCATCGACAGGAACCTTCCTGCTTTCAGCAATTTTTACCATAGCCAGCGCAGGTGTCCTAACCTATCTGGTTTCAAAGTGGCAGATCCGCGACGCATTCAGGGTTACCATACTGGTTATCTTTACTTTATTAGCGCTCCTGACCGGAAGAACAGCCATCCGCGCTGCCTTCATAAACGCGGATAATGCAACAGAATACCTGGTTTATGCGCATGGCGCCAGCGGCATCAAAGATGTCATGGACCAGATAACTACCATATCTGGCCGAATCGCCGGAGAACAGAATCTTCAAATTGCGTATGACAACAATTTACCGAATCAAGGCGTGTCATGGTCCTTCAAATGGTATTTACGGAATTATCCAAACGCTAAATCGTTCAATACGCCAGATAATAGCCTGCGCAATTTTCCGGTCATTATCGTCGATCAACAGAATTTTGAGAGCATCAAGCCAATTGTGGGTACAAATTATTACCAGCTCAATTACATCCGAATGGTCTGGCCCAACCAGGACTATTTCGCACTGACCTGGCCGCGTATTTGGAATGCTCTCACAAATTCAGCAATGCGGGATGCCATTTTCCAAATCTGGCTAAACCGGGATTATTCTGCCTATGCCAAGATAACCGGAGAAAGTGGTTTGACCTTGTCCACCTGGCAGCCCTCTGCGAGAATGGAATTGTTTATTCGTAAAGATATCGCCGCTCAAATGTGGGAATATGGAATCCTGCAAACGGCCCCAATTCAAACCGATCCTTACGCAAAAGGTACTATTTCGCTTCAGGCGGACCTAACATTCGGAACTTCCGGTGACGCGAGCGGACAATTTAACACTCCGCGTGGGCTGGCTATCGCACCGGATGGAAGCTTATACGTGGCCGATTCTCGTAATCACCGCATCGAACATTTTGACGCCACAGGTAATTTAATCCAGACATTCGGTCAGGTTTCACCGGGCTGCCCATATACCACAGTTCCTCCAGCGAATGTGCCCATTGGAACCTTCTGTGAACCATGGGGAGTGGCCGTTTCTCCGGATGGACAATGGGTGTACGTAGCTGATACATGGAACCATCGTATTCAAAAGTTTTCTGCCGGCGGAACAGCCATCAAAACTTGGGGAACCCCCAATTACGATCCTGTCTCAAGCGGCCATTTTGGTCTGTGGGGCCCGAGAGGAATTGCTGTCGATTCGCAAGGTCATGTCCTTGTGGCAGATACTGGAAATAAACGCATCATTGTTTATGATGCAGATGGAAATTTTATCTCCCAATTTGGCGGGGAAGGTTCTGCCCCCGGACAGTTTGATGAACCAGTCGGCCTGGCTCTGGATGCCCAGGGCAACCTGTACGTCGCAGATACCTGGAATCAACGCATTCAAGTGTTTGTTCCAAATACTGACAGGTCCATTTATACTCCATCTGCTCAATGGGATATCTCAGGCTGGATGAGCCAATCATTGGATAACAAGCCTTATCTTGCAGTGGATCAGCAAGGACACGTCTTTGCCACCGACCCGGATTCATTTCGCGTGCTCGAATTTACCACCAGTGGTGAATTCGTGCATGCATGGGGCCAGAATGGCACCGGTTTGGATAACTTTGGCCTGCCTTCTGGAATCGCTGTTGATGGTCGGGGAGGTATCTGGGTGAGCGATTCGGCCAATAACCGGTTAATGCGCTTTACTTTACCGTAATTTCATCATTTATCAGGAAGTAGATTCTGCCCTAAGACGGAGAGAAGAAGCCATGAAACTCCACGAATATCAATCAAAACAGATTTTTGCCAGGTACGGGATCCCTATTCCCAAAGGACGGGTTGCAGCTTCAGCCATCGAAGCCAGACAAATTGCCGAGGAATTAGGCGGGCGTGTTGTCATTAAATCCCAAGTATTGGTCGGCGGAAGAGGTAAAGCAGGTGGTGTTCGAGTTGCAAAATCGGCCAAAGAAGCTGAAGAACTGGCCACGCAAATCCTGGGCATGGAGATTAAGGGCTTGCCAGTAAGGAAAGTGCTAGTTGATGAGGCAGCAAATATCGATCATGAAATTTACCTCGGCATCACCAACGACCGCGCAGCTCGTCGCCCGGTGATTATGGCCTCATCTGCCGGAGGTGTTGAGATCGAGGAAGTTGCCCGAACCAATCCCGAAAAAATAATTAAGATTCATATAGACCCATTGCTAGGTTTGCGCGATTATCAAGCGCGAGACATCGCCATTAGCATAGATCTTCCAAAAGAATATTGGAAACAGTTTACCGAAATTTGCCGCGGTTTATGGAGGGCCTACCTAGAATCTGATGCCACACTAGCTGAGATCAACCCTCTGGTCATCCTCAAGGAAAAACAACTGATGGCATTGGATGGAAAAATGCTTATAGACGATAACGCGCTGTTCCGTCACACCGACCTGGCCGAAATGCGTGATGTGGACGAAGAAGCCGCCATTGAAACTGAAGCTCGCAAATACGGGCTTTCTTTTATCAAATTGGATGGACAAATCGGTTGCATGGTCAATGGTGCAGGATTAGCCATGGCTACCATGGATATCGTTAAACTTTTCAAGGGGGAACCGGCTAATTTTCTTGATATTGGTGGAGGCGCAAGTTCTGATAAAGTAGCCGCTGCGTTACGGATAATTCTCTCCGACAAGAACGTAAAATCCATTCTCTTTAATATCTTTGGAGGGATTACCCGCTGTGACGAGGTTGCAAAAGGTATCCTGACTGCACTCAAGGAAGTAAAGCCCACCATTCCGATGATTATCAGGTTGGTTGGGACAAATGCAGAAGAAGGCCGTAAATTATTGGCAGATGCAAAAATGATCACCGCTGAAACTTTGGTTGACGCGGCGCAAAAAGCTGTAGACGCCACAAAAGGCTAGGAGGTTGAAAATGAGCATTTTTGTAGACAAGAAAACCCGCTTGCTGGTGCAAGGCATCACAGGTAACGAAGGCCTTTTTCATGCAAAGCAAATGTTGGCATATGGCACCAAAGTTGTAGCAGGCGTAACCCCGGGCAAAGGCGGTGAATGGGTTCTAGAAGACAAGGTGCCGGTTTTTGACTCTTGTCGTGCCGCCGTAGACGCCACAGGCGCGAATGTCACCGTTATTTTCGTTCCTTCGCGGGGTGCACTTGACGCTATGTTTGAGGCAGCTGATGCAGGTATTCCCCTGATAGTTTGTATCACTGAAGGTGTTCCAGTGCAGGATATGATGCGGGTACGCGAATATCTTGACCAGAAACAGGTCAGGCTGCTTGGCCCCAACTGTCCAGGATTGTTGACACCTGGAGAGACTAAGGTGGGCATCATCCCTAATAATATTGCCATCCCAGGGAATGTCGGCGTTGTATCACGGTCTGGAACTCTGACTTATGAAGTTTTATTTGCCCTCAAGCAAAAAAATATGGGTGTCACCACCTGCGTGGGGATCGGCGGCGATCCAATTAATGGAACTAATTTCATTGACTGCCTGGACCTGTTCGAGGCCGATCCCAGAACCGAAAAGGTTGTCATGATCGGAGAAATTGGCGGCACTGACGAGGAGAAGGCAGCCCAATTCATCGCTGCGAACATGACTAAACCAGTCGTAGCCTTCATCGCCGGACAGACAGCTCCTCCGGGTAAACGAATGGGACACGCTGGAGCAATCATTGAAGGCGGAGCCGGTACTGCAGCCGATAAAGTTAAAGCGCTCGAATCGGCTGGAGTCAAAGTGGCAAAATACCCTGAGGAAATCCCCTCTCTTTTGTAATAAAACAACAGTGACGACCCAAGAGGTCGCCTCTGTCTTTTTAAAACAAACAGGGGCACGTCGGCGCTCGTGCCCCCAAGAAATTTCATTGGTCTTAATTCTTGGTCTTTTGAGATTCGACAAAGTTAACTGCATCGCCTACTGTGACAATCTTTTGGGCATCTTCGTCTGAAATTTCGGTTCCAAAGACATCTTCAAATTTCATAATGAGTTCAACTAGGTCAAGCGAATCAGCTTCAAGATCCTCCCGGAAACGTGCTTCCGGTTTAATCTTTGCTTCTTCCACCCCCAGCAAATCTACAATGATTGCTTTGACTTCATCAAAAGTATTTGCCATTGTGCTCCTCCAGGAATTTTCTTTCCCAATTGTAACCGGGTTGCCAGTATAATTCAATAGACGGAACACATTCTTATGAAAAAAGTTACGCCATTAGAAACTCGTAAATCTGATCATATCAAAATCAATCTGGAACAGGACGTGCGTTCCGGACTAACCACTGGATTAGAACGATACCGCTTCGTCCATGAATCTTTACCAGAAATGGATCTGGATTCGGTAAATTCATCCCTTACCCTCTTTGGCAAGAAACTGAATGCGCCCATCCTGATTTCATCCATGACGGGAGGAACTGAACAGGCCGGATTAATAAACCAACGCCTGGCAGAAGCGGCCGAGGAATACCATGTGGCGATGGGTGTAGGCAGCCAACGCGCTGCTTTAGAAGATCCGCTACAGGTCACCACGTATTCCATTACCCGCAAAGTCGCTCCCAATATTCTGCTTTTTGCCAATCTGGGCGCAATTCAGCTTAACGCCGGCTTTGGTCTCAAGGAATGCCAGCGTGCAGTAGATATGCTTCAGGCTGACGCGCTCTTCCTACATCTTAATCCTCTGCAAGAAGCAGTGCAGGCCGGGGGTGATACCAATTTTTTCGGTCTGGCGAGAAAAGTGGCGGGAATTTGTAAAAAATTGGAAGTACCTGTTATCGTGAAAGAAGTTGGCTGGGGGATGTCAGAGCGAACGGCACGGATTTTAGCCGAGTGCGGTGTTGCCGCCATTGACGTAGCCGGCGCAGGTGGGACGAGTTGGTCGCAGGTTGAAATGCA
>JBEKCT010000174.1:0-7171 GCA_050014715.1 Anaerolineales bacterium | reverse complement strand
CAGTCCGACTAATTATCGAGCTCGGTGCACCATTGAGAAAACGACCTGTGTGCCAGTCGGTCGCTGCCCGTTATAGCACATTTTCATGCTTGGCAGTGTAGCCATACATGACGACTAATTATCATTTTACCCCAGCCTGCCGGGATTTCCAAAGAACTAAGAAGACCCTTAACTATTGTCTAATAATAAGAAGAAACAAGTATCAAATCCGGGTGATAAGTTCTCTTGACAACGCCTGTAAATGAAATATACTTTCGCTCTAAATACGAACGGATCCTCGGATTACGAACAAAAACTCGGAAATCATTGCCTCGTTTTTATCAATCGAATAGGCTATCAGCGTTATGATGAATCAATCCATTCCTATCAAAGAACAAACCCGTCGCGAACGTCGTATCGAACGGCAGCGCAGGACTATCATGGATGCGGCTGCAGATTTGTTCGCCCAAAAGGGCTATCGGGCAACCACCACCAGGGATATTGCTGAGGCCGTCGATATCGGCGAAAGCACAATTTATGGATATTTCTCCGGTAAAAAAGAAGTTCTCGAGGCCATTCTCTCGCGGCAGGCTGAGATGGTCGATGCGCTTTTGGTGCATCTCGTCGAATTGGAGGATCCTCAATCATTTGTGAACCTTGTGGACCTTTTAATGGAGAAGATTTTGACCAGGACAGTTTATAACCGGGTGTTGATCGCAGAAGCCTGGACCGATGACGAGGTTCTGCAGTCCTATGTGGTTGCACACTGGCAACCGGTCTTGCAGACTCTTCAGAACTTTATTTCGATGAAAATCGCTAAAGGTAATTTCAAGCCCATTGACCCAGGAATCGGCGCGCGCATGGTAGTAGGCTCTTTTTTCGCAGCGATACTGCCCGTGCTGCGTGGTGTTGAACCAGCTCCCACTCCGGAACAACGTCATCAGCTTGCCATGATGATCGTGGAGACCATTTCAAATGGTCTCAATATAAAGCGCGGCTGGGGTTAGCAATGTTTCAGCGAATCCTTGCCCTGATCCAGAAGGAATTCTCCCAGGCCTGGCGTGACCGGACAACGATGGGGATCATGCTAACCATCCCTCTGATGCAGTTGATCATTTTTGGGTATGCGATCAATACCAATGTAACCCACATCCCGACCGTGGTGGCAGATCAGAGCCTGGATCAAGCCAGCCGGTCTTACCTGGATGCGATGGTGAATTCGGGTTACTTCAACATCATTGCCACTGCGCCGGACCAGGCAGGCGTGATCCAGAATATCGATGAAAGCCAGGCGCGCGTCGGAATTGTAATCCCGCCTGATTTCGAAAAAAACATCCTGCGAGGAGACGCTCAGGTGTTGATCCTGGTGGATGGGTCTGACTTCTTTACTTCCCAATCCGCAAATGCATATGCAACCGTCATCGGCCAGGAACACGCCATCCAGATTGTTTACGACGAGATTGCCAAAGCAGGAGCATCGGCCTCTGGTGCTACCCTTCCGGCTTTAAATGCGCTTATTCATGTGCTTTACAACCCGGATATGAGTACCCTGTGGTTCATTATTCCGGGGATGGCTGCCATGTTGCTGCAGACCCAATCCCTGGCACTGACCGCTGCGGCAGTGGTTCGGGAACGGGAGATGGGGACTATCGAACAGATCCTGGTAACCCCGATTCGCCCATTCGAGCTGATGATTGGCAAGATCGTTCCATACGTGATCATTGCCATGCTCAATATGCTGACCGTGATTGCCATCGGGGTTTTCTGGTTTGGTGTGCCGTTCCAGGGCAGTTTCTGGTTGTTTATCGGTCTGTCCTCTTTGTATGTTCTCAGCGGGTTGGGGTTGGGTTTGCTCATTTCGTCAGTTTCGCAGAACCAGCGCCAGGCGCAGCAATTGATGATGCTGTTCATGATGGTAAGTTTATTGCTGGGAGGGTTCATTTTTCCTCGATATACCATGCCGGCGACGGTGAGAATTATTGGGAACCTCTTTCCTATAACGTATTTTGTCCCAATCGCGCGTGGCATCATCACCAAGGGGATCGGTTTCTCTGTTTTGTCAGGACAGGTACTGGCATTGGTAATCTATATCGTGGTGGTATTGTTCCTGGCAACGATCACCTTCCGCAAGCGGCTGGACTAACAATGGCAAAATCACTCCAGCGGTTGCGTGCTTTGATTTACAAGGAAACCGTGCAGATCCTGCGCGATCGCCGTACTTTGCTACTGTTCTTTGCTTTGCCGCTGGTGGAGTTGTTCTTGTTCGCTTATGCAGTTTCCCTGACCGTTACCCACTTGCCTACCGCAGTTGTTGACCAGAGCCTTGATATACGCAGCCGGGATTTCATTCACGCGTTAGTCAATTCTGGGAACTTCGATGTCCTCCTTGTGCTTCAAAACGAACAACAGGTACGGCAGGCGATGGACGCAGGTGCGGTCAAAGTGGGAGTGATCATCCCTCCGGATTTTGAGAGGCAGGTTATGCTCGGAAAAGGGGATGTCCTGATCTTGTTGGACGGCTCCGATTCCTTCAGTGTCCAATCAGGTTATAACGCCGCCCTTAGCATTACCCAAAAATATTCGCTGGACCTTACTACCGAAAAAGTGCAGAGCGAAGGTGCGGCAACAGTCTTAAACGCGCTGACGGGCCAACTACCGATTACAACCACCACCAGGGTGCTCTACAACCCGGATTTAACCGATCTGATTTTCATCCTTCCAGGTCTGATCGCACTGATTATGCAGATTATTGTTGTAACGAATTCTGCCATGGCAATTGTACGGGAACGCGAAGCAGGCACGCTTGAACAACTGCTTGCTACACCCGCCCGTCCGGGCGAGATGGTCATTGCCAAGTTAATCCCCGGTATGGTAGTGGCGATACTGGATATGACGATGATTCTTGCCATCGGGGTTTTCTGGTTCCAGGTGCCTTTCAAGGGGAATTTCCTGCTGCTGGCCGGCCTGTCAATCCTCTTTATTATCTCGGGGATGGGCCTGGGGCTGGTCATCTCGGCGGTAGCCAAAACCCAGAGACAGGCCCAGCAATTAACCAGCGTGATTCAGCTTTTAGCCATGCTTTTGACCGGCTTTCTATATCCTCGGACAACCATGCCGCTCTGGACCCAGGTTATTGGCAACTTGATACCCATGACCTATTTTGTTCGGATCATCCGGGGCATCATGACCAAAGGTGTCGGGATAACGTTCCTTTGGACAGATTCCCTGACACTGTTTATATATGCTGCCATCGCTCTGGCCATCGCCGCGGCGGTTTCGAAGAAGCGATTGGATTGATTGCCATGTCCAACGACGTTTTCATTTCAGCCCAGGCTTTGGTAAAACAATTCAAAGTGCAGCGAAGAGTTGTTACCGCGGTGGACTCCATATCGTTGGAGGTTGGGCGAGGCGAGACTTTTGGCTTGATCGGGCCGGATGGAGCCGGAAAAAGCACGACCACGCGGGTAATATTGGGGCTGCTCAGGCGGGACGGTGGTACCAGCAGCGTCCTTGGCTATGATTCAATGCGGGATGTTTACGAAATCCGCGAACGCACCGGGTATATCGCCCAACAGTTCTCCCTGCCTGCTGATATGACCGTGCTGGAAAATATGCGTTTCTTTGCTGACCTGCATGGCATTCCGCGCAAAATGCAAAAGTCAAGTATCGCTGAACTGCTTAAGTTTGCTGGACTGACCGAGTTCACCGCTCGCCTGGCTGGTCGGCTATCCGGGGGAATGAAGAAAAAACTAGCTCTTGCGTGTAGCCTAATCCACAAACCTCAGGTGGTTCTATTGGATGAACCTACTTTAGGCGTGGATCCGGTCAGCCGGCGCGAGTTCTGGAACTTGCTTGGAAATTTACGCGCCGAGCAGGGGCTGGCAATTTTTGTTTGTACTCCCTACATGGACGAAGCCGAAAGATGCAACAAGGTCGGGTTGATCTATAAGGGCCGTCTGATTGCCCTGGATACGCCCACTGGGATAAAGAAGATGGTTCCGGGTCACCTGATTGAGTTCAAACCAGCAAAATTTGAGGCCGCGCGTAAGCTTATGACCGGCATGCCTGGGATTCTGGAAGTCCAGACATATGGAGCCATGCTGCACCTTTTCATCGATGAAACAGAACGTCGCCAGAAGCAAATTGAAGAAGCACTTGGTGCTCAGGATATAGCATGGAGCGGGATGCGAGTGATCGAGCCGCGCATGGAAGAAGCTTTCATCAGCCTGGTGAAACGCCAGGAGGCAGCCGATCATGACCAATAAACCTTTGGATTCCGAAGAAATCACAGGACCGGATGGAGCCTATCCCGTCATTGCTGAGCAACTCACCAAGCGATTTGGAGAATTTACTGCGGTGGACCGGGTCAGCTTTCACATCCTGCCCGGGGAGGTGTTTGGCTGGCTGGGGCCAAATGGAGCCGGAAAGACCACTACCATCCGAATGCTTCTGGGATTGATCCGGCCCAGTGCAGGCAAATTAAGTGTCTTGGGTTTTGATCCGGTCACCCAAACGAAGATCATGCAGGCCCACGTTGGTTATATGTCCCAGGTATTCACCTTATACAATGATCTGACCGCCCGCGAAAACATTCGCTTCTATGGCAGGGTCTATGGCCTGACGCGACAAGTGCTCGCCCAACGACAGGAAGAAATCATCCAAATGGCTGGCCTGGAAGGCCGCGAAGACACGCTGACTGCCAACCTGTCCGGTGGCTGGAAGCAGCGCCTGGCCTTGGGCTGTGCCATCGTACATAACCCGCGCGTCATCTTTCTGGACGAACCGACTGCTGGCGTGGATGCCATCAGCCGTCGCGAATTTTGGGGGCTTATTTACGCCATGGCCAATAAAGGCACAACAATTCTGGTAACTACTCATTACATGGATGAGGCCGAGCTCTGCCAGCGGGTGGGTTTTATCAACCAGGGACGATTGGTCGCAATTGGAACGCCTGATGAACTCAAGCAGACACATATGCATGGGCAAGTGCTGGAGATCGATACTCCTGAACCCGATCGCTCTGTGCGCCTCTTGAAAGAGGCGCAATCAAAGGGACGTCTGCCTTTTGATGAAGTCGCTCTGTATGGTGCGCAAATACACGTGGTTGTTCCAAGCGCCGACGAATTTCTCGAACCGGTCAGAAGATTACTTGAATCCGAGGCGATCGTGGTAACCAACATTGTCTGGATCATGCCTACATTGGAGGATGTATTTATCTCAACGGTTCGGGTCCCGGGTGAACAGGACAATACAGGAAATATGACAAAGAATTAATTTTTTAAAAATATGATCTGGAGGTTAATATATGGATTCCCAATTCCAAAAAGAGTTCCAGCACAAATGGGAAAAGTATTTTCCCGGGGCCGGGCTTCCCGTGACCTATTTTTATGCCGACGAAGTCAGCCTGGCAGACCAGGCTGACAGCCAGGATGTGGAACATTGTGTCATGGCGAGTTTCCAGCGCGTCCGGCAAGGGCATACCTTTGTGTTTAGAAATGACAGCCCGGGCTGTGACTACTCCCCACGCCTAAAGGCGGGGGCTTCTAGGGCATATCCCAGGGATTGTAGCCCCAATCCCAATATATTGATCGCAGCGTTTTGGTCTCGATCCATTACGAGACCACAGACAGGACAGGCATGAACTCGAACGGACAAGGACTTCTCTACCAACCTTCCACAGCAAGAGCATAACTTGGATGTATTGCGTGGATCAACCAATACGACCACACGACCAGCATTCTCAGCTTTGTACGTGGTGTACCGTATCAGTTGGTTCCAGGCTGCATCCGAGATGCTTTTCGCCAAACAGTGGTTTCGGAGCATGTTCTTGCTGTTCAGCTTTTCAAAAGCAAGCATTCCAAAATTATTCACCAATTCACGGCTCGATTTATGAGCCAAATCCTTGCGACGGTTGGCAATGCGCTGATGGATATGCTGGACTGCCTTGACTCTTTTCGCTCGTTCGGTTGTCCCCTTCTCCGCCTTCGAGAGCTTGCGCTGTGCCTTGGCAAGTTCATTTTTTCATTCTCCCCCTTGCGGAAGAAACGTGGGTTTTCAATCTTTATGCCATTCGAGAGGGTAGCAAAACTTTCAAGCCCGACATCCACACCCACAGCTAGCTCGTTGAATGGTAAAAATTCAGGTGCCACTTCGCAAGAGAAGCTGGCATACCAATTGCCGACCGCATCCCTTTGAATGGTGAGGGTTTTTATCCGTCCTTCAATGGGACGATGAAGGATGACTTTCACTGCGCCAATTTTGGAGAGAAACACACTCTTATCCAACAATTCAAAACCAAACTGTTTAAAGGTGAAGCTATCGTACCTACCAAAGCCGCGAAAACGTGGATGGCCTGGCTGCTCGCCTGCCTTCACTCTGCGAAAGAATGCCTTGAATGCCAGATCAACGCGCTCTTGAACATTCTGCAAGACTTGAGAAAACACACATTTCAATTCAGGATGTTCAGCTTTCCAGAGAGTGAGCAGTTTATTGGTATCGTACAGTGAAAGAGTTTTCTGCTCCTGCTCCCAGGCGTTTTTGCGGGCTGCAAGCGTTTCGTTATAGACCCAACGACAGAGTTCCAATGTTTGCAGAAGTTTCATCCGTTGGCTCTTCGATGGTTGTAGACGGTACTTGAAAGTCTTCATTCAGACAGCTTTTTGGTTTCCTATGTACTGCTTCAAGATAGCAATGGGAGCGCCGCCAACCGTAGAAACAAAATACGAATGCGTCCACAGCGTTGGCAATCTGCTTTTCAGTTGTGGAAACTCTTGCCGATGCAACCGAGAACTGCGACCCTTGATCCGCTTCACGAACTTATGTACCCCAAACTGCGGATCAACCTCACACAGCAGGTGGACGTGATCGGGCATCACCTCAAGTTCCAATACTTCGCAAGGCTGTTCTTGAGCAACCTGATCGATGATCTCTTTCAGACGTTTTTCAACACCTCCAACAAGCACTTTACGACGGTATTTGGGACAAAAAACAACATGATATTTGCAAGAGTATAGAACATGATGATTGCTCTTGAAATCCCTTTTGTCGCTCATATGTTCTATTATACAGTCGTATCAACTCACGCCCCAATGGGAAGGGGCAGTGAAGGAGTACCGAAAAGGGATTGGATTGCCTCGAAGGAAGAAATACCTTGGAGGGCTGAGGTAGCGACGATCGAAGCGATGGCCGCGTA
>JBEKCT010000173.1:0-7189 GCA_050014715.1 Anaerolineales bacterium | reverse complement strand
TTATCGGCCCTGCTCCACCCCGTGGGAACATTGCGGGCGGCACCGCACATCCTGGCGCAAAATGTGCAGGGACAGTCCAATTTGTGGCCGTTCGGCATCTCGGGTGATTACCCTATTTTATTGGTGCGCATCCGCGACGGTGAAAGCCCGCTTCTGCCCGAAGCCCTGCAAGCCTTCCTCTACTGGCAAATCCGGCATGTGCCAATCAACCTGGTCATCCTGAACGATCAGGATACCGGCTACGCCCTGGACCTGCATAATGCCATCCTGCGGCAAGTACGGCGCATGGGAGCAGAAACCTGGCTGAACCAGCGTGAGGGTGTTTTCGTGCTGCGCACCGACCAGCTCCAGCAGGCCGACCAGATCATGTTCGAAACTGTGGCAGGCGTAATTCTGGATGAAAAAGGCGGAACGTTGGCGGAACACGCCATGCGGCTTAACGCCCAGCCCACCCACCTGCCGGAGTTCAACCCGTCACTCTCCCCGCCCAGTGACTCCGAGCCGACCGCGCCACTTTCCCTTCCAGAAGGCCTGTTAATGGAAAATGGTCTGGGTGGTTTCAGCCGGGATGGCAGGGAATACATCATCCATCTACTGCCGGGACAGAACACGCCGCACCCGTGGGTCAACGTCATCGCCAACCCGCATTTTGGCTTCATGGTCTCCGAAGCCGGTTCCGGGCCCACCTGGGCGGAGAACAGCGGCGAGAACCGCCTGACCCCCTGGCACAATGACCCGGTTACCGACATGCCTGGAGAGGCGCTCTATCTACGGGATGAGGAGACAGGGCTGGTCTGGAGTCCCACGCCCATGCCAGCCGGGGCAGAAACGCTGCACGTGGTCCGGCACGGCGCCGGCTATTCGATCTTCGAGAGCCAGAGCCATGGCTTGAACCAGAACCTGCGTCTGTTCGCGGAGCCGGATGCGCCGATCAAGATTGCGCAGCTGCGCCTGCGAAACCTTTGGGAGCGTCCACGGCGTGTCACCGTCACCTATTACGCCGAATGGGTGCTGGGTACCACGCGCGACACGCACCAGGCTTATATCATGCCGGAGTTTGTCGCCGATAAGAACGCCCTGCTCGCCACCAATCCCTTCAACAGTGAATTCGCCCAGCGCGTGGCCTTTCTGGCGTCCAGTAAAAAACCGCATGGCGTGACGGCTGACCGGACGGAATTCTTGGGACGCATGGGCAGCCTGCACAGCCCGGCGGCGCTTGGGCGGATTGGGTTGGCGAGCAAGGTGAATGCCGGGCTGGACCCATGTGCAGTCATCCAACTGCACGTTGACCTGGCGCCCGGTGCAACAGAGCAGGTCTATTTCATGATCGGCGAAGGCGCCGACCGGGCAGAAAGCCTGGCGCTGATCGGGCAAGTCCAAGCAGAAGGCCAGGTTGATTTCATCTGGCAGGCAGTCCAGAAGCATTGGGACGAGATCCTGAACGTTATTACGGTTGAAACGCCCGACCCAACCATGGACCTGATGCTTAACCGCTGGCTGCTTTACCAGACCATCAGTTGCCGACTGTGGGGGCGCTCGGCGCTGTACCAATCCAGCGGAGCCTTCGGGTTCCGGGACCAGCTCCAGGATGTGCTGGCCGTTCTGCACACCCGGCCGGGGCTGGCGAGGGAACACATCCTGAAGGCAGCCAGCCACCAGTTCGAGGCGGGGGATGTACTGCACTGGTGGCACCCGCCCTCCGGACGGGGGGTGCGCACACGTTTTTCGGATGACATGCTCTGGCTGCCCTACGTTACAGCCGAATACGTGGACGCCACCGGCGACGATTCCATATTGGGAGAAAAAATCCCGTTCCTGCAAGCTGAACCACTCAAGGCGGGCGAAGCGGAACGGTATGCCCAATACGAAGCAACCAATGAGCTGTTTACACTTTATGAACATTGCCGCCGGGCCATCGAAAAAGGAAGCACATCCGGCGCACATGGGCTGCCGTTGATGGGGGCGGGAGACTGGAATGATGGGATGAACCGGGTAGGTGTGGATGGGCGCGGCGAGAGCATCTGGCTGGGCTGGTTCCTGTACGCCTGCCTGACACGATTCGGTACGGTGTGCCTGCGTATGAAAACGGACCCTGAACCATACCAACAGCGGGCTAAAGCGTTGGCGCAGGCGCTGGATGAGCATGCCTGGGATGGGAACTGGTACCTGCGGGCCTACTACGATGACGGCAGCCGCCTGGGTTCGGTGGAAAACAGCGAATGCCGGATCGATTCGATTGCACAATCCTGGGCCGTCCTATCCGAGGCGGCTGACCCGCAGCGGGCCGCCCAGGCCATGGCATCCGTCGACCGCTTGCTGGTACGGGAGGCCGATCAATTGATCTTACTGCTGGCACCACCCTTCGATAAAACCAGCCGCGACCCCGGCTATATACAGGGCTATCCTCCGGGCGTGCGCGAAAACGGCGGGCAGTACACGCATGCCGCCATCTGGGCGGCCTGGGCATTTGCCAAACTTGGACAGGCAGAGCGGGCCGAGGCATTGTTCCACCTGCTAAACCCCATCCAGCACGCGGATACGCCCGAAAAAATGCGACGCTACATGGTCGAGCCTTACGGTATCGCTGCTGATATCTACAGCCAGGCTGCTCTTCCTGTGCTGGAAGCGGGACTATCCCGGACCGGCAGCGGCGGCTGGACCGGGTATACCGGCTCGGCGGGCTGGATGTACCGGCTGGGCATCGAAGCCATCCTGGGGCTCAGCCGGGTTGGAAATGCACTCAGCATAAAACCGTGCATTCCCGGGAATTGGCCGGGATTTAAAATGGATTACCGTTTTGGAAGCACCCATTACAAGATCAGTGTGGAAAACCCGTCGGGAGTCAATCGGGGTGTCCGTCAGATTTTATTGGATGGAATTCCGCTACCCACCGGATCGGTTTCACTGATTGACGATCATCAACCTCACGAAGTACGGGTTATCATGGACAGCAGCCAAGACCCCCCACAGGTTTGAACAAATCCTTTTCGTAGTTTAATTAAATCAGAGGGGTTATATAAAATACTTAGACTTCGGAAGAAGAAATAATAATCTCATCCTTCAGGACATCCAACGGCCCCCCTGATGGACAAGCTTCTGACCGGCTGAACCGCAACCAGATCTGCCCTGGCAAAGGTCCTGACATTTCTCTCCGGGTATTTCGGGCTAATATAGTTTTCCGGCGATTGCAGAAAAGAGAGTTGACAGGGTTATTGGGTACCTGTATGATAACAGAGTTTGTTACAGTTGATCCGGTGGAAGGAAAGATGGCTTTGATGGGCAGGCCCTCTATCGGGATCAAAGACCAATTTCATGAGGAGTGAATGCCATGGGTGATGTTGTTGGAAAGAACACCGGGGCAGTGGTTGTCTCTTCGGATGCGGAGGTCTCCGCGCGTGTTGAGACCATTCTGGCAGGCATGAGCCTGGCGGAAAAGATCGGGCAGCTCACCCAGATCTCGGGCGCGCCATTTTTCCCGGGGCCGGAGCCAGAGGAAGTTATCCGGAAGGGCGGAGCCGGTTCGGTGCTGTGGCTGAATGACACGCAGCAGTTCAACGCACTCCAGAAGATCGCCGTTGAAGAAAGCCCTTCGAAGATCCCTCTGCTCTTTGCCCTGGATGTGATCCATGGGTACCGTACGATCTTCCCTGTGCCGCTGGCAATGGCCTCTTCCTGGGATCCATCGGTGGCCGAACGGGCCCAGTCCGTGGCAGCCAGGGAAGCGCGGGCCGCGGGCCTGCACTGGACCTTTGGACCGATGCTCGACATCGCCAGAGATGCCCGCTGGGGCCGCATCGTCGAGGGCGCCGGTGAAGACCCCTGCCTGGGTGCGGCCATGGCGGCCGCCCAGGTGCGCGGCTTCCAGGGACCGTCTGTCGGAACGCCCGACCATGTGTTGGCCTGTGCCAAACACTTCGCCGGTTACGGCGCGGCGGATGGTGGGCGCGATTACGACCCGGTCTACCTGCCCGAGAGCCGCTTGCGCAATGTTTACTTCCCGCCCTTCCAGGCGGCAGTGAAGGCCGGCGTCGGGACTTTCATGAGCGCTTACATGGACCTGAACGATGTCCCCGCCAGCGGGAACCGCTTCCTGCTGCACGACGTGCTGCGAGAGGAATGGGGCTTCAAGGGCTTTGTTGTCAGCGATGCGTTTGCGGTTGGGAACCTCGTCATCGAAGGCTTCGCGCGCAACGGGCGCGATGCCGCCTTGCGCGCGCTGAGTGCGGGCCTCGACATGGACATGGCCAGCGACACATACTCGCAGTACCTGGCCGGGTTGGTTGAAGACGGTACACTGAAACTGGCCGACTTGGAGGCGGCCGTGCGGCGCATCCTGGCGATCAAAGTCCGCATGGGTCTGTTCGAGCAGCCCTACGCCGAAGAGACCAAGCTGGCGCAGATGCTTGCACTGCCCGAGCATCGAAATGAGGCGCGCCTGACGGCCCAGCGTTCGATGGTACTGCTGCGGAACGAAGGCCGGCTCCTGCCGCTTTCCAGGAACCTAAAGAACCTGGCTGTGATCGGGCCCCTGGCCGATTCGAAAGAGGCCACGGAGGGCTCATGGATGGTCTTTGGCCATACGCCGGCGGCCGTCACGGTTCTCGAAGGCCTGCGCGCCAGGCTGCCGGGAGCAAAAGTGGCATATGCCCCCGGCCCCGAGATCCGGCGCGAAATCGCATCGTTTTTCGATGAAATGATGCCCGGAGCGATCCATAAGCCCGAACAGACCGCTGAAGAAGCCGAGGCTGCCTCCCAGACAGCCGTGGACACGGCCCGCAATTCAGATTTGGTCGTGATGGTGCTCGGCGAGCAGGCCAACATGGCCGGCGAGGCTGCCTCGCGCGCCTCGCTCGATCTGCCCGGGCGTCAGGAGCAGCTGCTCAAGGCCGTTGTAGCGCTCGGAAAGCCGGTGGTGCTGGTGCTCTTGAACGGCCGTCCCTTGAGCATTAATTGGGCGTCAGAGAATGTGCCGGCGATCCTGGAAGCCTGGGAACCCGGCAGCGAGGGAGGAAACGCGGTGACAGACATCCTGTTCGGCGACGCCAACCCGGGCGGCAAGCTGCCCGTCACATTCCCTCGCAAGGCCGGCCATGCGCCGCTGTACTACGCCCGCGACATGACGCACTCTCCCGAAGGTGACCCAATGTACCGCTCGCGCTACTGGGACGGCCCAATGACACCGCTCTATCCTTTCGGCTTTGGCCTCAGTTACACGACCTTCTCGATCACCAATCTTCATGTGGCAACGCCGCAGGTGAAACTGGGGAATTCAGTGACCGTGACGGCCGAAGTGACGAATACGGGCGCGCTTGCAGGTGACGAGGTAGTTCAGCTTTACATCCACCAGAAGGCCGGCAGCGATTCGCGCCCGATGCGGGAATTGAAGGGTTTCGAACGGCTCACACTCCAGCCCGGCGAGACAAAGAAAGTCACCTTCCTGCTCGGCCCAGCCGAACTGGGTTACTGGAGCACAATCGCCGGCAAGTGGATCCAGGAAGCGGCGGACTTCGATGTTTGGATCGGCGCCGATTCAACGGCGACACTGTGCGCAGAGTTCGCAGTGTTGGCCTGAGAGCGGCGGACGGGATACTCGCCTCGTGAGCGGTTGTCATAGCCGTAGGCAGGCGGGCAGCCTGAAAATCCGTAAAAGCTGAATTTTTAAGTTGGTTCTGATCTTCCGATAATTAAGCAAAAGGATCCCCTAATCCAGCGGGGATCCTTTTTTATTTTTACCGTTCTCTTCCCAAACCGATCCTAGTGCGCCGCCGATGCAAGCTGGCTGGCTACAGAAGCCAATTCACTTTGTGCTCCGGGAGCGAGCACATCCGGTTCATAGACTTCCAGGAACTGCGGATGAGCTTCCAGACCATTCTGCAGGGACATTTGCAGCGCGGTAGCGCCATCGGAAACACCGCCCATGTAGCCGGGATTTTGCATCGCCGACGTGGAGAGTTGATATCCGATTACAATCCTGCCGCTGAAACTCTTAACCAGCTCGTAACCAGAATTGGTCAGATGTGTCGCCACGCCGATCAGCCCATTCTCCTGTAAGACAAAGTGCTGCGGATAATTGTCCACACCCAATGCGATGATGGCGTCCCGAACGCGCTGGCTCTCGGTATGGTCAAGTCCGATTGGATTGCCGTTTTCACAGTGGGTCTTGCTGACGATCGGTAATGGCGGATAAAGCGCCAGGGAAAAATATTGACGGGGAAATATTTGTGCAAAATGGGCAAATACTTGCTTCCATGAACCAATCAACCGGTCGCTGGTGTAACCCAAATTAACCCAATTACAAATATCCGCCGGGGCATCCGGCAGGGTCATTTCGGCTGTGATCGAAGTTGGACCGTCAGCAGCTATTTTGAGAAAGGAGGGACGGTTTTCGTAACGCGCGCTCACCATTTTCAGGAATGTGAACCAGCGGTTCAAATAGGTCTGGTCCCAAGGCAGCGGCAACAACAACTGGGTACCTTTGCCCGGCCCATAATTAACACTAAACAGCGAAGTTTGTACACCTTGAAGCGCCCAGGTTGGCGAACCGAAGCCGGGGATCAAAACCAGTTCGACCCATTTGCCATTTTTCTCGGCGTTATCAAAAACAGCATCCAGCTTGGTCCATACAAAACTGTCCTTGGCCGGTTCGATATCCGCCCATGAAGTGCGAAAGGTAAGCCCGGAAACGCTGGGGGTTGAATAGGTCTGGTCCTGGAACAATTCTCCAATAAAAAAGCTGCCTGCCCGTGAGTCTGGTTCGAAATTGTTCACCGCTGTGATGCCGGCCGGCTTGGTGGGGAAAGTGGTGCCAGCCGGTGTGTTTGAAGTTCCCACTCCGACCGTAGATCCGGTAGGAGTGGAACCAACGAGAGAGGAAGTGGAACTTTCATAGGGGAACGATTTTGCAACGGTTGTAGCCACACACGCAATCACCATTCCGATGGTAACCACCAGGGCTGTGATACGGAACTCAGCATTCATAATATTTCCCTTTATTGTAAAGAATGTGCCTAAAAATCAGAGACCTTTGGTGAATGGAAATAACCTGCTCCACAACACGTGACAGCCTTGAGGCTGTCCGAAAAGTCCCGGGCAGCCTTTTCTTTTTTAAGGAAACGTGATTCAATAGGGGTATGAAACGAAAACCTGCTGCCCCCGTCTTCAAGCCTTACGTAATGAACCAGGTGGCCTT
>JBEKCT010000172.1:0-7230 GCA_050014715.1 Anaerolineales bacterium | reverse complement strand
TTGCCCATAATATGAAGAAACTGGCAGCCAGGTAGCTACCAGTTTCTTTTTGTCATCCCACTTTTTTGTTCTTTTTACTCATTTTCGGGCTATCTGATGTTTGTTTCTAGACAGCCTCTCTTAGAATTCCAACAGAGCCTATTCCCGCCGCCGTCCATGGCGGCCCTGCAAAGTAAGCCCTTACCAAAATAGTCAGGACAGGCAGGCAACCGCCTGGAATGAGGAAAGACGATTGGAACAAGAAAGGACGACTGAAGTCGTCGCTACTTCCTACTATGGCAATATGGGATAGGTGCTGCCGCCGTGGGGGAAGACCAGCAGGCTGGCTTTATGGGGGAATTTAGCCCGGGCATAGGCCAGCCCGGCTTCCAGGCTTTCCACGAAGGTTACGAAAGGCAAATTGGCACGTGTTTCGAGCGGGATGGTAGGGGCATAGACCAGCAGGTCGCCGCGGCGCATGGCTTGCAAGGCAAAATACAGGAAAAAGCGGTCCTCTTCGCCCATGCCCTTCAACCGCAGATGCGGCACCAACAGCAGAATCAGCGGAGCAAGAAATTTCAGGGCTGTGTGTCCGACCAGCAGCTTGCGATCGGCCAGGCCGAAGACACCCACGCCCTCGTCGGCGCGAATGCAGGTGAGCATCACTCCGCCCGGCCGCAAGGCCCGGACGGTATTGGCGAGGGCTTTCACGCCCTGGCGTAGGTCCTGGTCCATCGGGTGGGAACTGCTGATGACAACATCGGCCAACGCCGGGACGGCCGCACCGTAGATCTGGCTGCTGGTCTGCACGCCGAGGCGGTGGGCTTCGACGGGGTGTCCACAAACCACCCGAACCACTTCCAGGTTGCTGTTCAGGACGGCGTTGACCAGGAAGATCGGCGCTGTGAGCATCCCGGCGGCCTCTTCCAGGTCCAGCCGCATCGGGTTGGACTCGATCGGCTGCCCGACATTGTTGAAGGTGCCGGGGGTGCAATTAAGCGAATGGTTGTGGGCGATGGTCGCCCGTCCGGCCACGCCGGGCACCAGGTTCTTATAACCGCCACCGAAGCTGGCAATGATGTGCGGCTCGATGCAGCCGATGGAAATTATCAAGTCGGATTCGGACACAACCTTGTTAATGAAAACCGGTGTGCCGCGGCGTGTGGTGCCCAGGCTGGTTAATTTTTCGGGAGCGTCACAATCGTGGGTTTCCACGCGCAACCCGGATATTTCTCCGATTCGCCGGGTAACGGCCGCAGCGCTCATTGGGAAATGCACACCCGTGGCGGGGACAAGGGTAAGCTGGTCGAGGGAGACGCCAGCCAGCCGGAGCTCAGCCAGCACAGCCGGTAACAACTGTTCCACCGGGGTCGGGCGGCTGTCATCGTCAATCACCAGGGTGATTTTCAGCCCAGGCCTGGCCAAGTTCCTGAGAAGCGGTGAGCCGACAGGCTGGGAGAGGCTGGCTTCGATCTCCTGATGGATGGAATGCGGGACGCTGAACTGCGCAGGTTCCATTATGCCGAGCAGTTCCCATTGCTCCGGCAGAGGAATGGATAGATGATCTTTGCCCCAGGGGATAGTGACGGGTTCATCAGGCGCTTGATTCGGCATCCTGCTCCTTCCGCAAGGCGTCGCTCCAGTGGATGCCTTCACGCGCCATATACCAGGCGCCCAGGAGCGTGATGGGCAACCAGAGTGCCACGTGTAATACGATGGTGTACCCGGCGGCTACGGCCTGGTCGACCCCATAAGCGGTCAGTACGGCGATACCGGAGGCATCGAAGGTGCCGATATAACCAGGCGCGGCCGGGATGATGGTGATCAGATTGACGATACCGTTCATCAGCATCAATGCAAAAAAGCTGACGTGAAAATTAAAAGCGTGCATGACGAACCAATACTTGCCGGTTTCGAGCAGCCAAATAACCACGGAGGTGAAGAACACCATCAAAACGTTGGCAGGCGAGCGCAGTGAGGCCAGACCGTCCAGGAATTTGTTCATGATGCCGGAGGTCTGTTGGCGGAAGCGCGCGGGCATGAGCCGGTCGATGAACCACTGCCCGAAGCGGGCGGTGACGAGCGGGAACATGGCTGCCAGAAGGAAAATAACCAATATCACAAAAGCCAAGATGGTGCCGAAGATGGCAACCTGCTGGATGCTACCCAGGAAACCCGAACTGCCTTTCAGTTTGGCCAGTTCCGGCAGATTGACGAAGACAAATCCCAGCATGACGACCGCATCGAAAAATTTCTCGACGATGATGGTGGCAAGCGAAGCGGAGATCGGGACACCTTCGCGGCGCTTGAGCACCACCGCCCGCAACACCTCGCCTGCACGTGCCGGATAGATATTATTGCCCATGTAACCGATGCAGGTGACCGGGAACATGGTCCACGTCTTGATCGATTTGATCGGTTTGAGCAGGTAGTGCCAGCGCCAGGCGCGCGCCCAGACTGCCACAAAGTAAATGGCAATACCAGGCAGGATCCACCAGTAATCGGCGGTCCGGATGGCTTGCCAGAAATCACCCAGGTTCAATTTACTGAGCGCCCACCAGAGGAAAACTGCGCTAATCAATACCCCGAGCCAAAATTGCCATTTTTTCATGGGTTCGATTCTACCATGCAGGGCGGGGAGCATGCCGGCAATTTTGGGAGTGGATAGATGGATATCGCCCGGACATTCATGTCCGGGCTCACTGTGCCTGCCGTCTCGCACCGGCGTGCCGCCGGTGTTCGCGGCACGAACGGTGCGGCCCGGTGCAGGCAGCGCGTAAGCCCCTGCGGGGCTTCCCCAAAGAGGCTGTAGCGTTTCTTGCCCTGACAAAATAAACCCAGGGAAGCCATCGCTCAAGCAATTTGCAGTTTGCAAAAAGGTTAAAAGTGTCAATATAATCCAGGGGTGGTTTCATTACGAGCATTTTTTCGTCGTCCGGGTGCCTTTCGAAATAACGAGGCAATCCACTAATCTTGGGAGGAGTGTGACTCACGTATAAAATCGGATAAGCGACCATCAGAACGCCCGTTTCGTGCTAGAATTAAGTATGCCCACTGCAGCGTCTGACCTGGCAACTTTCCTCACGACCATCCATTTATTCCACTACCTGAGCGAAGAGCAGGTTGGGATTGTGGCGGGAGGGTTGAAGGAAGTGCATCTTGGCGCCGACGTAGAGGTGGTCAAAGAGGGGACAGAATGCAACAGCTTATATTTGATCTATTCCGGCAGCGTCAGCGTGACCCGCACGGGCAGGCCAGCACCGCTTGCCAGGCTGGTACGACATGATTACTTCGGCGAGGCGGCCGTGTTGAAACCTCGCAGCCTCATGGCAACGGTCAAGACGCTTGAACCCACCGTGGTGTTGATCCTGTCAGGGGAACAGTTCAAGGAGTTCATAAAACAGATTCCCGGGCTGCGGGCCAATTTTGCCGTAATGGTTTCCAGTCAAAAGCTGGCAAACCGGCTGCATTTTAACTGGGTGCGAGAGGATGAAGTGATCTACTTCCTGGCACAAAAGCACCCATACCGCCTGGTGGAAGCGCTGGTGTTACCCGTTATATCGATGCTCCTGCCGGCAGCCATGTTGATCGTCTTCCTGCTTTTTCCAGCTTTTCTTCTCATCCTGTGGGGGGCAGGAGTAACTTTCCTAGCGATCGTGTTATGGATCATTTGGAGAACAATCGACTGGGGAAACGATTATTACGTCGTCACCAACCAGCGGGTGGTATACCTTGAGAAAGTGATCGGCCTGTACGACAGCACCCAGGAAGCCCCACTCAGCACGATCCTTTCCGTGGGTGTGGAAACAGACATGCCGGGGCGGCAGATGGGCTTCGGGAATGTGATCATCCGGACGTATGTTGGCAAGATCATCTTCTGGCATGTCTCGAACCCCAAACAGGCGGCGGCGGTGGTGGAAGAGCATTGGCAACGTATCCGTGAAACCTCGCGGCGAGCGGAAAATGAGGCAATGCGCCTCGAGCTCCGTAAACGGATGGGCTTGATCCCTGCGGAAACCAGGCCCCAGCCCGGCCCTGCCGCGGTGGTAGTGAAACCCAAAGCCTCTTTTGCAGAAAGACTCAGCCTCAGCCTGTTTAAAGTCCGGATTGAAAAGGGTGGAACCGTCACGTATCGCAAGAGCATCTTTGTCTTATTCCTGCAAGTCTGGAAGCCAACTTTAGGACTGGCAATACTGGTCGTGCTGCTGGCGATAGGTTTGATGCAACCTGCGAACTCCACCATCAGCGTGGCCCCGGGCCTGGAATCAGAAACATTATTTACAATCTGGGTGGTGTTATTTTTCGTTGTTATTTTATGGTGGATTTACCAATACATCGATTGGAGTAATGATATCTTTCAGGTGACACCTGATCAGATCCTGGATATCGACCGCAAGCCATTCGGTACCGAGGAACGCAGGGCCGCACCCCTGGAAAATATTCTCAGCACACAAGCCCAACGGGAGGGTTTCCTGGCATACCTGTTGAACTTCGGCACGGTTTATATAAATGTCGGCGGTAACAACGAGTTGCGCTTCTCGGATGTGACCGATCCGGCCGCGGTACAACAGGACATTGATAACCGCCGCCTGGCGCGGATCAATTCCAAGGCAGAAATACAGGCCAAGGCCGAGCGCGAACGGCTGGCGGATTATTTTGTCACGTATCAAAGCATAAACAAGGAAGTTCTCCAGACCGCAAGCGAACAGAATTATTCCGGTGACTCCGGCGAACCGGATGGAACAGGTGAAGCGAAAAAAATACATAAACTACAGGATGAAGATGGTGGCAAATAAAGGATTTCAGCCAGAGGTTGAAAAGACGATTACCTTTATTGTCATGGAAGAAGTTGAATGACAATCAGAAAAATTATTACCCTGCCGGATCCGGTCCTGCGGCGAAAGGCCAAGCCGGTCACCCGGTTTGATGCAGATCTGCAGAGCCTGGTCGACGACATGATAGAGACCATGCGCGCGGCACCTGGCGTGGGCCTGGCAGCCCCACAGGTGGGGGTCTCAGAATGCGTCATCGTGGTGGAATATGTTGAGGATGAAGAAACTGAGGACGCCCCCAAAAAACTGTACGTTATGGTCAACCCAGAGATAAAGAAATGCTCTGAAACGCGCGAGACGGGTATTGAAGGCTGCCTGTCCGTGCCGGGCTGGCAAGGCGAGGTGGAGCGTGCCCTGGAAGTGACCGTCAAAGGGTTGACCCGGCGGGGGCAACCGATGAAGGTAAAAGCCAAAGGCTGGATGGCGCGCATCTTCCAGCATGAAATTGACCACCTGAACGGAGTGGTCTTCACCGATCTGGCGACAAAGGTTTGGAAACCGCAACCCGACGAACCACAGCTGGATGTGTGATTTACCCGATACCTAGAGCCTGCGCGCTTACCAGACCATGTACTTGACGCATCTTTCGCTGACCAACTTTCGCAGTTTCGCCCGCCTGGATATGGACATTCCCCGGCGGGTTGTTTTGCTGACCGGGGACAATGCGCAAGGAAAGACAAGCGTGCTGGAAGCCATTTATTTCCTGGCGGCTTTCACTTCGTTCCAGACCCATTCGGACCGCCAACTGGTCAATTTCATCGAGGCCCGCAAAACGCTGGCCGTGGGACGGCTGGTAGCCGAGTATGTGCGGGGGCCGGCCAAACACAGGCTGGAGGTACGCCTGGTGGTTGAAGCGGTGGGAGCCACGGGGCAACGCCTGCGGAAGGAAATCCTGCTGGATGGCATCAAGCGTCCACTGGCAGAAGTCATCGGGCATTTCAATGCGGTCATATTCGTTCCGCAGATGACACAGATCATCGAGGGAGGGCCGGAAGCCCGGCGCCGATACCTGAACCTGGCGCTGGCCCAGAGCGTGCCCGGATATGCACGACAATTAAGCGAGTACGGTGAGGCACTAACCCAGCGCAATGCCCTGCTCAAAAATCTGGCAGAACGCGGGGGGGACCCGGGGCAACTGGATTTCTGGGATGAGAGTATCGCCCGGACGGGTGCGTCAATCATTTTGCGACGAATTGAAGCAATACAGGAGATCGAGAAACTGGCTGCCCGGCTCCACAACGATTTAACGCATGCCAGTGAAATTCTACGGCTGCATTACCAGCCGGCCTACGATCCGTATCTACCCGGGAACGGGCAAATTGCACTGGCGCTGAGCACGCCGGTGCAGCGCAATGGGCTGGACGAAAACGATATCCACCAAGGATTCCTGGAAGCTTTGCGGCATGGACGTAGTGAGGAGATCCGGCGGGGTGTTACGGTACTGGGGCCGCACAGGGACGAACTGCGCTTCCTGGCAAACGGGATCGACCTGTCGGATTTCGGTTCGCGCGGGCAGGTACGCACGACGATGCTGGCGCTCAAACTAGCAGAGATCGAGTGGATGAAGACCCGTACCGGTCAATGGCCGGTGTTGCTGCTCGACGAGGTAATGGTGGAACTGGATGGGCAGCGACGGCAGGACCTGCTGGCCTGCCTGGACAGGGTTGAGCAGGCCGTGCTGACGACCACCGATTTGCAATCATTCGCGCCCGCTTTCATCCAGAAGGCCGAGGTCTGGCAAGTGGAGGGGGGCGAGGTACGAAAGAAGGAAGTAGAGAGCAGTGAATAGTGAATAGAGAGCAGTAAAGATCAAATGTTAAAGGTGAATTGTGATAGGTGAATGGTGATTGGAGGTACTAATGAGCGTCAAACATATTAAAGACGTGCCGGCGGAAATTGTCAAAACGGGAGAAATGACCAGCATGCAGTGGCTGATCTCTGCAAAAGAAGGGCCGCATTTTGCCATGCGGCGTTTTGTGATGGAACCCGGCGGCAAGATTCCAGAACACACCAACACGGTCGAACACGAACAATACGTGCTGCGCGGGCATGCCAAAATCGGGATCGATGGGAATGAATTCGAGGTACAAGCCGGGGATTCCGTTTTCATCCCGAAAGGTGCTCCACACTGGTACAAGAATACCGGCGAGGAAAAATTCGAGTTTCTATGCCTGATTCCCAACCAGCCAGATGAGATGAAATTGACCGGGAATGAATGCTGAAATAAACCCCTGGTGTGTTTTACTGCCTGGCGAAACGATAGCCCACGCCATAGACCGTTTCGATATAGTGCGGTACGCTGGGCACCTGCTCGATCTTGGCGCGCAGATTCTTGACGTGCAGATCGATGGCGCGTTCGTAGCCTTCGAACCGGACACCCTGCAAGAGGTCAAGCAGATCGAGCCGGGAGTAGACATGC
>JBEKCT010000171.1:0-7336 GCA_050014715.1 Anaerolineales bacterium | reverse complement strand
CCAGTCCGACTAAGAACCATGATCGATGAGAAAGTAGCCAAACTTTGGAAAATCTCACGGTAACATTTCGCTTTGATGCAACGATACCTAGAAAGTAACATTTGGCTTTGATGCATCACGGACGGGCAGGGCACAAGTAATACGAACATATTCCAGGGTCAGCGTCTGTCCATCCCTCCACTACCTAACTTGAGATTGTTGTGAAGCCGAGCGCAGCCTCCCCCAACTGGGGGAGGCTAACACTCCCCGGATGGTGGATGCGGCCGAGGAGTAATAGTTGTATGATATATGGACGGCTGGTACTCCTGTGTTTACCAACCGGAAATTGGTTGAAACCTGGAAAATTTATCAAGGATGTACAGGAGGGAAATTACAAGCTAACGGTGATGGTTCGGATGGTGTCTGATTGCGCTCTTGGTATGTCCTGATCAACCCAGTGATTGACAAAGTGATCGTTTTGGTAGTGAAAGAGGTTCCGGCTCCCGGCACAAGGTACCTGCTGATGTCTGATTAATTAACCCAAAACCGGCCTCCCCCAAGGTGTGGAGGCAACCCCTCCCCGGTGGATGGATGTGGCCACGGATTTTCAGATGAAAGGTAGCATGTTCGATCCTATTCTGGTCCCATTGGATGGTTCTCAACTGGCTGAGTGCGTACTGCCGCACAGTGTTGCCATTGCCAGTCCTTTTGACGCAGAAATCACCCTGCTGCGCATGCTGGAAAAAAACCAGGCCGGCAATTCCGCACAATTGTTTGATTTGCTTAACTGGCAAATCAATAAGACCAAGGCAACACTTTACTTGGATAAAACCAGAAGCCGGCTTGAAGAAGCTAAAATCCGGGCCAGGACAGCCGTACTGGAAGGACTGGTGGCGGAAGGGATTACCGAATACGCCCAGAACCAGGGCATGAAATTGATCATTTTGAGCAGCCACGGGCATACCGGCCTGTCAAAATGGGGAATATCCAGCACCGCGCAAAAAATCATCCTGAGCGCACCCACTTCAGTGCTGGTTATTCGAGCATACCAACACGACATAAAGGCGGGGGCGTTATCAACCATCCCAGTTTACCAGCGCATCCTGGTACCGTTGGATGGTTCGCAGAGGGCGGAAAATGTTTTGCCAATCGTCACCCAATTGGCACATTTTCATAAGTCACAGATACATCTCGTACACGTGGTGCAGACTCCAGAAATGGCGCGCCAAATGCCCCCGATACGGGAGGATATTGATCTTTCCAACCGGGTGGTTGCACGCAATCAGGAAGAAGCCGGGCATTATCTCGACCAAATGAAGGTACGGTCCATCCTGGAAGGGATTGTGGTTCAAACGCATCTTCTTACCAGCGACAATGCAGCGGTTGCACTGCATCAGGTGGCGGAACAGGAACACATTGATATGGTCGCTTTGAGCGCGCATGGATATTCGGGAAACCAACAATGGCCATATGGCGGCATGGTCAACAATTTCATACTGTATGGCAAGGTGCCTCTTCTGATCGTCCAGGACCTGCCCGGTAAACAAGAGTCAATTCCGCCTGTGCTGACTTCCCGGGAACGCCCAGAGCATTAGCGAATGCAGGCCGTCCCTCAGGTCATTCTATCCGAAGCAGCCAATCCAGGCGCAGATAACCGACTGGGAGAATTTGCGCGCGAACTCGCGAAAACGCACGCGGTAGATCCAGCCCTCCATCAAAAATCCGACCTGCTGAAACGCCTGCAAAGCTGGGAACAGGCCTTGCGGAATGCCAATGCAATCTTCAAGGGCATGCCATCCAAGGATCTGCCGGTCTCGCGTGCCGCCGAATGGATGCTGGATAATTTTTATGTGGTCAAGCAGACCTTCAACCAAATTGCCGAGGGTCTGCCATCCAGTTTTCTCGACCAGTTACCAAAATTGAGCGGAACACCTCAAGAACCGGGACTACCTCGCATTTTTGCCATAGCCGGGGAATGGGTGGAGTACTGCCAGAGCCAGATCGAGCTGAATCAAACCGCCGCTTTTGTGCAGGAATATCAGCAGGTCGCGCCTCTGACAATCGGGGAACTGTGGGCGCTGCCGACCATGCTGCGAATCGGGATCCTGGAGCAGTTGGTTTATGCGACGACCGAACTGACCGGGCTGGATTCGCTGCCCCGAATTAAGCCCGGTAATGCCCCAAGTCCGGCCGGTTCCAGGAATGGCTCGACAGGCCTGAGCCAGATCGATTCCATGGTGGCGGCGAACGACTCCATTGTCGCCAACTGTTTTACCAGCCTGCGACTGCTCTCCGCCAACGATTGGAAAGACTTCTTCGAACAAACCAGCCGGGTGGAGCAGATATTGCGTGAAGACCCGGCTGGGATTTATACGGGCATGGATTTCGACACCCGCAACAGTTATCGCAGCGTAATCGAGGAGCTGAGCCGCCACTCAGCCTTCACCGAAGAGCAGGTGGCGCAGGCCGCGATTACATTCGCCGGGAGCATGGACGGTAAGACCTCCGGGCGGAAAGGCCACGTAGGTTATTATTTACTGGATACGGGACGTTCGACACTCGAAGACAGCCTGCACTATCTGCCGGAATCAGGTGTACGCGTGCGGCACGCCCTGCTGGTCCATCCAACCGTCATCTATCTGGGGAGCATCAGCTTCTTTTCTGCAATTTTTGTGCTGGGGCTGCTCGCTTACACAAAGCTTTCAGGCGGCTCACTGGCCCAGGTCGTACTGGCGGGTGTGCTCGGGTTTGGGCTGGTCCTGGAGGCTGCCATCGGCCTGGTTAACTGGAATGTAACCCATCGCATCAAACCCCAAAGCCTGCCGCGCATGGATTTTTCGGAGGGCATCCCATCCGGCAACCGCTGCATGGTAGTCGTTCCAGCCCTGCTGGAAAACGCCACAGAAATCAGCCACCTCCTGCAAGAGATGGAACTGCGATATCTTTCCAATCAGGACCCGCAACTGACCTATGCCTTGTTGACCGATTTTGAGGATGCCACGGCCCGGAATATGCCGGAAGATGAAAGCCTGCTGACGCTGGCAAGGGCCGGCATTGTAACCCTCAATAAAAAGTACCCGCAAAGCCTGCCTTTTTACTTATTTCACCGGGAGCGCGAGTGGAACGCCTCTGAAGGGGTCTGGATGGGTTGGGAACGCAAGCGCGGCAAACTGGCGGCATTCAACTGCCTGCTGCTGGGTCTGGGTGAAACCTCATATACAACCCAGGTAGGGAACGCCGGGATATTGAATAATATTAAATATGTGATTACGTTGGATGCTGATACCTCCCTGCCTCAAGGCAGCGCCAACCGCCTGGTCGCAACCCTGGCGCATCCGCTTAACCAGGCCGAATTCGCCGAAGACGGTTGCTCGGTGGTAGCCGGTTACACCGTGCTGCAGCCGCGTGTCGCCACCAAGCCGGCCAGTGCAAACCGTTCGCGCTTCTCGCAAATCTTTTCCGGGAATGCCGGGTTTGACCTGTATTCCTTCGCAGTCTCGGATGTATACCAGGATCTATTCGGCGAAGGCAGTTATGTTGGAAAAGGGATCTATGATGTGGCAGCCTTCGAGCGCAGTCTGGCCGGGCAGGTACGCGAGAATACCCTGCTCAGCCATGACCTGTTCGAGGGGATTTATGGGCGCGCGGCACTGGTCACGGACATCGTTCTTTATGAGGAATATCCGGGGCGGTACCTGGGATATGCCCAGCGCCTGCAGCGCTGGATCCGCGGCGATTGGCAGTTACTGCCCTGGTTGTTCCCCTTTGTCCGCACCGAAAGCGGGACTGCCCGCAACCGGTTGTCCGTCATTGATATCTGGAAAGTTTTCGACAACCTGCGGCGCAGCCTGCTTCCGCCGACATTGCTGGCGCTGCTGGTGGCCGCCTGGTTGTTACTGCCCGGCTCGCCATTGGCATGGACGTTGCTGGTGCTGCTGCCTGCAGCCCTGCCGATTGCATCGCAAGTCATTTGGGATGGGTGGCATAATTTCGGGAGAGTGACGCTCAAACAAATATTCGAACCCGCCTGGATTCCACTGACCCGCTGGGCACTTGGCATTGTTTTTCTGCCATTCGAAGCACTGCTCATGCTGAATGCCATCGGCACCACGCTGATACGGCTGCTGGTTGCACGCAAAAACCTGCTGCAATGGACAACCGCGGCGAATGCGGCCCGTTCTTTTGGAATGAACAAGCGCTACGAAACCTGGGCTGCCATGTCGGCATCCCTGGTCTTGACCGTTCTGCTGGGGACAGCCAGCGCCATTTTCCATCCTGCCTCGCTACGGGTGGCAACGCCCATTCTGGTTGCCTGGTTTGTCGCTCCGCAGTTCGCCGCGGTGCTAAGCCGGCCGGTCATTCACACCACGGTTCCGCTCTCAGAGACTCAACGCCGGCAGGTCCGCCGCCTGGCACGCCGTACCTGGGCATTCTTTGAGCAGTTTGCCGGTCCGGATGACCACTGGCTGCCCCCCGACCACTTTCAAGATTCACCACGCGGCAGCGTGGAGCACTACACCACACCGACCAACATCGGCTTATACCTGGTATCCACGTTATCAGCATTCGATTTGGGATATATGGGTTTGCCTGAACTGGCAGTGCGCTTACGCTCCACATTTGAGAGCCTGGACAGGCTGGAACATTACCGGGGACACCTGCTGAACTGGTATGACTCGGAAAAGATGGCAGCGTTGCCACCACGCTATATCTCCACAGTGGATAGTGGAAACCTGGCGGCCTGCCTGATCACCCTCAAACAAGGTTGCCTGGCCCTGGCGGATGCTTCGTTGCTGGACGACAGGCAATGGCAGGGTTTGCTCGTCATAATGGATATCCTGGCTGAAGCGCTGGAGTCGTTGGAAAAAGCCGACCCGCATCCCGCCCTGGAATCTTTCGAAGTCGAATTGACCGGCATTTATGAGCGCGTCAGCGCCATCCAGAACCAGCCGGAGGAATGGATAAAGACGCTGGCATGGCTTTCTGGTGAAGGCTGGGAAGGGGTTTCGCACCGGCTTTTGGAATTACTCGAGAAACATCCCAATCTCAATCCCGAAGCCCTGACCGAACTGCAACTCTATCTCGACCTTATGCACCACCAACTGCAGGATATGCAGCGCAGCCTGGATTTGCTCGCACCCTGGCTGGGCATGCTCGAGATAGCGCCGGCTGAATTCACGGATACTCCCGCCTGGCAGGAATTCCGCAAGTGCCTGCCGGCTGCACTGCCGATATTGGGACAGGCGGAAGCGGTGTATGGTCACATCCAAACGGCTTTGAACCATTACAAGCTGCAGATGCAGGATGAAAGCATCCCGGGTCTTGCACAGAACGTAAACGCGCTGGAGTGGTGTCAGAAACTGGCTGACAGTTTATCTTCGGCGCGGATGGTGGTAATGCCCTTATTGATCGGTTTTGGAGACCTGGCAGCCCAAGCAAGCGCGGCTGTGAGCGCGATGGATTTTCGCTTTTTGTTCGATGAACGCCACCAGGTGTTCCACATCGGCTACAACGTCAGCGCCGAAAGGCTTGACCCAAGTTACTACGATTTGCTGGCCTCCGAAGCCCGGGTAGCCAGCCTGATCGCAATTGCCAAAGGTGATGCTCCGCAAAGCCACTGGCAGCACCTGGGGCGACCGGTGACCAAGGTTAACGGCAAACAGGTATTGCTCTCCTGGAACGGCACCATGTTCGAGTATCTCATGCCGGTCCTGTTCACCAAGAACTATGCGGGGACATTTCTCTCGGACAGCTGCTACACCGCGCTGGAGGCGCAGGTGCGTTACGGACAGAAACAGCAAGTGCCCTGGGGCATATCCGAATCAGGCTACTATGCCTTCGATGTCAATCTGAACTACCAGTACCAGGCTTTTGGCGTGCCTGACCTGGGTTACAAACGCGAGCTGCAGGATGATCTGGTCATCGCTCCTTATGCATCAATCCTTGGGCTCTCGTTGCAACCGCAAGCGGTATTGAAGAATATGGCACACCTGGAAAGTCTGGGAATGCTTGGGCGTTTTGGTTTTTACGAGGCGCTCGATTATACCAAAACGCGCCTGCCGGCCGGCCAGGCACATGCCACCGTTCAATCCTATATGGCACACCACCAGGGCATGATCCTGCTGGCAGCCTGTAACTACCTGGCGGATGACGTGATGGTGCGCCGGTTCCATTCGGATGAACGCATCCAAAGTGTGGAATTGTTGCTCCAGGAAAAGATCCCGCAAAACCCGCCCATCGAATATCCCCATTCTGATGAACCGGCCGATCTGCCCGAGAGGCCACGTTATATGAACAGTTTACCGTGGAGCGTGCCGGTTGACAGTCCCATTCCGCAGGTACATGTACTTTCACAGGGTGACGCCAGCGTGCTGATCACCAACGCCGGTGGCGGATACAGCCAGTGGCGCGAGATGGCTCTGACGCGCTGGCAAGCCGACGCCAGCCTGGACCAGTCGGGTACATGGATCTATGTCCAGGACTGCGAGAGCGGCGCACTCTGGTCGGCCACCTGCCAGCCGGTCGGATGTGCGCCTGAGAACCAAGAAGTGTTGTTCTTTCCACACAAGGTGGAGTTCCAACGTTCGGACCATGGTATTACCCTGCGTACGGGGGTTACAGTCAGCACGGATGGCGTCGAAATCCGCAGGGTAAACATTTTGAATGAGAGCAACCGCCCCCGGCGGCTGAAACTGACCAGTTACGGCGAGGTGGTGCTGGCGGAGCAGGCGGTCGACCGGAGCCACCCGGCCTTCAACAAACTTTTTATCGAAAGTGAATACCTGCCCCAGGAAAATGCGCAGCTGTTCCAGCGTCGCCGGCGTTCTCCGGACGAAAAACCAGTTGTCCTGATCCATGCGATGCTGATCGAATTCGGACGTAAAGTTACCGGACAGCATGAAAGCGACCGGGCGTTCTTCCTGGGCAGGAGCCAAACCGCGCGCAGCCCGCGCATGCTGCAAGCTGCCAACCCGGCTATTTCCGGCAGCCGCAACGGGACGCCTGACCCGATCATGTCGCTGATACAGGAAGTCGACCTTAAGCCGCATGGGAAGACCAGGGTCACCTTCCTGACTTTGGCGGCGCCCACCCGCACGGAAGCCCTGGAAAAGTTGTCGCATTTCCGCACCGGGCAGGCCATCTACCATGCTTTTGACGATGCCCAAGCCCGCAGCGAGCAGGAGCTGCTCGAACTGGGACTGACTGCCAACGCCGTGGAAGCCATCGAACGCCTTTTATCGGCCCTGCTCCACCCCGTGGGAACATTGCGGGCGGCACCGCACATCCTGGCGCAAAATGTGCAGGGACAGTCCAATTTGTGGCCGTTCGGCATCTCGGGTGATTACCCTATTTTATT
>JBEKCT010000170.1:0-7386 GCA_050014715.1 Anaerolineales bacterium | reverse complement strand
ACACCATTAACATAGCCGCCCTCTTCCGCGGCGGCGGTATAAGCATAGACGTTAGGCATGCCGAAGGTGTTGACGTCGGTTCCCCAGGCAAAGGTGGTCTTGGGGAAATCGGGAGCGATACCCTGCACGGAAGAGCCATATTGCGATCCATGTGCGATCACGATGTCATAACCCTTGCTGGCATAATCGCGGATGGCAGCGGTTGCGTCCGGCACGTTGAACAGGTTGTCGGTATAAGCGATCTCCAGGGCACTGGGGCCGCCCATATCAGACTGGACTTTCATTAGAGCGCTGTACATGGACTGGCTGAAGGCCAGGTCGGTCGTGGCGCTGGGCATGATGACCGCGATGCGGAACGGCTTGGCGGGGGCTTGCGTTGCGGTCGGTGCGGCGCTCGTGCAGGCAGTTGCCAGCATGGCGACGAACAGAATGGCAATTACTAATTTTTTGAAGTTCATTTTCTATCTCCTCATGGAATAAGGTTTTTCGATTGCCCTATCAACGGGCAGGATGGATGCGGCGGGTTGCCGCAAGGTGGAAAGAATGTTAGAGTCGTTTCCTGTAATCACCTCCTTCATTTGAATTAGCTCTCGCCTCTTTCAAAAGGCTTGTTCAGAGCGGCAGGTTGGCGGGCACGATTGACCGTGATGGTTAATGCGGCTATGGTCAGCAGGTAAGGTAGCATGACCGCCACGTCGCTGGGGACTTTTATTCCCAATACCTGCACCCATAATTGGAAGGAGTTGGCTGCGCTGAAAAGCAGCGCGCCGCCCAGCACGCCCCACGGATTCCAGCCACCGAAATAAACCAGCGCAACCGCGATGAAGCCCATGCCGGCGGTCAGGTTTTCCTGGAAAAGATTGACCAGCGCGATCGACAGGGAAGCCCCCGCCAGGCCGGCCAGGGTGGAACCCAGGCAAACACTGAAATAGCGCATGCGGTCCACGTTGATCCCCAGCGTATCGGCTGCGGCAGGATTCTGTCCGACCGACTTGATCTTGAGCCCCAGGGTGGTCTTTTCCAGCACCCACCAGGCGATTGGCACCAGCAGGAACGCGCCATAGACAGGCACACTGTTCTGGAAAAGGATCGGCCCAATAACCGGGATATTTGCCAACACGGGTATCTTGACCGGCTGGAAACCATTGACCGTCTTTACCGTCCCGATGGTGGTTTCAAACAAGAGGCTGGATAATCCCAGTCCGAACATGTACAAGCCGATGCCGCTGATGCCCTGTTCGGCTTTGAGGGTGACACTGATGAATGACATCAGCAGGCCCATGAGCAGCCCCACCAGGGCCGCCACGAGCAGCCCCAGCCAGAGATTACCCGTGTTCAACACCGTGTAAAATGCGGCATATGCGCTGATCAGCATGATGCCGTCCACCCCCAGGTTCACGACACCGGAGGTTTGCGAAAAGGTCTCGCCAATCGCTGCGTAGAGGAATGGAGCAGCAAAGGGGACCATGGTGGTCAGGATCTTTACCAAAACACCCAATGACAAAAGTTTATTCATGGCTCAACCTGTTCCTCCTGGGTTTCGCCCAACTTGCGCCGGGCTGCCCACCGCCGGGACCAGATGGCTGATCCAGAGACGAACAAAACGACCATACCCAGAATGACATTGATCAGGGAGGAGGGCACCTGAACCGAGCGCTGCATCTCATTCGCCCCGACCAGCAATCCGCCGAAGATAATGGAGGCCGGGATCACACCGAGTGGATGCAGGCTGCCCAGCAGGGCCGCCACGATGCCGGTAAAGCCATATCCGCCGGTGATACCATCCAGCAATCGGTGCTGGACGCCCATGATTTCGATGGCACCAGCCAGTCCGGCAAACCCACCCGCCAGGGTCAGGGAGAGAGCTTGGTAGAAAGCCACGTTTATCCCGGAATGGCGGGAGGCATCCGGGTTCAGCCCAACCGCCCGGATACGATAACCGATGGTGGTGCGCCAGAGGAAGAAATATACTGCGACGGCCAGAATAACCGCCAGGATGGCGCCGGCGTGCAGGGTTGTCTGCGGCACCAGGCGGGGCAGCCAGGCCTGCCTGGGCAGCGCCGCAGATTGGGCCAGAAAAGTGCCGTTGGCCACTCCGGCCGGATCCATGAGCGGCCCGCGGATGAGCAGGTACATGAACTGTAGTGCGATCGCGTTCATCATGATGGTGCTGAGAATCTCATTCACTTTCAGGCGGGCTTTCAAAATGCCGGGTACGAACCCCCAGGCGGCTCCGGCGAGAAAGCCCAGCACCAGCGTGGCGGGGATCAGAAGCCAGCCCGGCCAGGTATTGAATGTCAACGGAAACCAGGTGGCAAGGATTGCTCCAAGGATGATCTGGCCTTCTCCACCGATATTGATCACATTGGCCCGGAAGGCAATGCATATGCCCAATCCGACCAGCAGAAGTGGGGTGGCCTTGACCAGGGATTGGGTGACACCCGAGAGACTTCCCGCGGCGCCGCTGATCATGGCAGCATAAGCCACGATCGGGTTCGCCTTTAAAACCAACAACATTATGCCGCCGATCAGCAAGGCGACCAGCACTCCTGCCACCGGCAAGGCGAGATTAAGTACAACTTTGCTCCAATCAACGCCTCGTTGTTGCCGGGTGAGTCCTGCTTCGGTGGCTTTATTCGGTGGCATACTTCTCTCCCTTGAAGATCTGGTTTTTGTTCACAAGGCTTACGCAGGACGAGGAAAAAATGATCATAAGCTATATTCAGGCCGGTGGTTCTCTGATAATCAATCCATGCATCAATCAGCGGAAACCACATCCGGTGAAGACTGGTGCATCGCCCACAGGATTTGCTCCTGATCAACCGGCAGCCGGTCGACCCGCACACCCACGGCATTGTAAATGGCATTGGTGATGGCTGCCGGGGTCGGGATGCTCACGATCTCACCAACGCCTTTGGCACCATAGGGGCCATCCCTGCTAGGATGTTCGACAATGATCGGAATGATTTCCGGTGTGAGGACGATGGAAGGGATGCGGTAGCGTGCCAGCCGGTCGGTCACCACGTAGCCATCCTTGACAATGAATTGTTCGGTCAAGGCGGCCCCCAGGCCCATCATGACGCCACCTTCCACCTGGCCGTTCAAGGCAAGCGCATTGATGATCTGCCCGACATCGTTGGCTGAAATGACGCGCAGCACTTTCACCATCCCGGTGAGGGTATTGACTTCCACCTCGGCTGCCTGGGCGGCAAAGGAGAATGCGAAATGCATATCGCCGCCCTGCCCAAGCGGTTTGGTTTCCGGCGCCCAGTATTCATAAATCGCCCTGGGTGCCTGTCCCTGGGCTTGCATCTCCCTGGCGATGTCTCCCAGAGGGATGCTGTGTCCATCGACCTGTGCCAATCCCTCCTTATAATGGATCTTTTCAGGAGGCACATCATATTTTTCCGCCAGCGTGGATGTGACCGCCTGGAGCAGCGAGCGGGCCGCCATGCGGGCAGCATTGCCGGTTACGTAGGTCTGCCGGGAAGCGGTGGTGGGGCCTCCATCGGGAGTGAGGTCGGTATCCATGACCAGCACGCCCACACTGGCGAGCGGGACGGAAAACTCCTCCGCCACGATCATCTGCAGGACCGATACCAGTCCCTGGCCCAATTCGGCTGCAGATGTGCGCACCTGCAACCTGCCATCCGCGTAGAGCTCGACCTCGGCGGAGGATTTATCAGGCGAACCGCCTCCCAGGCCGGTGTTCTTATAGCCTGAGGCAAAGCCCCAGGCCCTGCGCAGGGCCGGTGCCCCCGGAACCTTCCGGGCAGCAAACAGATTGTCCTTTCCATTAATCTGGCGCATTTTGGCTTCGGTTTTATCGATGCATTCGATCAGACCGACGCTATCACGCAGTTCCTGGCCGGTATTGGTTATACTGCCGACCTTGAGCGCGTTCATCCGGCGTAATTCGATCCGGTCAATGCCCAGGGTTTCCGCAAGCATGTCCATCATGCTTTCGACCGCAAAGGCGGATTGGATCACTCCGAAACCGCGGAAAGCGCCGGCGGGTGGATTATTGGTGTATACGGCATAACAATCAGCCCTGACATGCGGGACATCATAAGGTCCGGCGGAGTGGGTGGTGGCGCGTGTCATCACTTTCTCGCCCAGCGAGGCGTACGCGCCCGTATCTCCGTAAAGTTCAGTTTCCACAGCCGTCAGGTGACCGTTCTTTTTCGCACCAATCTTGATGTGGATCTGGGTGGCATGCCGCTTTGGGTGAACAAGCAGGCTTTCGTGGCGGTCAAAGAGCAGCTTGACTGGTCGTCCAGTCTGGTTTGCCAACAGGGCGGCATGTATCTGTCCGGCGATGTCCTCTTTGCCGCCGAAACCTCCGCCCATTAATTGCCCAATCACTCGTACGCGTTCCTCCGGCCAGCCCAGCGCCCGCGCGATCTGTTCACGGTCCTGGTAGGGTATTTGCGAGCCGACATATATCTCCATCCGTCCATTTGACAAGGGCACTGCAATGCTGCATTCCGGCTCGATGAAAGCGTGCTCCATGATCGGTGTGTGAAAAGTATGCTCAAGGATGGTGTCGGCTTCGGCAAAGCCCTGTTCCATGTTGCCCTTGCGGACTTTGATATGCTTGAGCAGGTTGCCGGTCGGGAACAGGGCTGGTGCATCTGCCGCAAGCGCCTTGACCGGGTCACTGATCACCGGCTGCAGGTCGAATGCAACCTCCACAAGCGAGGCAGCTAATGTGGCAGCATCCTGGGTGTCGGCGGCGATAATGGCAATGGCATCCCCGACATAACGGACACGTTCGCCAACTCCCACCATCACCGGCCAATCGGGGATGACCAGTCCGTGATAGTGTTCACCGGGTATGTCTTGTGCTGTGAGAACAGCCAACACACCGGGGGTCGCGCGAGCTTTGGTTATGTCAATCGAGCGGACGATTGCATGCGGAACCCCACTGCGTTTCACCGCTGCATATAGCATCCCATCAAAGACGAGATCATCCGTGTAAACCGCTTCACCGGTTACTTTTTCCACAGCATCCGGGCGCATCTGGGGATGCCCGATCAGGCGATACTCGTTGACCGAGCTGGCCAGGCTGGGAGGCTTGACCGGCTGGTCTGTCCGCATGGCCGCAGCCGCCGCCTGGATGGCATTCTCGATGGAAGGGTACCCGGCACAGCGACACAGGGTGTCTTTCAGGGCGGTGCGGATATCCTCCCGGGAGGGGTTTGGTTTTTTTTGCAGCAGGGCATAGGCGGTCATGAGCTGGCCCGGGATGCAAAACCCACACTGGACGGCACCATATTTTATGAAGGCTTCCTGCAGCGGATGGAGTTTGATTTCTCCATTAACAGACCCAGCCAGGCCTTCGACGGTAATGATATTTTTTCCATTGGCGCGTTCCGCAGGATAGTTGCAGGATAGGATGGGTTCGCCATCAACCAGGACGGTGCAGCTGCCGCACTCGGCTTCGTTGCAGCCGATCTTCGTGCCGGTAAGCTGCAACCTGTTTCTGAGCATATCGGCCAGGGTTTCGCCAGGTAGTGCAGCAAAGGTAACTTCCTTGCCATTAACAGTAAACGTAAAATTCTTGCTTTCAGCCATTCTCATTAATCCATTTCTGCCCTTTTCCAGGCAGTCTCAAGACATACCGTTAATAAATTATCGACCAAATGGGTACGATATTCCGCACTGGCGCGCAAGGCGCTGGTACGAAAATGGACCTGCTTTTGCATGGCCTCCCGGGCAGCCGCTATGGTTGCCGGGGTAAAGGGCTGGCCGCGCAGGCTGTCTTCAGCCATACTTGCCCGCCAAGGAGTTGGACCTCCAGGTCCTACAGCAATGCGTACAGCCTGGATGCGCTCCGATTCTCGCGACAACCAGACCGATAGGTTCAGGATAGGCAGGGCGGTTCCCTGGGAACGCATGATCCGGCGGAATGCGGAAGCCTGATGGGCCTTGCGCACCGGCAGGTGGAAACCTACCAGGATCTCCCTCTGCGGGTCGATTAACGATTTCCCGGGTCCCAGGAAAAGCTCCGCCACCGGTACCATCCGGCGGCCCTGCAGATCAGCAATTTCAGCCTGCGCCTGCAGTACCATCAGGGCAATGGTGCCATCCGCGGCCGGGAGCGCATGGACCACATTGCCCCCCAGGGTGGCCGTGTTGCGAACCTGCGGACCGCCAACCAACTGGCCTGCCTCAATCAGCGCCTGGGCATGCTGCTGTACCAGGTCCGAGCTGACCATGTGGCTGAGTGCAACCGCAGCTCCGATGAACAATCCATCCGCCCGAATTTCAAGGGCGGTCAATTCGGGGATGGTGGTCAAATCCACCAGCGTGTGAACAGGCGGGCGGTTACCTTGTTTGAGGTCCAGCAGCAAATCAGTGCCTCCGGCAATCGGGCAGGCTGGACCGGGCGCAGATGTTAACCCAGCCAAAGCTTCTTCTACTGTGTTTGGGCGGAGGTAATTTTGCCAGAGGTTCATGGAAACAATTTATTTCTTAATAAGAGTTGTGGCTGACGGACAGGCCTATTCGTGGACGCCTGACCAAGATTGCAACCGGACGGAATGGGGAATTTCAATTCCTTGCGGACCGCAGTTCCTGGCAGGGCGACGCAGATTGCAAAAAGAACATCGGGTATACGGGACGCGCGGCGACAAATCGATTGTCTGATAGGAGGATTTTTGTTGATACTGATTGGGCCTTGGAATAATTTCATTCATCCAAAACCTACCGTTAAAAGATTGTCATACAACTGCCTTATTATAAGCCAAAAATCTCCCGGCGGCTGAATATGCAACCGGGAGATTGATTTACGGGAGGATTTTCCCAATGGATTACTTTTCCGGAGCCTGGATTTCTACCGCAGGAGCAGCAACATTCTCAAGCGCCTGGATCTCCCGGTAGGTCAGGGTCCAGGCGCTGGAAGCGTAGATCCTGTACCAGCCGTTGACCAGGGTCAGCGGGGCGAATACGATCAGCAAGAAGAATGGCAGGGCTGCCAGGACACCCAGGATCCAGGCCAGCGGCCCGCTGGCAAAAATGCTGGTGATCCCGAAAACGGCCAGACCGGGAAAAAACGCCACGATGACGGCCGGCAGGGCCAGCACGACATATGCTGGAATAAGCAGGAAGAACACAATTAATCCAGCGATCCCAAAGCCGATCCCGATGCCAAGCATGACCAGCCACATCAAGCCGGCGCTCTTCCAATTGCGTTTAAACATGTCCCAGCCAGCCCGGAATGACTCACCAATGCCGGCATCCTCCAGCGCCGCCTTCCGGACAAAGAACTGGCGCAGCAAGCTTAGCGCAACTGCAAGAACTATGAAGGCCAGGATGAACAGGAAGGCACATCCTATGGCGGTAATGACACTTCCCGAGACGGCTAATCCGGACCCATTCCGC
>JBEKCT010000169.1:0-7534 GCA_050014715.1 Anaerolineales bacterium | reverse complement strand
CATTTCTTTATGGGCTGGCAATCCCAGAATGGTCATATACCACACGAATCAAACCCAAGCTTTTAGGATACCAAAACCCGGGCGAAGCTCATACAATGTAATCAGCAGGTTAGTAATCTTCTCATTCCTAAACCTGTATGAATTCGAGAGAGAATATGTTACTGGGACAATTTCATTTACTTTTGGACGATGACCATCAGTTGGTGCTCCCCGAAGCATTCAAAGAACTTTTCGAGGACGGCGCCTACGTGACACGCGGCTTCGATCAAAACCTGCTGCTGATGAATGAAAAGGAATTTCAAGCAATTTATACACGCGTGGCTGGATTGAATATAGCTGACCCACTTGCACGTCTTTTACACCGATTAATCCTCGGAAATGCCACCAAAATTGAGGTACGCGCATCCGGGCGCATCTGCCTGCCCCAGAGTTTGCTTTCATTAGCCGATCTGGAAAAAGAAATTGTCCTGGTTGGCCAGGGTGATTATTGCGAGGCTTGGGCGCCAGCGAATTGGGAAAAACAAACCACCATTTTGCTCGATAGCGCTGCCAACTCCGCTCGGTTTGCCCAACTCGATCTGGCTTTGGGTTAATGCCTTGGCAAGCCTGCCTTGATCGCACAGTTAATAGGATGAGGATATCATGAGCGAATTTGATTACACTTTGGCAACCGACTTCGACCGTGCCTGGTTAAATTTCGAACTGGATTTGCCGCTCAGGCCCGGCCCGCACGGCGAACCCAATCCCTTTTATATTGCTCGACCCGGAAACCCTATTGCAGAATTAATCGACGCGCTCATGGCACCTTTTTACCGCCCTCCAAAATTCTTCTTCTCCGGGCATCGCGGCTGTGGAAAATCCACCGAGCTGCTGCACTTGATGGCCAACCCCGGAATCCAGAGAAAATATTGGCCGGTCAATTTTTCCATCCGGGAAGAAGCCGACATTATTGATATGGATTTTCGTGACATTCTGCTAGCCATCGGCAGCCGCATGTTCCGCGATTACCGAAAAGCCGGAGGAAGATTACCCGACCAGCTGCTCAAGGAGCTTAACGGCTGGCGCGGAAAAGTGGAGGAGGAAGTAAAAACCATTCATTCCGGGCGGGCCGGCTTTGAACTTGGCGCAAACCTGGATGCCTTCTTTGCAGGTACCGGCCTGAAAATGAAACTGGAACCGGCCACACGGGCCGAATTACGGCAGGTTTTCGAAAAAGATATTACCGGTCTGATTACCGTAATCAACAATATTGCAACCGCCATCTACAGCAAGGAGCACCGCATTCCGCTGGTCCTCATCGATGATCTGGACAAACCCAATCTGGAAGAGGCGCGTGCCATCTTCCACGATCGCCGTGAAATCATGATGCAGCCAAATTGCGCCATTATCTACACTGTTTCCAGCGCACTTTTTTACACCAAGGAATTCGAAGCGATCCGGGACCAGGCCATCTTCCTGCCAAATATCAAATTGCATCCCTTTGCGCAACCAGATGTGCGGGACAGGGATGGCTTTCAGACCTTGCGACGATTTGTGTATGTCAGGATGAATCCCAACCTGATCGACAACCAGGCGCTGGAAGAAGCCATTTCCTACAGCGGAGGTGTATTCCGCGAAATGGCACGCATCATGCGTACTGCCATCGGGCGGGCCAGGCGTCGCAAATCCCCCCAGGTGGAAATTATCGATGTGGAATGGGCTGCGACCGAGATCCGCAACGAATACCGGCGTATTTTGGACGAAGGCGATATCGAGATACTAAAAAGAGTCCATAAACTGAACCGCCTCGAATACGACGAACGCCTGCGACCATTATTACAATTACTGGCAATTTTGGAATACAGGAATGGGGAGAACTGGTGTGATATCCACCCCGTCCTGAGGAGATTGATTGAATGACCGAACCGTGTCTGTCGGTCACCGATGAGATCCCTCTGATCGACCCTTTTGAAGACAGGATCGATATCCTATTTCACGAACTGGAACTGGCCACAAAGTGGCAGCGCCCTTCCGTTTTATTGGCTATCTACAACTCGGATGACGTCAGGGCAGATGCTGATATCGCCCTGGAGAATCGCCTGCACAATCTGGGGCAAAGCACCTATCATATAAGAATAAAAAATCAAAAAAATGCAGATGTATCGCTGCTTATTTCCGAATTGGCAGATTTTGGCAACGTGGTCTTTTTTATCGAGGGCCTGCGCTGGGAAGCCGGCGAAGACGATCGCTGCACTTATCGCATTCTAAACAGAAGCCGGGAGTTCTTTATCGAGAACCAGATCCGGGTGGTCTTTTGGTTAACCGAACGCGAGGCGATCGACCTGGCGCACTTTGCTCCCGATTATTGGGCATTCCGACATCGGGTGATCGAGTTTGTCGATTCTCCCAAACCAGAGCAATTCACGTCCCAAGCCCAGGAGTCTGCCTGGCAGGCCAATGGAAATATCACCGATATCTCCGAAGACCTGGATGCCAAAATTGCCCTGCGGATTGCACTGTTGACCGATCTACCCAAGGATAATGAATCGACATCCGCCCGGGCAAATCTTCTATTGACCCTGGGTATGCTGCATTGGCGTAAAAAAGATTTCGAAAAAGCCTCCCAATATCTGAATACAGCACTGGACCTGGCCGCCGGTCTGGAGGATGCGTGCTTCGAGGCGTCGTGCTTCAATGCCATTGCCCTGGTCGATACCGACCTGGGGAAGACCGAAGAGGCCATTCAGGCCTATAAAAACGCCGTCAGCCTGGCGCCAGAGCTGATCTCACCCTGGAATAACCTGGGTAAACTGTACAGAAGACTGGAACGAAACGAAGAGGCATTGGCAGCTTTTCAAAAAGCAATCGAACAAAATCCTTCCGATGAAGTCGCTTGGAATAGCCTGGGTGAATTGCAGCACGCCCTCGGGCATAATGATGAAGCCATTTATGCCTACCTGAAAGCCATCGAATTCTCCCCCAATTATGCTCCCAGCTGGACTGGCTTAGGGAATTCCTATATGGCGGAAGGGCAGCTCGACGATGCCCTGGCTGCGCATCTTAAAGCCATCGAGATCGATAACCAGAACATCGATTCCCGCTTTGCCCTGGGAGACATATACAAGCTGCAAGGAAAAATCGAGGATGCCGGCATGGTATATCGCACCGTAATAGAATTGGATCCTAATAATGCGCAGGCCAGGAATAAAATGGGAGGCCTGCATAACAGCGAGGCTGAGGAAGAGGGCCAGCTTGTCAACCAGAATTCAATTGACTCCGACCAGACCAGCCATCCATCCGATGAAAATCTGGCGGCATTTTATATTCAAGAAGGACGCCTGGCAGAAGCGATTCCCGTGCTTCAGAAAGAGATCGAGCTCTCAATGGATGACACTAAAACCATCAGCCTATGGAACCAATTGGGAGATGCCTACCGGCACCTGGACGATTACGAGCACGCCATGGCCGCTTACCGCAACGCCGACGCGCTCGACCCGCAAAAGGTCTCTGCTCCACACGAAGAACCAACCACCGAACCAGATCCGCAGAGCCCCCTTCCGGAGGATGTTTCGATACAACCGATAGAGAATTTCAAACTCAGGTGTATGCAGGAACAGGGTTTGCCATCCGAACTGACTCAATCCGCTGAGACGCGTCCGCCCGAAGATCTGCCTGCTCAGGATGCAGAAGAGCCAATTCCTGGAAGGATAAGCACAATAGTAAACTGGCTGGATGGACTTGCCACTTTCATGACCGACTTCCACCATCATGATACAACTGAATCATCCGGGCTTGATCCGACAGCCATGGGGAACCAGGATGAGGACGAAAAAACGCTGAAAACGCAATTCGACCAGCTGGAACCCACCTACCAGGACTTTATTAATGATGGTCCAATCCAGCCAGTCACGGAAGCTGCGGCCAATTGGTACGAACCATTGTCACCACTTCCGGACAGCCAATCCGACCCGGACATGCCTGTCATCAATGCAGCGGACGGCATAGAACAGGCTGGGGATGCAAGTCAATCCGCCCCGGAAATACCAGGTATCAACGGTGCGGAAACAACTACGCCGAATGTGCCAGCCAGCCAGGCCGTTCCAGTAGCCGAAGAAGAAAATGCACATCTCTGGAATGAGCTGGGAAGCATCTATTTAAACACCGGGGCATATGACGAAGCCATTAATTCTTTCAAGAAAGCCATTGAATTGGATGAAACCTACGGATGGTCATACAACAACCTGGCTGGCCTGTACATCCGCCGGGGGCAGTATAAAGATGCGATTCTTCTGTATCAAAAAGGGCTTAAATACATCCAGGAGGCCAGGGCCAAAGCCCTGCTCTGGAACCGGCTGGGGGATGCCTACCGGAAGTTAAACGAACAAGACCGGGCCGCCACGGCATATCGAAAAGCCATGGAACTTGATCCAGATAATGTCTCCTTACTTACCCGGGCACGGCTCAGTCTGCTTGGGAATTGCCGGGCTTGACCATCCGTTTGTCCCCAAGCGAGGCATCCATGAATGAACTCGAAATTTGGAATGAACTGGGAAATATCTATTTCAACACCGGCGCATATGACGAGGCTGTGCGCACATATCTTAAGGCAATCGAGCTTGACCATGGTTGCGGCCAGTCTTTCAGCAACCTGGCCTATATATATATGCGCCAGGGGCGCTATGCGGATGCAATCCCCATGCTTGAGAACGGGATCGAATTGCTGGAGGAAGCCGGTTCGCAGGCTGTGCTGTGGAACCAGATGGGAGAAGCCTACCTGAGGCTGGAAGATTACAATAATGCCATTGCCTCATACCGGAAAGCTGCTGAACTCGATCCGGAAAATCTCGCCTACCAGGATAACCTGGCCGAAGCTGAACTGGACGGGCAAAGGTCCGATTCGCAACCCATCACCAAAACAGAAGCCCCACAGGCCGAGACCGCCAGCTGGGTGTTCAAAAACCAGCGTCTGGTTTACCCGGCCGAGGAAGAATCATCCGGAGCATCGCAGGGGTCTCCGGTCATTCTGGGCAGCCGCATTCTGGCAGATGCGCCCAACCAGGTAAATACACCCCAGGATAATTCCAGGCTGGCAGGCAATTTTTCACCAACCGGCCAACTGCATGGGGAAACCCCTACCAATGCAAACGCGGATGGTTTGTTAAGACTGGGGCTGAAACACTGGCATAGGAAAGAGTACGAAAAGGCGATCCGATTCCTGGAAACCGCCCTGGACACGGTTTTCAGGCCGAAAGACAATTTTCTGGAGGCGCTCTGCCATTATGCCATCGCCCTGGTTGAAACGGACCTGGGTAAAATCGTCGAGGCCATCCAGTCCTATCAAAGTGCTGCGTCGCTGGCTCCAGAACATATTTTTCCCTGGAACAGCCTGGGCAACCTGAATTGCATGCTGGACCGGTATGATGATGCTCTGGCAGCCTTCCGGGAAGGGATTGAACACAATCCCAAGGATGCGATCAGTTGGAATGGGTTGGGGGATGTATACCATAAGCTGGGGCGCTTTGAAGATGCCATTGCAGCCTACCAACTCGCAAATGTATTTGATAAGCAAGTCCTTGAGCAGGATGCTCTCAAGGAATATGAAAAATCGATCGAAGCCAGCCTGAAGAATCCGGAAGTTTGGAATGAGGCAGGCAATATTTATTACCGCACCGGCGCATACGATGATGCGGTGGAATCCTATCGCAAGGCCGTCGAACTTGAACCAGCCAATGCGACCTTCCAGGCGAACCTGGCAAAGGCAAAACAGTCTGCAGATCAGTCAAAAGAAGAGGCGAGCCAATTAGACGGAGCTGAAAGGGCGGAAATCTCCCTGGAGAATCTGCAGCATTCTGAAAGCACCTTTGCAAAAACCGTCTCCGCGGAATCTGAAGAGGAAATGGCGATCGCACCCGGGACAGACGGGACCGAACAGACGTCTGAAGAGCAGTCCCTCCCGGAAAAATTATCCGGCCAGCCAGGCAAAACCGCCGGAAGTGAATCTGAGGCCCCTTACTGGGTATTCCCCAAGGAACCAGCCCCCCTCTATAGTACGGTGGATTCAGGAACATTGGCAGGCAGCCGTGAACCTGTGCCGGCTTATGCAAAGCGATTGCTACCCAAACCGACTTTTATGAATGATTCGGCACGGTCTGACAGCAACATGGATTCAACCGCTTTAATGGTTCAGATGACCCCACGATCAGAGAACGCCATCAAGACGGAAGATACAATCCGCCCGTCAGTCGCGGAAAATGATCAAAAAAATACGTCTGAAGAAGTGGATACGGAAGTACCGCAGCCTTCTGCCGATCCACCGGCGACCAGCTCTGACAATCCGGTTCAACCGGCAAACCTGCCTGATAATCAAGCTGGAGACCAGGCCTCGGTCAACGGTCATGTGCTGGAAAACGATATTACTGCATATCGCAGGATCACGGAATTAAACCCCAGGAACGATCGTGCCTGGGATGTACTGGGCAATACATACGAAGCCGCCGGTCGGCACGATGAGGCAATCTCCGCGTTCGAACAGGCCATAGCGCTGTCCCCCAGGAAAGAGACGTATCATTTCCATCTCGGCATGGCGCATGCTTCTCAAATGAATTTCGATAAAGCCATTGCAGCTCTTGAGAACAGTATTGCAATGAATCCCAATTTCGTGCTCGGCCATTGTGCATTGGCTGCAAATTATCGCAGGGTTGGAAATGAGGCCGAAGCGCAGAAACACATCGAGATTGCCCGCCCAAGCATGGAATATGAAAAAGAATATAACCGGGCTTGTTTCGAATCGATCAGCGGCAATGCCGATGAAGCGTTCGCACTCCTGGAGAAGGCTCTGGACAAAGACCAGCTCCAAATTGCCATGCTCCGCACTGACCCGGACCTCGATTTCATCCGCAGTGATGCACGGCTCGAAGCGTTGATCGACAAAGTCACGAACCTAAGCAAGTAGAATTTTGGCGCTCTGACAATATTAAGAGCATGGTTACGGGAATGGTTGGCTTTACGCGCCCACCATTCCCGTTTGTCATATCATTTTATTACGGCAACACCAAGGGCACATCTTCAAAAGGATGGGGAACCACACGCACAGGCAGTTTGTAGGCATCCGAGATCAATTCCGGTGTTAACACCTGCCGCGCACTGCCCGTAGCTTTGACTTCCCCCTCCACCAGCAGCGCAACCCGCTCTGCATAACGGGCTGCCAGGTTTAAATCGTGCAGGGCCACCAGCACAGCCAGATTGTCAGAGTGGGCCAGACGGCAGATTGTTTCCATCAGGTTGACCTGATGCTGTAAGTCCAGGTGAACGGTCGGTTCATCCAGCAGCAGGATGGGAGTGGACTGGGTCAAAGCTCGCGCCAGCAGAATGCTTTGCTGCTCCCCGCCGGACAGTTCGCCCACATGCCGGTCGGCCAGGTCGAGCGCGTCCACTCTTTGTAGCGCCAAACGGGCAATCTGCTTATCCTTTTCAGAAACCTGCCTGAGAAAATTGAGATAGGGGGTGCGGCCCAGCAGGACGGTCTCCCATACCGTATAGGCCGGGGGCATGGAAA
>JBEKCT010000168.1:0-7574 GCA_050014715.1 Anaerolineales bacterium | reverse complement strand
TCTTTTTCCATGTCAGACTCCTGGACCGGATTGACTTCATTTTGATCGATATCTTCTATCTCAGTCATTATATTAATGTCTGATGGATTGGTCAATTAAGAACTTGTTTTTCAACACTCTCATCCATCTCTGATTTGACAATCCTACCCTGCCCTGCTATACTGGCAGCATAATGTTGACTTTACCTGCCAAATTTGGCAGTTTGTAATCACACAATTTAAGTGTTCTTCCCAACCCCTCCATTTTTTATGGGGAGTTTTGTGTTTTTTATTTGTTGCATGACACTGGGTGGGACAATATCTATAATTCAAAAGGAATAAAAATGAATAAAAATCAAGAAAAACTGCGCATCATCCCCATCGGTGGCCTGGGCGAGGTTGGCAAGAATATGATGGTGTATGAGTTCAACGGCCAGATCCTGATTGTCGATGCCGGGTTGATGTTCCCCGATAACGACATGCTTGGGGTGGACTATATCATCCCTGATTTTAAATACCTCACGGATCATGCAACCCAGGTTCTCGGGATCGTCATCACCCACGGGCACGAAGATCATATTGGCTGCATCCAGCACCTGTTGGCTGCTGTCACAGCTCCGGTCTACGCCACGCCGCTTACGCGTGGTTTGATCGAGGTCAAGCTGGCGCGTAACGGCCTGGCCGGTAAAGCCGACCTGCATACCATCCAGGCCGGGGAAACCTTCCATATTGGCCCTTTCCAGGTCGAGACCTTTCACGTTTGTCATTCCATTCCGGATGCCATCGGCCTGGGAATTACCACGCCCGCCGGGTTGATCATCCATACCGGGGATTACAAATTCGACCAGACCCCGGTGGATAACTGGCCGACCGATTTTGCCAAGCTGGCTGAATTTTCAGCGCGCGGGGTGGATGTTCTCCTGGCTGATTCAACCAATGCCGAACGCCCCGGGTGGACCCCCTCCGAACGCGTCATCGGCCCGGCCCTTGACGAGGTCTTCCGCAATGCCTCCGGTCGAATAATTATTGCAACTTTTGCTTCCCTGATTGCCCGTATGCAGCAGGTCGCGGATGCCGCCGTGCAGCACAACCGCAAAATGGCCTTTGTAGGCATGAGCATGGTGGACAATGTAAAAATAGCCCGGAAGATGGGTTACCTGAATATCCCGGAATCAACCCTGGTCAGCCTGGAGGAAGCCCTGCATTTACCGAAAAGCGAGGTTGTGCTGATGTGCACCGGTTCCCAGGGTGAACCGACCTCCATTATTGGCCGTCTTTCCGCCGGCACCAATCGCCAGTTTGATATTGAAATGGGTGATACCATCGTCATTTCCTCCCATCCCATCCCGGGCAACGAAGAAGCCATTAACAAGACCATTAACCGTCTTCTACGCCGGGGTGCCGAAGTGATATACGAAGCTCTCTCGGCAGTGCATGTTTCAGGCCACGCCAGTTCCGAGGAAATGAAACTCTTACTGAACCTGGTGCGACCAAAATTCTTCATGCCCATCCATGGCGAACTGCACCAATTGAAACGCCATGCCGCTTTGGGGATACAGGTCGGCATTCCTCAGGAAAATATTTTCGTCGTCGAAAATGGGCAGGTGGTAGAACTGGCTGATGGCAAACTATCCCTGGCGGAACGAAATCCTGGCAATTATGTCTTCGTCGAAGGGGATAGTGTCGGTGATGTTGACCAGGATGTGATGCGCGAGCGCGAACAATTGTCCCGTTCCGGCGTTGTCCTTATCACCATTCCACTGGATAAGTATTCCGGTCGATTGCTCAAAGAGCCTGAGGTTATCACGCGCGGCTTCATCTCCCCCGAAGATGCCGAGGCGATCATTCCAGCGGTTCGAAAGAAGGTCAGTGACCTGGTTAACAGCGCCGGCCTGGATGATGAAAAACTCATCACGGACGCAGTGCGTTCGTTGCTCCGCAACCAGACCGGTCGCCGGCCGATGGTATTTACGGCCGTAACCAAGGCATAATTAATCAGGGCAGATTTAGAACCTGCCCTGATTAATTAAAACCGGTGTTTGTTTACCCCGCAGCAAGCTTGTATTCGCTGCGGTTCTATTTTCGCAATTTTAAAACAATGAATAATAAGACCAGGCCAATCAGGAAAGCCCCCGCCCCCTGCCATTTGGCCAGATTGGGTTTTGGAAAAGTCGCCGGCTTAAAAAAGGCCAGGTAAACAATATATGGACCTCCAAACAAACCGGCCGCACCTATTCCGTATAACAGCATTTGAACTATCTCGTTCATGCTTAGCTCCTTGGATTATTTCCAGCCAAACTGACCGTGCAGTGGAACAAAACAGACTTCCAGGGCGACCCGGCGGTTGAATTCCTTACCATTCCGTTTCCAGACTTCCAATTGCTGTACATTCCGGTTCCCGACCGGTATGACCAGGAGCCCATCTTCAGCCAATTGATCAAGCAAAGGCGGTGGGACCTCTGGCGCCCCGGCTGCCACCAGGATCCGGTTGTATGGAGCAGCTTCCGGCCAGCCCTGGCTGCCATCACCGCTATGAACATGGACACGAGTATAACCTAAACCGGCCAGGGTCCTGCCTTCCTGCCACGCCAATTCGGGTATCACCTCCACGCTGTGGACTTCTCCGACCAGTTCTGCCAGCACTGCCGCCTGGTAACCGCATCCGCCGCCGACTTCCAGAACCCTGTCGGCAGGCTCCAGTTCCAGCAATTCTGTCATCAGGGCGACTATGTACGGCTGCGAAATTGTTTGTCCGTAGCCGATTGGTAACGGACCGTCTGCATATGCCCAGGCCAGGTCATCCGCTGGGATAAAGCAGTGCCGAGGAACCGAACCCATTACCGCTAAAACGCGCCCGCCGCGAATGCCACGACCGGCAATCTGTTCCTCCACCATGCGCTTTCGCGCTATTTCATATTCGTCCATAATCAACCATTTCACCTGCCCCCAGATCTGGCATGGTTCCTAGTCGTTTTAACACATGAGCCTCCGGGCAGCATCATTCCGTTGAACGGACCATCGCGTAAAACCTATGATAGCACTAATTCACATCAAGAGCCCTCATACTGGGCGGACAGATAATTTCCGCGCTATTTGGCGGTCCACCTTTCCCATTGGGTATTGCTGCAGGTCTCTTGGTTTAACCCATGCTAATTCAGCTGCTTCAATTGCTTTCGGTTCACCCTCAATCAATTCGCAAAAGAAGGCATGCAGGGTAATACGGAAATGAGTAAAGGCGTGTTTGTAAATTCCAAACGGCTCACCCACGCGGATCATCGCATCCAATTCTTCTCTGATTTCGCGGGTCAGGCAATCTTCGAGCGTTTCTTCCCTCTCCACCTTTCCCCCAGGGAATTCCCACATTCCTCCCAGCAAACCATTCGACGGACGCTTTGCCAATAAGACCTTCCCGTTCTTTTGGATCACTGCTGCGGTGACGTTATAATGCGGTATTTCAGCCTTTATTTTCAGCACCGGACGTTGTTCTTGCAAGCCCAGCTGGTTTGCCTGGCACATTTTGTTTAAAGGACAAAGCAGACAGCGCGGTTTTTTCGATATACATATGGTCGCGCCCAAGTCCATTAGCGCCTGGTTGTAGTTCCCCGCCTGGCCTTTTGGTAAATGGGTTTCGGCCAATTCCCACAGGATATTCTCACCTGCCGTACTATCGGCAGGCTGTGCCAGATTAAAAACTCGTGCAAAAACCCGTCTCAGGTTGGCATCCAGTGTAGGTGCATCCTGCCCGAAAGCCATGGAAGCAATCGCGCCAACCGTATACCGTCCAATGCCTGGCAGACTGCGCAACGCCTTCAGATCTCTTGGTAGGTTGCCGCCATATTCTTCCATCACGATCCTGGCAGCCTTATGCAAATTGCGCGCCCGGCTGTAATATCCCAGCCCCTCCCAGACAGACAGGACTTCCTGCTCAGAAGCCGCTGCCAGTTTGGCTATACTCGGGAATCGCTGCATCCAGCGTTCGAAATACGGGATGACCGCCTCTACGCGGGTCTGCTGGAGCATGATCTCGGAAACCCAGATTCTGTATGGATTTAACGAATCGCGCCAGGGCAATTTTCGTCCCTGGCGGGTATACCAGTTCAGGATTAAGGCGGAAAATTCAGTCATTACTATAAACTGGGTAAAGCTGAACCAATCCGGATGGTTTTGCCTTTGGTATCTCCGGATTGTAATTCACCTCTAAAGGTATTTATTAAAATTGGAACCCGTTGCGCGCCGTGACAATCTTGTATGAAAAGTTCTTAACCAGGGCAAGTAACTTGTCTTGCATCTGGGTCCAACCATCTGAGCGTAAAACTTGCTGTACACCCGGTAAATCTTCGGCCAGGATGCCAACCTGGATTTGCGGGTAATCTCCGTAAATGGTTGCCCAGGCTTCCACCGGCTGGAATCCCAATCGCTGTACGCCGGGTATGAATTCGCCAATGACGAATTCGAAATAGTCCTGTTCGTGTTCGGGGGCAATGTCCCAAGTCATCATCAATTTTACAGACATGACAGCTTGCCTTATTCCCGTTGATAATCCAGCACGACCAATTTTGTTTCATCTGGCAGGCTGGTTTTGGATACCTTCAGACTTGCCACGGTCTCAGCTTCGTGCATACCCATTTCCTTTAGGAATTTGTCCAACCGGTCTAAAGGCACTTTGGTTGCAGGGGTGGAATAGTGCATTGGGATGACGATGTTTGGCTCCAACAGGCTGACAATTTCCGCTGCCTTGGCCGCATTCAATCCAGTGCCTCCGCCTACCGGAACTAGCACAATATGTACCGTCCCGAGACTTTCGATTTCATTCTGCGGTGGAACGGAACGCATATCACCCAGGTGCGCCACCGTAATGCCCATGTAATCGAATACATATAAAGTATTGCGCGGTTTCTCTTCCGCTTTCTTGCCTTGTCCATCCATCTGTACGCCGGTAATAAAAACACTTCCAATCTCGAACTCACCCGGACCAGTGATAGCGTGTGAATAGCCCTTGACCGCACTCAAGTAATTATGTCCGGGTGCATCGTGGCTGGAAGTAACGATGTCCGCCTTTAGTTTAAGCGGCTCGTAGCCCACCATCTCGGCATCAAAAGGATCACAAACCACCGTCGCCATGCCACGCTCGGCCAAACGAAAACATGAATGTCCGTACCAGGTAATTTCCATTAGTCCTCCGTGCGTGCCAATTATACACGCATAATGTTTCACGATAATGAATTGGAAGATGAGGTATGTAAGCACTCTCGAAACATAATCAATGGGTGCGAAGCTGGTTGGACAGTAACAACATCTCACAATTGTTGGAAGGGTACCGTATAATTGTGCTGATGGAATTCGAACTATCTTCACGGCACGCTGGTTTGGCGACCTTGCACCATACCATTTCAGGCTGGCGGCTGGAATTATCGGCTGGGCCGCCTCGGACTTATCGCCTGGCTCAGCTAGACGATTACGCCAGAACTCCGCGTAATCACTTGACACATGCACCCCCCTGGACCTTTCAGGTGCGCGCCCGCACTTCCAGCGCAAATCTGCCTGGCACGTGGGGCTTCGGCCTCTGGAACGATCCATTCGGCCTATCGCTGGGCTTCGGGGGCGGAAAACCCGGACGCCTTCCAACCCTTCCGCAGACAGCCTGGTTCATGCATGCTTCCCCGCCGAATTGGCTTTCATTGCGCAATGATCCCGGAAGAATTCCCGCCAATGGTTTCTTCGCCGGGACTTTTCGCTCACCGCGCTTTCCATTTATCATGTTTGCGCCTGCGTTGTTGGCTTTACCGCTATGCGCAATACGGCCAATCTCGCGTTTCCTGCGCCAATTGGCTTCACGGATCATCCAGGAGGATGCCGCCAAGGTTGACGTGGATGAAACACAATGGCACCTGTATTCCATCCAATGGTATCAGGAAGCTTGCATATTCAGTGTGGACGGCAAATCGATCCTTCGCACACCCTGTTCCCCCCTTCCTCCGCTGGGAATGGTACTCTGGATCGACAATCAGTTTGCGGCTTGGACCCCGGAAGGAAAATTGAAGTATGGCACATTAGAAAACCCGGCTGCTTGGTTGGAAATCGAGAACCCGACCCTTCTATAGGCTTGTAGAGGATTGAGAGGTTAACCACCATGGTTCCCGGATTTTTTCGGTCGATCATGCCCCCGGGCGTGTTTAGTTCATCCAGACTGTCCGATCTTCGAATGAAGGACGTTCCATTACCGGTGGGGTCATGTCTGGAAAACCAATATACACAAAACTGAGTACTTCCTGGCCGGGTTGGAAACCCAGAAATTTATTTACCTGCTGGTCGTGCGCTGCCGGACCGGTTCGCCACATCGCTCCCAGACCTTCCGCATGTGCCGCCAGTAGCAGATTCTCCACTGCCGCTGCCACGGCACAAATATTTTCAGTTTCCAGCACCCTTGGATCGACAGGTTTTTCCACACCCACTGCTATCATCACCGGAGCGCGTAAAGGCTTGGCACGTTCCTTTTCAAGGGCCGCTTCCAATAAATCCGGGTGCTGTTGCTTTAGGGATTGTGCCATCACCTCCCCAAGAGCCTCCCGACTTTCGCCCGTCAGAACAACGAAGCGCCAAGGTCGCACTTGGTAATGGTTGGGGGCTTGTACTGCTGCAAGCAGTAATTTTTCGATGATCTTGCGCGGCACCGGATCAGATTTGACTCTTGTAATCGAGCGCCGGGTCAGAATTGCATCCATTGCTTCCATGGCTTATTCCACTCCCTGTGTACCGAAGACCCAGTCCCAGATTGGCGAACTGACGCCAAAGCGTGTATCCGGGTTTTTATAATGATGCTGCATATGGTATCGTTTAATATATTTTGCATAACCTGAGCGCATCGGAAAATGATGCTGGGCGTAATGCGTCAGATCATAAACCAGGTATCCGGTTATGAAACCCGCCATCAGCGGTGCCACCCAATTTGGGGAGTGGAACAGAACTGCCAAGACTAGATAAAATATTGCGAGGAAGACTACCGCCAGTGGGATGCTGACCGGGAAGGGCATCACCAGGCGCGTTTTCACCTGGGGCTGGGCATGGTGAATGCCGTGGAATAGGAAAAAGATCCGTTCCTGGCGCGGCGTGGTCGGGTGATGGTGGAATAAAAAGCGATGCAGGCAGTATTCGGCCAATGTCCAAAGAAATAGCCCGACTAAAATACCTATCGGGATATACCAGGGAAAAATCATCGCGGATGCTGTCAATACTGCATATATTAATAGGATCACAATAATAGGTAGCCAAAATCCAGCCACCGCTGCCGGGCTGATATGGGTGAAGAATTCCAGGAAACCAGATTTAAACAAGCGGATCGGTTCTGTCTCCCGGCTGGTATCTATAGGCAAATGGCTCATAATGCGCTTCTCCGATTTTATTGTACACCCTCCCAGGCCAAGGCGCTGAGTTGAAACCAAGCTCAAACCATTACACTTTTTCTTCTGCTAAAAAAAAGGGGCTGTCCAAAAAGTGCTGGACAGCCCTTCACTTTTTTAAAGAACCGTGATTCAATAGGGGCATGAAAAGGAAACCTGCCGCTCCTGTATTTAAACCGTACGTGATGAACCAAACCGC
>JBEKCT010000167.1:0-7575 GCA_050014715.1 Anaerolineales bacterium | reverse complement strand
GGTGACCGCGGATGTAATCCGGCGGTACATAAAGTATCAGAAGGCGCCGAAGGATATTCAGCTCGAGCTGTGGGATAAAGGCTCTTGAAAGCCCCGCAGCTTGCTGCGGGGATCATTTACTCCGGTGCAGACCTGATTTCCTTTTATCTTGTTCGTGATTTTGATCCATTATCGCTTATTATCTATGTCTGTATTCTTCCCGTTATTACGTTACTCCTTATCAGACCCAAAACAGTTTATAAGATCACTTTTTATTTCAAACCCAAGTATGCTGTAATTGTTTCGGTATTGGGTATAAGCGACACGCTCGGAACCGTATGTACATATTATGCATACCAGAATGGAAGAAATGTAGCTCAGATAACTCCGATTTTGGCAATGATTACAGTCATATCTTTTTTAATGGGTATAGTTTTTCTAAAAGAACGATCGAATATTAAGAACAAGATTCTTGGTGCATTGGTGACTACAATTGGAGCATTGCTCGTAATCTAATCAGAATTAGGCGAGAAAAAATAATAATCAATGGCTAACACCGGCAAGTGCGCACTGAGAATTCATTGTTTTATTGTTAGTGAATGTCCATTCGTGCTATCCTGCAGATAGCGCAGGGCAGGCCGATCAGCCAGGAAGCTGGCTGGAAGTCTGTCCGCAGAAAGCGTCTTCCAGCAAAGGAGGGCACCTTTATACGTGCGAGAATGACTTCATTAATTCATTTCAAGATGGTGTCATATTGCCTTTACTGTCAAACAGCCTGATATAGTCCAGCAATTCTTCGAAATTAACCCTGGCGATACCGACCTTTTCATCCGCAGCGCCATAACTCATGATCAACTCGCCATTCATGACGATGCCGGCACAGGTAAACAGGCAGGGTGTTTTAAAACGACCATCGAGTTCCCAGGGCTGCTTAGGAAACATCAACCGCTCGGAACACCGGTGAACGATCCCAGGAAAGCCCTCGTCCTGCTTGCGGATAATCATGAAGGATTGTGAGTAACCCATAACCGCATCCTGCTTGCCATGATAGGCAACCAGCCATTCATCGGCGGATAACTTGAGCGGCGGCCAACTACCTCCCACCCGTTCTGCCTCCCAAGGAAAGGTGCGCTCCGCAAACAGGGCATGGCGTGCGCGCGGACCCGGGAAATCCGCGAAAGTGTCGGCCGAAACCATGAACATGGATACAGGACTGACGGCAGGATCGTCCGTAAACCAGTGGGATTCCCAGGGACGGTGCAAGCCGACATATTGCTGCTTCCCAAGGATATTCATCTTTTCGGAAAACAGGAACGCATCGCGGTTTTCACCTCGTTGCGGGTCAGTCAGATGGGTGACAAACGTAAAGGCTTCTTCGTAATTTTGCGCCAGTAATTCTGCAATATTCACTTTGAAGAGCACGGTTACGCTGACATTTCCCCAGGCCGCCCGCCCGAACGGGTTATCCTTGCGAAGTCCCCAAGCGGGAACGCACTGCTCCGGCACATCTTTGATCCAATATGTCCCGGGCGGGAACATGCGGCAGGCGGCGGTCATAAATATCTCATCATCCACCGTAAACAGGCGGGGATCCTCGATGCAGCCATTGTAGTAATTTGGCACCCGTTTCCCATTAATATCGGTAATATAAATGCGGTCAGCCTCGTACTCCAATGCAGGCGCCAGAGCCGGACGCGAGAAGTTGGGTATCCAGGAAAGCCCATTATCATGACTGACGGCATATCCCAGGAAAATGGGGTACGGCATGGGATGCCCGGCGAGGCGTTTCTGCGGCCAGGGGCCGGTGGCACGGAATAACATTATCAGATCGGATGAACCTGGAGCAGCGAGGATGGCTGGATTGAGCACCATGGTATCGGCCCAGGGACAATTCGGCTGTGCCGCAAGGACAGGCTGCGGCGAATAGCTAAAGTAAGGCTTCATAGACTGTTCTCCCATCTTGCCGCAAAATGAAGGCAAATGGACGAATCGACAAACCAGATCATGAAATTAGTCCTTTCCCAGAAATTTTCACACCCATGATAATTCCTGCATCATCCCCGGTCAAGGACTGCCGTCCGGACCCGGCAGATTTGGAAAGTTTACAGCGCATTGACATAGCAATTTCAATAGTATATAATTGCTATTTGTAATCATTAGAAATAGAAACCATAATGACCGAGACACCAGACGAAGGCGGGGCAGAACTGCTCGAGATTGTGCCCCAACTCATGCGGGTCATCCGTGACCAAATGCGACAGCATCGCACTGCCGACCTGTCCGTGCCCGAATTCCGCACGCTTGGTTTTCTAAACCAGCACTCCGGTTCTTCGCTCATTGCGGTCGCGGAACATATCGGACTTTCGCCGGCTTCGATGAGCCGGTTGGTGGATGGTTTGGTGAGGCGTTCCCTGGTCAAGCGCGAGCGCAAGCAAGATGCCGTAGACCGGCGCTACGTAACACTGGGTCTCACTGCCAACGGGCGAGCGATCCTTAAATCAGCCCGGGCGAGTACGCAAGCTTACCTAGCTGAGGTGCTGACAGTGCTTTCACCGGCAGAGCAAGCGATGGTCGTGCAGGCCATGCAGCTGCTCAGCCCGCTCTTTTCCACCAAACGCGAGAAAGAAAGGATGTCGACAAGGGGACCTGGTGACCATTTTTGAGACTTAACATAAAATATGGCACTTTAGCAAACCAGCCCCCCGTTCAAGCAGATAATTGGAGCGGAAACAGGCCAGAATGTCTGCCCTTCCGGGTTCCACGGCCCGGACAGGATCACCCTGCCGTTGAGGCTTATCACATTCCTTCCAGGCCCACCAAGTTTGCCTGGACTGAACGCCTGAACCATGAACTGGTTTCCGGCCTTTTTCAAGAAGTTTTCCTGAATGAATTGTTGCCTCAGAAAGGATACAAAATGGCAATTCTTGAAACGAAAGCTTTGACGCGCAAGTATAAGAACTTCACAGCAGTGGATCAGCTTTCCTTGAGCATTGAACCGGGTGAGGTATTCGGATTATTGGGGCCTAATGGAGCCGGGAAAACCACCTCGATAAAAATGTTGACCACCCTGCTTCCGCCCACTTCCGGGCATGCGACCGTGGCGGGTTTTGATATAGGTACACAGCAAGCCCAGGTACGTCGGTCGATCGGTTATGTGCCACAGTTGCTCTCTGCCGATGGCGCGCTCACCGGGTATGAAAACCTGCTTATCTTTGCTAAACTGTATGATATTCCGCGTGCCGAGTGGAAAACCCGCGCCCGGGATGCGTTAAGTTTTATGGGTTTGAAAGATTTTGCAGATAAACTCGTGCGCCAATACTCCGGCGGCATGATCCGCAGGTTGGAAATTGCACAATCCATGCTGCACCGACCCAAGGTATTGTTTTTGGATGAGCCTACCATCGGACTGGACCCCTCTGCGCGTAACCTAGTATGGGAGCATTTGAAGGAATTGTGCCTGAAATATAGCACCACCATTTTTCTGACCACGCACATGATGGAGGAAGCCGACTCAATTTGCAACCGGCTTGCCGTCATGCACCTTGGAAAAGTGGCAGCGATTGGCAGCCCGGCAGAACTCAAGGCGTCCATTGGAAAAAGTAAAGCAACATTGGACGATGTCTTTATTTATTATTCCGGCAATCTCATCGAGACAGGAGGTAGTTACCGTGAAACTTCACGCACTCGCAGGACAGCCCGCAGACTCGGTTGAAACGTTGGCTGAAAAACCTGCCAACCCTTTAAACTTGGTGTATCAATTTATCTATAAGACTCTGGTCATTACTGAATTGGAAGCGCGCAAGCTGCGTCATGATCCATCTGAATTGGTCACACGCGCCATCCAACCAGCCTTATGGCTGCTGGTCTTTGGCCAGGTATTCACCAGAACGCACGCCATCCCAACAGGGAGCTTGAGCTACCTGGATTTTATGTCGCCTGGCATTCTGGCACAAAGTGTATTATTCATTGCCATCTTCTATGGCATTGCGATCATTTGGGAACGCGACCTAGGTATCTTGCATAAGTTTTTGGCCAGCCCTACACCGCGGGCAGCTTTGGTATTGGGGAAAGCCCTTTCGGCCGGCGTCCGTGCCATAACCCAGGCTATTATAATTTTCCTGCTGTCCTTGATTTTGGGCGTTCACATCAACTGGGCCCCGTTGTCATTGATCAGCGTGCTCGTTGTGGTCGTTTTGGGAGCTTCCTTCTTTTCGACGTTTTCCCTGATCATTGCCTGCATAGTCAAAACGCGCGAACGGTTCATGGGCATTGGACAAGTACTGACGATGCCGTTATTTTTTGCCAGTAACGCCATTTACCCCATTTCCATCATGCCGGGTTGGTTGCAGGTGATTTCACGAATTAATCCGTTGACATATATGGTGGACGCGATCCGTTCGGTGATGATCCTTGGAGGAACAAGTACTAGCGGATTTGGTGTGGATATCGTTGTGCTTGTTATTTCAACTGCGGTGCTAGTCATGATTGGTGCCTGGCTTTACCCAACCATTGCCTACTAATTGGATAAATATCGGATAAAAAGGAGATCCCCTCATACATGGAGACAGTCTGGCTGGTCTTCCGGGACTTGCGCGGGTTACCTGGTGCAGCGTGGTGGATCTTGCCGTGTAAACTGATTGGAATACCATAACAACACCGGCCAGGCCGGGGTACTTCTTGAAAAAAGTAAAGAACAAGCGGCTGTGTCATCAATCGAAACCGGCTCAAGTTTTCAGAAATGGGGCTACAATAAGAATATTGCCTTAGATTCTCTGTCAAGCTCAGTACAGTAATTCTTTTGGTAAATTCATGAGCAACAGCCTCGAGAAGATCAGAAAATTAAACCAGCAGGCCTGGGATCTTAGTAAAATCGACGGCCCGCAAGCCTTTCAATTGGCCCAAAAAGCGCAGGGCCTGCTGTCGAAATGCGCGGAGGCCGAGCCAAGAGATGAATTTGAATGCCTACGAACCCAGACCTATTGCCTGGACATGCTGAGCAGACAGGAGGAAGCCCTGTCGATTGCATTAAAGGCAAACCAGCTGGCGCAACAGATTGGCGATAAATACCTGATCGGCTCGATCCAAAGTTTGTTGGGGAGAATCTACTGGCATATCGATGATTATGCCACTTCGATGGATTACTATCTTAATGCCCTGAAATTGGTCCAAACGGAACACCATCCCGATTTGGAAATATCACTAATCAACGGCCTCGGGTTGGTTCAATATGGGCTGGAGAATTATGCCGAATCGCTGGGATATTTCAAGGCCTGCCTGGAGAAGGCAAGTGAAGATGATCAAAACGGGCGGGCGGATGCAAACAATAATATTGGCTATGTTCTACATATGCTAGGGCGTGACCGGGAGGCAGTGGAGTACGCCGGGGCGGCGCTCAGTTTGTTTAATCAGATCGGAAATTACGTCGGGAAGCTGCATACTTTGCATTCGCTGGGTGCGATCCATATCGCCCTCAGAAACCATGCAATGGCCATGAAGTACTTACAGGAAGGCCTCGAGTTGTCCCGCCAGAACAACAGCCAGCTGCTCGAGCTGACTTTTATTGCAGAGATAAGCCATGTTCACCAGATCGAGGGCAACCTGGGCACGTCCGAAGAAGAACTGCAGATGGCCCTGCAAATCGCCGAAAGTATAAATTCGCTCACCAACGTCTCTTTAATCCATGAGCGGCTGATCGGAATTTATAAAGAAAGGCAGGATTATAAATCGGCGCTGGAGCATTTCGAAGCCTTCCACGCAGCTTATAAAAAAATATTCAACGATAAATCCGACCGGCGGATCAAGAACCTCGAAATCCTTAATCAGGTGGAGAGCGCCCGCAAGCAGGCAGAACTTTATCGCGAGTTGGCCGGAACCGATTCGTTGACCAAGCTCGTGAACCGGCGGCAATTTCTGGAAGCTGCAGAAGTTGCCGTCCAACAATTGAAAAGCGAGCAGGGCCAGATGGCGATCATCATGCTGGATATCGACCATTTCAAGAATGTGAATGACCAGTACGGCCATAAGGCCGGGGATGAGGTCCTGTCAACAGTCGCGGCAAGCATCAAGCTGTGCCTGCGTCCTGGAGACGTGGCGGGACGCTACGGCGGCGAAGAGTTTGTGGTGCTGGTGAGCGGCGCATCTTTAAAACAATGTCTCAAGATTGCTGAACGAATCCGCCAGGCAGTTTCACAACTGTCTTATCATGTAGGACAGGCGGTTGTTGGAGTGACCATCAGTCTTGGCGTGGCGTGGATGAATCCTGATCGAATATTCCCCCTGGATGCGTTGATCAACTACGCCGACCAGGCCATGTACAGCGCCAAGCGGCAAGGCAGAAATCGGGTGGTTGTCTGGATGGAAAATGGGAAATCGATGGAGATGGGGGAAATGGACAAACCCAGCTGACCCGATGAGGTTGGCAAACCGGGTTGAGCAAGAGTGGCTTCCAAGAAAAGTTGCATAAATAAAAAGAGTCGAACAGGAATTGCCGCTGGCATTATCCCTTTAGGTGAGATACCGAATCCAGAAATTATCAGTAGAAGTCAAAATGTCCACTACAGTGCGTTTGCGCCGGATAATTCTCAACATGGCCGCCACCCGGCCAGGGATGTGGCTATTTCAAATATTCGTCCGGCTGATCGATCTACCCATCTGCCGCCTGACGAAAGGCACCTTCATCCCAAGCGCCAATGGTAACGTTATGCCGATCATATACCTGACGACCACCGGCGCAAGAAGCGGAATCCAGCGCTCGGTTCCAGTGTTGTGCATCCCGGATGGCGAGAACCTCATCCTGGTCGGCTCCAATTGGGGCAACCTCCAAAATCCCGGTTGGGTCTACAACCTGCGAGCTCACCCGCAAACGCAGGTCCGCAAAGGGAAAATGATAAAAAGTTATCGTGCGCGCGAACTGGGCGGCGCCGAACGGGCGGTTACCTGGCAAAAAGCGGTGACTTTTTATCCGCCTTATGTTTCCTACGAACAGCGATCGAACCGTTCGCTGCCCATTTTTATGCTGGAGTCATGAATGGCAAAGATTCAAGTCTTTTCCATTTGATAAAAGGGAATAAATATGAGTCATTCCCGAATAATAGTTGCTGCACGGGCCATCGGATTCTCATTTTTATTTTGTCTGGTGGCTTGTGGGAAGGCGCAAGAAAATCCAACAACTGTTTTGCTAGCAGATAAGACCCGCTATGTTGCAGACCTTACCTTCATCGCCCGGGAGCCTCGCACCGTCGTTGACGCGCATCATCAAGAGGTACAGGATCTGTGTGCGTCCCGGTTTAGCGCGTTAGGTTTTACCGTGGAACGGTATAAATACGATGACGGCGTGGATGTCATCGGAACGCTGCCAGGAACCAGCCGGCCGGCAGAAATAGTAATTGTTTCGGCACACTACGATACGATCATGGGAGGCGACGGTGCTGACGATAATGCCAGCGGAGTGGCCGCTGTGTTGGAGTCAGCCAGATTATAAAGAATCCCGCTGAATACCCCGCTGCTTGCTGCGGGGATGAAAGCGGGCAGCCCGAAGGGCTGATAAAATAGATGTATGAAGGCAAGTGCCCATGCGGTTTACGATTTGAAATATCA
>JBEKCT010000166.1:0-7691 GCA_050014715.1 Anaerolineales bacterium | reverse complement strand
CTGCCGGTCGTCGCTTTGCGCTATTTTAATGTCTACGGGCCGCGCCAAAACCCCGATTCTGCCTATGCGGCTGCCATTTCCATTTTTACCAGGCGCTTGGTGAATGGGGAACCGCTTACAATCTTTGGCGATGGCAAACAAAGCCGTGATTTCATCTTTGTCAAGGATGTTGTCCGCGCCAACCTGCAGGCTGCCGAATCGGAAGCAGCTGGTGAAGCTTTTAATGTATGCACCGGCCAGGAAACCAGCCTGCTCGATTTGTTGGAAGTATTGAGTGAAGTATCGCCGCACCTGCCCGAAGTCCGCTTTGAAGCGCCGCGCCCGGGTGACATTTATCGCTCTCTGGGCAACCCTGAAAAAGCTGCCACTGTCTTGGACTTTCGAGCCGGGATTTCCCTGGCAGATGGACTGGCCCAGACCGTGGACTGGATGAAAAATAAATGAAAGCAAATATTCGTTCCCGAATCCCCAACCTCATCTTTTTATTGGCGGATATCATCATAACTTTAATCGCCATAACAGCAGCATTCGCTCTCCGGTTGGCAGGGGATACGGTTACTGATTATATTGGCTCCCTTTACTGGATGATCCTTATCAGCCTGCTGATCAAGCCCGCCATCTATTATTTCTTTGGCCTTTACCGTAGACTGTGGGCTTACGCAAGCATTAATGAATTGACCCTGATAAGCGCTGCGGTGACCGTTGCCTCCGCAGTTTTCTCTGCCGTTATGCTCATTCTATTCATCAGTCGAATAAATGGTGCCCGGATACTGAATTTTCCGCGCACAATTCTGGCGATCGACTGGTTGCTTTCTCTCGTGGGGATCGGTGGCCTGCGCTTTTCATTCCGTCTGGTGGCAGAAGGGCGTGCAGCCAGTAAGAAGCCAATCGCACGAAAGGCCAGAAATGTATTGATCATCGGTGCGGGGGATGCTGGTGCGCTGGTGGTACGCGAATTACAGCGGAATCCGCAGCTTGGTCTGCAACCGGTGGGTTACCTGGATGATGATCTTTCCAAACAACGTCATCAAATTCATGGGGTGCCGGTGGTTGGAAAACTCGCCGACCTGCGCCGCACCCTGGAACATCGTTCGGTGAACGAAGTCATCATAGCCATCCCAAGTGCTGGTGGGAAAGTCGTTCGCCTTGTAACAGATGTCTGTCGATTGAAAGGCATTCCCTTCCGCACCATGCCGGGGCTTTTTGAACTCATCGGCGGAAAGGTCAGTGTCAACCGTCTGCGCGAAGTGGATATCGCCGATCTGTTACGACGCGAACCTGCGCAGATCCAGGATCAACTGGTCGGCGCGGCTTTGACTGGGAAACGGGTATTGGTAACAGGTGCGGGTGGTTCTATCGGCTTTGAGATATGCCGACAAATTGCCCGTTGGGGCCCGCAAACGCTTATCCTGCTCGGTCATGGAGAGAATAGCATTTTCGAGGCCATGCTCGAATTAAGGGAGGATTTCCCTTCCCTGCCATTTCAGCTGGTTATTGCGGATATTCGTGATAAACCCAGAATTCACAGTATTTTCTCTGATTTCCGTCCGCAGGTTGTTTTTCATACTGCTGCGCACAAACATGTCCCCCTGATGGAAAGCAATATTGAGGATGCCATTTCCAATAATATCATTGGCACAAAAAATATTGTTCAGGCTGCCAGCGCAGTGAACACGGAATTACTGGTCCTCATCTCTACCGATAAGGCCATCCGGCCGGCAAATGTTATGGGTGCAACCAAGCGTATCGCCGAAATGATCGTACTGGAAGCCGCACATCGCACCGGGCATGCCTATTCGGTGGTTCGGTTCGGGAATGTATTGGGCAGCCGTGGCAGCGTTGTTCCCCTCTTTAAGAGGCAGATTGCTCACGGTGGGCCGGTTACCGTCACCCACCCGGATATGAAACGCTACTTCATGACAATCCCTGAAGCCGTTCACCTGGTTCTTCAGGCCGCCGCCATGGGCCAGGGTGGGGAGGTCTTTATGTTGAATATGGGTCAGCAAGTGCGCATCATGGACCTTGCAGAGGACCTCATCCGTCTTTCAGGACTTGAACCCGGCAAAGACATTGAAATCGCCTTCACCGGCATCCGTCCTGGAGAAAAACTCAGCGAAGATTTATGGGGAGATGGCATGGAGTATGGAAAAACCGACCATCCTGAAATCTTCCGAGCCGTGGCGGAAGAAGCCGTAATTCCGCATGATCTGGATAAGATCGTAGATGAACTGCAGCATCTGGCCCAGGAAGGGGAGACGCCTGCCGTCATCCACCTGCTGGACGAAACCATTCCCGATGGAAATATTCGAGCCACACCGCCAGCAGATATGACTTCGTTGGTTTAAGCGATTGGCATGCCTGAAATCAGCTGTTTCGAATGGAATGAATTCCTCGCCGGACATCCTAACGCCCATATTCTGCAGTCTGGCGAATGGGGCGAACTCAAATCCGCCTTTGGTTGGGATGCTGTGCGGATAATAAAGGGTGGCCTCGGTGCGCAAATTCTTTTCCGGCGGCTGCCACTCGGTCTGACATTCGCTTACATCCCCAAGGGTCCGTTAGGTACTTCTTCAAAAGATACCACCGCACAATTCTGGGCAGAAGTGGACATGCTCTGCCGGAAAAAACATGCTGTTTTTCTTAAATTGGAGCAGGACGGTTGGGAAGGCGATACCTCCTTAGACCTGCAGCAGGGGTCATTCCTTGCCAGCCCACAACATATCCAGCCACGCAGCACGCTGGTGGTTGATCTGCGGGGAAGTGAAGAGTATGTTTTCAATTGCATGAAGCCCAAAACCCGTTACAATATCCGCCTGGCCAGTCGCAAAGAAGTTGTCGTTCATTGTTCAGATGACCTGAATAACTTTTATCGCTTGATAAGCGTCACGAGCCAGCGCGAGGAATTCAATGTTCATTCGCTGGAATATTACCAGCGCGCCTATGAGCTTTTCTACCCCAAAGGTATGTGTGAGCTCTTTGTGGCCGATTTCCAAGGGCAAACCCTTGCAGCCGTCATGGCATTTGCATATGGCAAGAATGCCTACTACTTTTATGGCGCCTCCGGGGATAAGGAACGAAACCGCAAACCAACCTATCCTCTCCAATGGGAAACCATCCGCTGGGCCCTTGCGAAGGGTTGCACCGATTACGACATGTGGGGCATACCCGATGAAGCCACGGACGTGGAAGACGATGAGGCCGATGCGCGTGAAGACGGATTGTGGGGGGTCTACCGTTTCAAACGGGGCTTTGGCGGATCGATTAAACGGTCGCAGCCTCCGCTGGACCGCGTCTACAATCCCTTGCTCTACAAACTCTACCTCTGGCGTTTCTCCGGTTCAGGCGCGGACTGAAACCATGCTCCGGTTCTCTGGCACTCCGCAAACCTGGAACGAACTGATTGCATCCCTGCCTTTGCCGCATCTCCTGCAGACCTGGGAATGGTCACAGGTCAAGGCTAAATACGGCTGGCAACCTTTTCCGTATATTTGGAACGATCCGAATGCACCCACCAGTAATCCACCCGTGGGTGCCGCAATGATACTTAAACGCAGCATTCCAGTGGGTGGATTCGCAAAAAAGGTATGCGTACTTTACATTCCAAAAGGTCCCAACCTGGATTGGAACAACACTTTGCTCTGCCAGCGCGTCCTGGCCGATCTGCAAATATTTGCAAAACGACAGGGCGCGATCTTTGTCAAGCTGGATCCGGATGTGGCGCTCGGGCAGGGCGTTCCTGGAGCAAAGCAAGCGACCGAATTTTCCGTCGGGCAGGCAGTCCGGAATACCTTGGAACAGTCGGGCTGGAAATTTTCGCAGGATCAAATCCAATTCCGCAATACCGTCCTGATCGATTTATCTCCTACAACTGCCGAATTGCTAGCACGCATGAAGCAAAAAACTCGTTACAACATTCATCTTGCGCAGAAGAAAGGTGTTTCGGTGCGGGTTGGCACGGTGGATGATTTACCCACCTTGTATCGAATGTATGCAGAGACCTCTGTCAGGGATAGATTTTTAATTCGGGAAGAAGGCTACTACCAGACTGTCTGGCATACATTTGGTAATCCATTGCCCGGTGCTCCTTCCCGTGCAACCCCGTTCCACGAGCCGCTTATTGCCGAAGTCGCCGGACAACCGGTCGGAGCCGTCTCGATGTTCTATTTTGCAGGTCAGGCTATTTATCTCTTTGGCATGTCCCGTGACGAACACCGGGAAAAAATGCCGAATTACCTGCTTCAGTGGGAAGCCATTCAGCGGGCGAAAAGCTTGGACATTAAATTGTATAATCTGTGGGGTGCCCCGGACAAGTTCGACCAGAGTGACGATTTATGGGGTGTCTTCCGTTTCAAAGACGGCTTGGGCGGATTTGTTTTACGGACCCTGGGTGCGTGGGATTTCACTCCCAATCCTATGCTCTATAAAATATATACAGAAGTGCTGCCTCGCGTGATGGATATTATGCGCAGACGCGGAAAAGCCCGCACCCGCCAAAGTCTTGGAGCTTGAAAAAGATGATTCCTCGCATCCATTTTGCCCACCTTCCAACTCCCATTGAAACCATGCCGCGGCTGGAAAAAGCCCTGAATGGACCGCATCTATTGGTCAAACGCGACGACCAGACCGGCCTTGCCTTTGGCGGCAACAAGACCCGTAAACTCGAATTTTTGGTGGCCGAAGCCCAGGCCAGCGGTGCAGACACTCTCATCTCCGCTGGAGCCCTGCAATCCAACCATTGCCGCCAGACGGCTGCGGCGGCGGCTAAATTTGGCTTTGATTGCCTCCTGGTACTTGTCGGCCAACCGCCTGCCAAAGCCAGCGCCAATCTTCTGCTGGACCAACTTTTTGGAGCAAAAATAATCTGGTCAGAAAAGAACCAACGTGACGACCTTCTTGCAGATACCTTCGATAAAGTTCTCGCACAAGGACATAAGCCTTACCTGGTTCCTTATGGTGGATCCAATTCAACAGGCGCGCTAGGATATGTTTTCGCGATGGAAGAGTTATTAGGACAGGGAATAAAATCCGAATGGGTTATTTTTGCTTCATCCTCCGGCGGGACCCAGGCCGGCCTGGTTCTGGGTGCAAACCTATTCAACTATACTGGTAGACTGCTTGGCATCAGCGTGGATGAGCCACAAGCAGTCTTGCAGAGACGCGTGGCAGCATTGGCCTCCGAGACATCCGTGCGAATGGGGCCGCACATCGAATTCTCTCCTGACCAGGTGCTGGTAAACGCCGATTATGCCACCCCCGGCTATGGCATCCTGACCGATGTGGAACGGGAGTCCATCCAGCTTTTCGCAAAATATGAAGGTCTGCTGCTCGACCCGGTTTATACCGGTCGGGCTGCCGCGGGTTTGATTGATCTTATTCGAAGGGGATTTTTCAAAAAAGAAGAGACTGTTCTTTTCTGGCATACCGGTGGACAACCGGCATTGTTTGCAGAAAAATACCAGAGCGAACTGGCCTGAAGTATAATTCAATCCAATGGAATCTCGCCCGAACTCTTCCTTCCGTCCCTACCTTTCTTCAGCCATCAGCCTGTTTGTGCTCGGCTGGGGCGCAGTTGCCTTTGCCGTTTTTACCCTTGAACCCACCGTATGGGCACGCTGGCTGCTCTTCTTCGGCGGCACCCTTGGGCTTACCGGTCTTGCCATGCCGGTGACCTGGTTTCTCAATCTGCGCTTCCGCTCTGAACCACCAGCCGGGTCTACCGTGGTTGTACGGCAGGCGATCTGGGTCGGCGTGTATGGGGCCTTGCTGGTTTGGTTGCAACAAGCTCGTCTGGTTACCTTATGGACTGGCTTGGGGCTTGCCATCGGACTGGTTGCCATCGAGTATCTGATTCGCATGCGGGAGAAAGCTCACTGGCAGCCAAAGTCCGTGTCGGATGACCAACAACCACCGGCGGACATGAACCCATCCTCCAAAGCATGAATCTGCACGAACTTCCCTCGGTAGAGCACCTTCTCCAGACTCAATTGGCGGTTGAACTTATCGCGAGTTATGGCCGCCCGGCCACTCTCAAAGCTCTTCGGAGTGCGCTTGATGGAATACGGGCACGCGTTACGACGAATGAAATTCGTACCATTCCAAACCAGCAACACATTCTTGATGATGCAGCTTCCCTCTTGGAGAAATGGACCTCTCCAACCCTTTTGCCGGTTATCAATGCCAGTGGCGTGATACTGCATACCAATCTGGGCCGTGCACCGCTCTCCAACGCCGCTCTGAAGGCGATGCAAATGATTTCCCACGGTTATTCAAACCTGGAATTTGATCTGGAGACTGGTAAGCGCGGTTCACGTCTGATTCACGCCGAGGAGTTAATTAAGCGTCTTACCAGTGCAGAGGCGGCAATTATTGTAAATAACAATGCCGCTGCCATGTTGTTGGTACTGGCCGCCCTCGCAAGGCGGAAGCGGGTTGTCATCTCCCGCACGCAATTGGTCGAAATTGGAGGCGAGTTCCGCATCCCGGATGTTATGAAACAGTCCGGGGCAAAACTTGTCGAAGTAGGCGCCACCAACAAGGTCCGGCTGGCCGATTATGAGGAAGCGCTGGAAGAACCGACTGCAATGGTTCTGCATGTTCACCGATCAAATTTCAAGATGATAGGCTTCACCGAAGAACCGGATTGGAAAGATATCGTCATCCTGGCGCACAGCCGGGGAGTTCCATGTGTTGATGATCTTGGTTCAGGTACACTTCTCGAAACCACCCGTTACGGATTGGCCCACGAGCCGACCATCCAGGAAGCCCTGGCGAGCGGGGTTGACCTGGTGTGCTTCTCCGGAGACAAATTGCTCGGCGGTCCTCAGGCCGGGGTAATCATCGGCAAGGGTAAGCTGATCGCCGTTATCAAAAAACATCCTCTGGCACGCGCCTTACGCGCCGACAAGCTCTGCCTGGCCGCGCTGGCAGCCACATTATTGCATTATCTCAAAGACGAGGCGGAGCGCGAAATCCCTGTCTGGCGAATGATGGCATTGACACCTGACCAGATTCGCCAAATTGCCGAAGGCTGGAAGAAAAAAATCGGTCTGGGCGAGGTTGTTGCAGGAAGGTCAACCATCGGAGGGGGCAGCTTGCCCGAAGATAGTCTGCCCACTTTCCTATTGTCAATGAATGTAAAAAGTCCGGACAAATTTCTTAAAGAACTACGATTGCAACACCCTCCAATCATTGCCCGCACAGAAAAAGACCGCATCCTGCTGGATCCACGCACGGTTCTACCCGAGGAAGGTGGAGAGCTGCTGGCTGGTCTGTTGAATGCTTTACACAAAAAAAGGGAACTGCTGGCATAATACGGGGTTAACACTGTAATCTTATTTCCATCCCTTCCTTATGACTCATCACTCAGACGTTTTACGCGTGCTTAAAGAAACCAGCCGGACTTTTTTTATCCCGATAGTCCGTCTGCCCGTTAAATTGCAAGAGACGATCGGCGCGGCATATTTATGCATGCGCGCAATTGATGAAATTGAAGACCATCCTACCCTGGATAACCAGGCGAAAGCTGCCATATTGCACGGGCTCAGTTGGGCTTTGCAGGCCCAACTAGCTTCGGATGAACCAGAAAATGCCTGCCTGGTCGAGGCAGTCTTCCTGCCGTATCAAGATATCCTGCCCGAGGTGACCCTCCGAATCAGTGATTGGTTGTCGCATGCTCCGCAAGGCATTGCACC
>JBEKCT010000165.1:0-7779 GCA_050014715.1 Anaerolineales bacterium | reverse complement strand
CCGACCTTGGTATCGACCACATCGAAGGCAGCCGAAAACTCGATGTCATGGATATGGTACCCGCCCAGGTTGACATGCATCAGGCCGGGAACGGTGTCGGTTTCACTGGCGTTCTTATAGAACTCGACGCCCTGCACCAACGAGGAGGTGCAGTTGCCCACGTCGACGATTGCCACACGTACTTTTTTGACAGTTTTTTTAGCCGTTTCTGCTTTTCTCCTCAATTCAAATTATTTGCTACTCTTGCCATACGGTAAGTAAATCGACCTGTTCTACGACAGCATCAACCGTAAAAACTGCTCTCCGGCTGGCTTGGTCCATTCGCCGCCTCATTGAGCAGGGCATGGACCCCCGGTAGTTTTTTCATTACGCCCGCCCAGCGTGCAATCCCGGCGAACACGTACCTCCGGTATAAGCTCTGGTTCGCTGAAGAACGCCGACTTGACATCCCAGTCGTGCCCGTGCAGGGCAGCCCGCACTTGCCTCCCTGGTAAGGGGTAGGTATTTCCGTTTGCCATCAACCTGAAAGCGGTCTGACCCCGAACTTGACAAAACCGCGACAGGGATTCCAGTGCTTTTTCGCCGATGGTTACAGGTATGTTCATCATCCTGAATCCATTTTCCGTTACACAGCGTGAAAGGAACCCCGGCTTGTTTGAGCTTTTTGACCCAGGCCGATACGCCCGGTTTTCCGAGCGTGTACACAAAACGCACTGGATGGCCAGGGCGCAAGTTCTTATCGTATTCTGCCAGTTGGCGCGCTGCTAGGGCAGTCGGAAAGGGGGAGTGGTGGGCATCCAGCTCGCGACTGAGGGTCTGGCGAACGATCAGTTTCTCAGGCGGTATGCGCCCGCGCTTCAAGGTTGCCAGCCGGCGGCGGACGAGCCCATGCACTTCAGACAGGAGGTCTCGAGCATGCTCAGCGTCGGGGGCTTTGGCGAGGATATCCAGCATATGTTGTTGCAACTCCTTTATGAAATCGGGCGCGTCGTGCAGGTATGAATCAAGGAGAGCAAGTCCAGGTCCTGTTCCGAGTTGGTAAGGTGTGAGTATATTCTTGGGGGCTGTAAAACAAATGATTCTCCCGTGAAAAGAATATGACACCTACCAGATTTATATTCGGGGTGTGCGTCATAACCATACCTCTGATGAGATATAATGGGCCGGGCACATTGATATTTCTGCACAGACATCACTAATAAACTTGGGCAGACTCAATGATTTTCCCGGGTTATATGAGCAGAACGGGCAGCCGTACATCCTAACGAGCTTACCTGAGGCTTCTCAAATAATTTCTCGGCTGGCTGACACGCCGCACGCCGGGAGCAGTACGTCCCCTTTCCCGACAACTAAGGAGACTACTCCAAAACGTATCCATCGCATCTCAATCGAGAGTTATTGAGATGCTAACATACCAGGGGCAAGTTGTATGTTATGCAGGTATTATTTATCGAATCAAAGTTAACCCTCTCTGTGTAACAAATGGCGTCATATCAAAAGGGAGAAAAAGTGAGCAAAAAAGAATTACGCCCTTGGGAAACTATTTCAAGAAAGACCATCCTCAGGCATAGTAAATTCCTAACAGTTGAAAGTCGTGCTATAAAACTCCCTGATGGAAGAATAATTCCCGATTGGCCTTGGCTCATCATTCCAAATGCCGCTATTGTTCTTGCAGTAACAGACGATAAGAAATTCCTCTGTTTTCGGCAGACAAAATATGCAGTGGAAGGAACATCATTGGCTCCCGTAGGCGGCATGCTTGAACCAAACGAAACACCTCTTAGTGCAGCAAAACGAGAATTGCTTGAAGAGATGGGATATAAAGCATCAGATTGGATTGATCTAGGGAGTTACATTTTAGACCCCAACCGCGGCATAGCAACGATGTATTTATTTTTAGCTCTGCATGCAAAACAAGTAGCCAAGCCAAACAGCGATGACCTGGAAGATCAAGATTTATTGTTTCTCAATCAAAATGAAATTGAGAGTGCTTTGAAAAAAGGAGAATTCAAGATATTGGCATGGTCGGCAGTTGTGGCAATGTCTTTGAATTATCTGAACGCTCTTGAAAATCAAAAATTGGGTTAACGCCGAAACCCAGGAAATAGGGAAAGGCAGATTAACGGGCATGGGAGGATCTCCGGTTGAATGCACAAGCTTTTTTGGTATTCGCTTCTGCCATCCAGTAAGCACCAGGAATGCCGGAAGATTACGACAGGGTGATTTTAATCCTTGCCAGCAGGCCTTGGATGAGGATCCGGTCGCCCTTCCTTTTCCCTTCCTGCATGGCGGCGGGGGCGCTAGCAGTACTTTGGCCATAACTCCTGCCAGGCCAAGCTATTGACTTGTTCCAATAATATCCTCTGATCATTCAAACCGACTCTACTCTTGCTTTCTATGATCAATCCCTGCCAGACCTTACTGGAAGTTACCCCAATATTTTTAATCGCTTTTCGTGGATAGAAAGTAAATATCCAACCATAGGCAGGAAACCTGCTCCGGGATTGCTCTTCCACGACAATTAATTGTTTATCAGTCAACGCCAGCAAAGTTGTTTCTGACATTTTTAAAGGAAAGAGATGCCAACGCTGGCCCCAGATGGCGGGTTGAAAAACAAATCCTAATACATGCTCCTCGGGCAGTAAGCCATAAAGATATAAGCCATTCTTAAATTTAAATGAAAGCTTCCCGAGTTCACTCTGGATTGTTTGTGTTTGAGGCGCATTTGGGATGGAAAAAGTATTTCTTCCACAGGAAATCCCTAAAAGCTCCTGTAAACCCGCCTGGATAATATCAAAGCCGGCTGCATTGAATTCCACGACTACTCGGGAGAGGCTTTCATCAACGAGCTCCAGACGCCCATACATTAGTAGCAGGCTTAGGCGGGTGTACAGCAAATCAAGCACGTGTAAATAAATTATCCTGGCATCCTGTCCGGGTGAGGTGGGTGCTTGAATCTGAAAAATACCATCGCCAGTGAATAACAATGCTTGTTCATCAACATATTCCCAGCTTTGTTGATTCTTCAGGCAGGTCCGGCCAGGAAAAACGCAGATTAATATTGGCTTTTCAGTTGAACCTACTGATTGCATAGCAGCCTTTTGGAGACTGCTGGGTAGGTCGGCCAGGGATGGTACCGCATAAGGCATGGGCGTTGCTTGGGACGGAAGTTGTTGAAAATCTCTTTTCATTGGGCCAGCAAGAGATAGGGTTCCTCGATCAGTTGTTTGATGTATTGCAGGAAGCGCGCGGCTGGTGCGCCGTCGGTCAGGCGATGGTCGAAGACCAGGCTGAGCGTCCACATCTGGCGGATGGCAGGCTCATCGTGATAGGCCACCACCTTGGGCGCAATCCGTCCCACACCCAGGATGGCTGCTTCGGGCAGGTTAATTACGGGAGTAAATGCGTCCACCTCGTACATTCCCAGATTGGTGATGGTAAAGGTGCCCCCGGTCAGGTCGTCTGGCAGCGAGCGGTTGTTGCGTGCTCGCTCCACCAGTAGCCGGAACTCACTACCGAACTGGCGTAGGCTCTTTTGATCAGCGTCGCGGATGACCGGGACGAGCAGGCCGCGTTCGGTATCTACGGCCATGCCCATGTGCACATGCCCGAGGATTTCGATGGCGTCCGGCGCCAAGCGGGCATTCATGTATGGAAACCGGCGCAGCGCGTTGGCCACGATGCGGGCCAGCAGATCGTTGTAGCCGGGGGCGAAGCCCCAATCCTCTTCCACCTTGTTTTTGATGCGCGCCCGGGCGGCCACGAAATCGGTCGCATCCGCTTCGGTGACCAGGGTCACGCGGGCGGTGGTATGCACGCTGGTGGCCATGCGCTCAGCGATGATGGCGCGTACGCCCTTAAGGGGGATACGCTCGAGGATTTCGGATTGAGGATTTCGGATTGAGGATTGAGGAGGAATGATCGAGGATTGGGCCTGCACAGTACGAGCAATATCATCCTTGACGATGCGTCCGCCCGGGCCGGTGCCGGAAAGCGCACGCAGGTCAACCCCGCTCTCTGCGGCCATGCGCTGCGCTACCGGGGTGACCTTAAGCACCTGGGCCAGGAAGGTCTGCACATCCCGCTCGGCAACCCGCAATCCGCCGTAGCCGGTGGGTGTCAGCGCGGCAAGATTGACATTCTTCTCGACGGCAACCTTGCGGGCGCGCGGCGATGCAAAGAGTTTTTCGCCTTCCCCGGAGGCGGTGGAGGGTGCGGATGGGCCGGCAGCGGGAAGGGCAGAGGCGGGCAGGCTCATCTCTGGCGCAGGTGACACAGACTCTACTCCATTGATTTCGAATTTGTCCTCCGGTTTGCCAATGATCGCCACCACCGTGAGCACCGGTAAAATATCGCCTTCCTTATATGGGCCGAGGTGGATGGTTCCGCGGGCATTAGCCTCCACGGGGAAAACCGCCTTATCGGTCTCCACTTCCATGACAGGCTGGCCCTGGGTGACCTTGGCGCCGTCCTGGACTAGCCAATTGACCAGGGTGACTTCCTCGACCGTCTGGCCGAGTTTGGGAATGAAAAACTCTTCCGCCATTAACTCACCACCTTTCGACAGGCTGCCAGGATGCGTGCAACGTTTGGAATGGCGCCGTCTTCTAGGATCTCGGCGCGCGGGATCGGCACATTGGCAGAGGCGACGCGCACCATCGGCGCATCCAGATAGTCAAAAGCCTGCTCGTTGACCTGCATCATCACTTCGTTGATAAAGCCGGTGTTTTCGTAGGCTTCGCTGACACATACCAGACGCCCGGTCTTCTTGACCGAGGCCACGATGGTTTCGATATCCAACGGCTTAAGCGTGCGCAAGTCGATCACTTCCACATCCAGGCCATCTTTGGCGAGGCTTTCGGCAGCTTCCAGGGCGCGGTAAACCATGCGCGAATAGGTCACCAGGGTTACATCTTTGCCAGGGCGTATGATATTGGCTACGCCGAAGGGAATGATATATTCTTCTTCCGGAACGTAGCCTTTTTCCTTATAGAGCATCTTATGCTCGATGAACATGACCGGATTATCATCCTGGATGGCAGCTTTGAGCAGGCCTTTGGCGTCGTAGGGGGTGGAGGGCATGACCACGTAGATGCCGGGGAAGTGTGTCCACAATGATTCCAGGCTCTGCGAGTGGTGAGCAGCAATGGCACGGCCGGCCCCGCCCTCGGTGCGGATCACCATCGGGACACTGGTCTTGCCGCCAAACATATAGCGATTCTTGGCGCCCTGGTTGGCGATCTGGTCCATGGCCAGGGGGGTGAAGTCGACGTACATGATCTCTGCAATCGGGCGCATGCCGGCCATGGCCGCCCCGACGGCTGCGCCGCCGATGGTGGCTTCCGAAATGGGCGTATCGATCACGCGCCACTCGCCGAATTCCTTGTACAGGTCACGCGTGGCGCCATAGGCGCCGCCGTACAGGCCCACGTCCTCGCCCATGATGAAAACTTTGGGGTCGCGCAGCATCTCTTCACGGGCGGCCTCCACCAGCGCCTGGGCATAAGAGATCTCGCGCTTGACCTCGCCTTTTGCAATGGCGAGGCGCAGGCGGCGGTCGGTCTCATAGTCAGACGGGGTAAATTTAGATGGTGCAAAAACGTCGGTCTCCACCTCCTCGGCTTTGGGCTCGGGAGAGGCATTGCTGAACTGCATGGCCTTTTCCAGCTTGGCATCTGTGGCGGTTTCGAGCGATTCAAATTCGCCATCGGTCAGCATCTTGACCACCTGCAGGTTATCTTTCATGACGGTGATCGGGTCGCGCTCCTTCCACATGGCCTCTTCCTGGCGGGTGCGGTAGGAACGCGGGTCAGAATGGGAGTGCCCGAACCAGCGGTAGGTCTTGGCTTCGATCAGGGTGGGGCCTTCCCCGGCGCGGGCGCGCTCGGCGGCTTTGGCCACCGCACCTCGCACGGCCAGCACGTCCATACCGTCCACCACCTCACCCGGGATGCCGTAGGCGCAGGCCCGGCTGGCCACATCCGGCAATTTGGTGGCCTTGTTCCACGGCACCGACATGGCATACAGGTTATTTTCACAGACGAAGATAACCGGCAGGTTCCACAGGGAGGCCATATTGAGCGACTCGTGGAAGTTGCCGGTGTTGGCGGCACCATCACCAAAGAAGCATACGACCACACGGTCGGTCTTCATCAGCTTTTGTGCCAGCCCTGCGCCGACCGCCACCGGGATGTTGCCACCGACGATGCCTGTGGCACCCAGGTTGCCGTGTTCGACATCTGCGATGTGCATCGAGCCACCCTTGCCCTTGCAGTAGCCGCCGGATTTGCCCAAGACTTCGGCCATCATCTTGTCGTAATGCTCCTGCTTGGCTTCGGGGGTCTTGGCATGCGCGTCACCGTGGGCATGCGCGTGGCCGTGACCGCGATGGGTGCTGGTGATCAGGTCATTGTCACGTAGAGCCGCGACTGCTCCCACGGCTACAGCTTCCTCGCCGGCGTAGAGGTGCGAAGCGCCTTTGAGTACAGCTTTGCTAAGCAGATTAGCAATATTATTTTCGAGGGCGCGGATCTCCATCACTTGGCGCAGGTAACCGATTAATTGCTCTTTGGTGAGACCCTGTTCCTCGATCATGGCTGAGACGATCTCCAGGCGGGATGGTTTGACGGTGGTTTTGGTAGGCATGAACGATACTCCTTAGTTTGGATGGATGGATCAATTATTAATTTTTCAACCGCAGAGCGCATCGAGAAGGCGTTCAACGGTTTTCTTAACCATGAATATGAATTTACACTTGCATCACCCGCGTCCCCAGGGCACGCGCCTGCTCCACCAGGCCGGCCGGAGCATGTGTATCAGTGACGATAACGTGCAAATCCCGGGGGTGGGCAAAGGAAGCCGGCCCCACGCGGCCCCACTTGGTCGCGTCGATCAGGGCAACCACCTGCCGGCACAGCGCCACGACCTGGCGTTTGACCTCGGCTTCCCCGGCGCTCACGTCGGTGAGACCCTCGGGGAAACTTAAGCCATGAGCGCCGAAGAAGCCGGTCTTGAGGTTATAGTTGTGCAGGATGGCCAGCCCGTCGGTGCCCATCAGTGAGACGGTCTCGCGTTGCAGGGTCCCGCCGGTCATCACCACGGTCACACCGGAGGCATCCAGCAAGGACTGGGCCACCACTAGGCTGTGGGTCAGAATAGTCAGGTCGCGCCGCTGGCGCAAGGCGTGCGCCAGGGCCAGGGAGGTGCTGGAGGCATCTAGGAAAACTGCGTCACCATTGGCAACAAATTCGGCTGCAGCGGTCCCGATGCGCTCTTTGGCGTCCACCTGTTGCTGGCGGCGCAGGGTTAGCGAAAGTTCGGGGGCGCGGGGGGCAAGCACAGCCCCGCCGTGTGTCCGTACGATTAAATCACTGGCAACCAGGGTCTGTAGGTCAGCGCGGATGGTAACCTCCGAAACGCCGAACATTTGGCTCAACTCTGATACACTGGCGCGCCCGTTGCGAATGAGATACGTCAGGATGTGCTGCTGCCGTTCGGTGGGGTAGAGGTCGGTGGAAGTTGCCATACCAATTATTTTTCTAATGTTTGCGGGTGGTTACGATTGCTTTCATTTTAACATTATTCGAAAGCGCCGACAAGATATATATAGAATTTCGTTACCGAACATTTTAAACACCTGAGTTTATCATCCTCCCCTTTTTTTAGTATTTTATCGAGTAAAACTTGAAATTTCGGGACACTAGGCAGAGTTTTGGGATGGGCTAGAATTGAATACATGGCGTTTATCCGGAGGGTAAAAACGACAAGCGGGGCAACCGC
>JBEKCT010000164.1:0-7803 GCA_050014715.1 Anaerolineales bacterium | reverse complement strand
TCGAACTTCTGCATGTTGAAGGCCCGGATGACCATCATGCCCGAAAGATTCTCGCGCAGTACCAGGTTGAGCCGGTCGATCAGGCTCTGGATGGCTTTGAACTTGGGCAGGGCGACCGAGAAGACCGCCATGATCATGCCGAACATGATCACCACAGCCAGTGCGATGATCCACCACATATTGGGGCTCTTGCCGATGGCCCGGATGGTTCCACCGATGCCGATGATGGGGGCGTAAATGAACATACGCATCATCATGATCACCACCATCTGGATCTGGGTGATGTCGTTGGTGGAGCGGGTGATCAGCGAGGCTGTGGAGAACTTGTCGAACTCGGTGCTGGAGAAATTTTCGACGCGTTCGAATACGTTCCGGCGCAGATCACGCGACAACCCGGCGGCTGTACGGGCGGAAAGGTAGCCCACCGCGATAGTACAGGCGCCGGAAAGCAACGTCAGCAGCAGCATCAGCATGCCAATGTGCAAAATATAATTCGTCTGGAGGTTGTTCGTTTGCATCCCCAGGGCGATGTACTCGTTCTTTACCGCCGCGGTGGCCATCTGGACGATCATGCCGTTTCCCAGCGTGGCGAATTTCTGGTCAACGGTGGTGTTGATCTGGCTGAGAACCGCCGGCGGGAGTTTCTGGATCAAGGCAAAGACATCCGTTCCGGCCGGGATGCTGGACATCAATTTTGAAACGTTCGCGCCGAACATCTGAATCATAGACTGCGCGGCGGTGGGGTTGGCCACGGCTTGTTCAATGCCCGAGACCGCCAGCAGGGCCTTGCCCATGACCGGGTTCAGCTTGGTGATCTCGGTCTGGTCAACCTTGTTAAGGACATAGACCGGCTCCTTCGCAAGGTCGGGATAGATTTTTACATCGGCAGCATAAGCGGGGGAACTCTGGTCCACCAGCGTGTAATCGCCCAGGACGGCGGCTTTGTTTTGCGCACTCAAAAAGATTACCAACCGGTTCATTTCGCTCTGGCGGATGGCCTGCGGTACGGCATCAACGATGCCACCCTGCTGGATGCCGTAGTCAACAATATTTGACATGTAGTCCGGCAGAGCCAGATCAGCATTGGCCTGAATGAACAGCAGGATTACAGCACCCAGGATCAGGAAAATATATGGCTTAAGATATTTTGCCAATCGTAGCATTGGGTTAGTTGCTCCTTATCAATAAATAATCCAAGTCGGATAATAACGACAGGTTGTGAAGTGAGTATGAAGGAAGTATGAGCAGTCCGGGTGGAAACTACTCTTCGGTGGTCCGGGCAGCTGCCGTAAGCAGGGTGAGGGCGGAAACGATCATGGTTTGCTGCTCCGGCGTCAGGGCATCCGTCAGACCTTCGACCCAGCGGCTGCGGGCTTCGATGCCGCTCTCGATCAACGTATGGCCCTTATGGGTCAATGCCAGCTGTTTGGCGCGTCGGTCGGCCGGGTCTTCCGTCCGTTTGATCAGGTCCAAAATCACCAACCGGTCCACGGCCTGACTGGCCGCCGCGTTGGATACACCGAGTTGTTCACCGATCTCAGATACCCCGGTACTACCGGCATGGATCAGGCGCATCAGGATATTGATTTGCGAGAACGACAAGCCAGTCTCATCCATGAATTTTCGGAAATCACGCATTGAGCGTTGCATGAAGACTTCCGACCATTCACGAATCACTTCCGTAAATACTTTCGTTGGCGACATAGTTAATGTTCCTAATTAGTTAAGAAGACCGAAATATATCCATTTCTTATGTATTTGTCAAGTCAAAAACCGTCCAAATCCATTAGAGTCGCGTAAGAAAAGTGACTCTTTCGGTGCGACCTGCCCGCTGCCCTACGGTATAATATTGTAATGTCCACCATTCCAGTCCCTCCCCGCCGGGTCATCGTGGCGGCCTATCCCCAAATCCCGGATGCGCTGACAGAAGCCGCCGCGATCAATTCTTATTTGAATGAGCACGGCCTGGAATCGACCTTCGGCAAAGTGGACGATGCCTCCTTGCGGAAGCGCGTCAAAGACAGCGAGGTTGATTTATTGGTGGCAGTGGGCGGGGATGGCACCATGCTGCGGGCCAGCCATCTATGCGCTCCCTGCAAAGTGCCAATCCTGGGGATCAACATGGGCCGTCTGGGCTTTCTGATGCAATTCGGGCGCGAGCAATGGCATTCCGCCCTGGACCAATTGCTTAAAGGGGAATACTGGATCGAAAATCGCATGATGATGCGCGCCGAGCACGTTCGGGCCGGCAAATCGATCGGGAGCTGGCATGCCCTCAATGAAGTCGTGGTTTGCCGTTCCGCCGCGGTCCGGCCGGTACGGGTCTCTGCCAGCGTGGATGGGATGCAATTAACCAACTATGTCTCGGACGGCCTGATAGCCGCCACGCCGACCGGCTCCACGGCCTACGCACTGGCGGCCGGCGGACCGATCCTGCCTCCGGAACTGCGCAACATCCTGCTGGTTCCGATTGCCCCGCACCTTTCCTTTGACCGGGCAGTGGTCCTTTCGGAGGGTAGTTCGGTCAACATCACTCTGCGCGGTGGGGATGCCGTGTTAAGCGTGGATGGTCAGACTCCCATCGGAATGGTTGAAGAAGATGCAGTCGATGTATGTGCCGGAGAATATGTGGCATATTTCGTACGCTTTGGCGATCGCGGTTACTTTTACCGCAACCTGACCACGCACATGAACCAGAACCCGCTGGTAGGTTTTCCGCGATGATCGATCTTAACATTCCCACCTATTGCGCCAACCACCCGGGTGTGGAGACCAGCTTGCGCTGCAACAAGTGCGGGAAACCCATTTGCGCAAAATGCGCCGTCCGCACCCCGACGGGCTACCGCTGCAAGGAATGCGTGCGTGGCCAAATGAAGGTTTTCGATACGGCCCAGTGGTACGATTATGTGCTGGGTTTCATCACGGCCGGAGTGCTGGGCTTACTGGCCAGCCTGCTGGCGCTGTTCGTCAGTGGTTTGAGCTTCATCGGCTGGATTCTGATCATTATCGGAGCCCCAACCGCCGGAGTGGTTATTGCGGAAGGGGTGCGCCTGATAATCAAGAAACGCCGTTCACGGGCGCTATTTATTACAATTGCGGTGGCGATGGTAATGGGAGCCCTGCCGGTGATCCTTTTCCAATTATTCTCCTTGAATCTTAATATCCTGATCAGCCTGATCTTCCAGGGCATTTACCTGTTTATCGCCACACCGGTGGTCTACGCGCGCCTCTCGGGGATTCAGCTTAACCGTTAATTTTCGCATTAACGACTAAAGTCGTTACTACGTGTCGTTGCGACGTATTATTGCATATGCTGACCGAACTGCACATCCAGAACTTCGCAATTATCGACCAGCTCGACCTGAATTTCGAGCCGGGCCTGGTCATCCTGACCGGGGAGACCGGCGCGGGAAAATCCATCATCATGGACGCCCTTGACATCCTGATGGGCGGACGTGCGGAGGCCAGTTCCATCCGCTCCGAGGCCGACCTGGCGCGCGTGGAGGGCACGTTCAGGCTAGTCGGGGCCGAACGCCCGGCAGCCATCGAAATTCTTAAGCGAGAAGACCTGCTCGATGATCCGGATTACGTCGTATTGATGCGCGAAGTCCGCCGTGAGGGCCGCAGCAGCGCGCGCGTGAACGGCCGCAGCGTCGGACTACCACTGCTGAAAGAACTGGGCGAAATCTTGGTGGATATCCACGGGCAATCCGAACATCTATCGCTGCTTAACGTGCGGGCGCACCTTGGCCTGCTCGACCGGTATGCCGGGATCGAATCCGATCTTTTGGCCTACCGCAAAGCCCACCAGTACCTGCTGGGCCTGCGGCGTGAATTGCACGATCTGCGGGCCGTTCAACAGGATGCCGAGCGCCGCACCGACATGCTGACCTTCCAGGTAGGAGAGATCGAAGCAGCCCGGCTGCACCCGGCGGAAGACTCAGACTTGAAACAGGAGCGGGATCGTCTCGCCAACGCCGAAGCCCTGGCCACGCTGGCTCAGGAGGCCCTGACGGTCCTGGATGAAGGCAGCTCCGAAGCTCCGGCTGCCAGCGATCTGCTCGGGCGGGCGGTTCAGTCGCTGGCGAAACTGTCCCAGATCGACACGGCCCAGAAAAGCCTGGCGGAACAATCCATCTCGATGGAAGAGACTCTCGCCGACCTGGCGCGCAGCTTGCGTAATTACCTGGAGGCGATCGAATACAATCCCAAGCGCCTGGAGGAAACGGAGGAGCGGCTCGACCTGGTCCACCGCCTGGAGCGCAAGTACGGCGGCAGTATTGAGTCGGTCATCGCCTTCGCACTGGATGCCAGGAAACAACTGGAACATATCTCCAACGCTTCCAGCCGCATCGCCGAACTGGAAACCGCCGAGTCGTCTGCGCTGGCAAGCCTCTCCGGGAACGGCCTGGCGCTTTCGCACAAGCGCAAAGAGGCAGCCAGGAAAATGAGCCAGGCCATTGAGATCGAACTGGATGACCTGCAGATGGCCTCCGCCCGTTTTGGGGTGGATTTCCAGACCCGGCCCGATCCGGAAGGCGTGCCCCTTTCAGATGGCTCCCGGATTGCCTTTGACGGGAGCGGGCTGGATAAAGTGGAATTCCTGGTTGAGCCGAACCCGGGCGAAGGGTTGAAGCCGCTGGCAAAAATTGTCTCTGGCGGCGAAACTTCCCGACTGATGCTGGCGCTCAAGAATGTGCTGGCACGCGCCGACCAGATTCCCACGCTCATCTTCGATGAAATTGACCAGGGCATTGGCGGGCGCGTCGGCGGTGTGGTGGGGGAAAAGTTGTGGAACCTGGGCCGCGCCCACCAGGTAATGGTCATCACCCACCTGCCGCAACTGGCAGCTTACGGCGACCAGCACTTCCAGGTGCAGAAAATCATCGAGGACGGCCGCACGCTCACGCACCTGACCCGGCTGAGTGGCGAGCCGCGCACGCTCGAGCTGGCGCAAATGCTAGGCACCGTCAGCGAAGGAACGCTCCATTCGGCGCACGACCTGCTGCAACGCGCCCAGACTTTCAAGAACGGCCATAAGAATCCCGATCTTGTGTCTTCCCATTAAGCAAGGTTGACGGGGGGGTTCCTCATCAGAGCCAGTCTTTTTTATTAATACTTCTTTAGACGTAGCGCGCCCGCCCGTTCCAAGGGAACAAATGCGGTATGATAACGTCTGAAATAATTAAGGAGAATTCAATCCATGAAGAAGCTATTGTTTTTGCTCGTTGGCCTTTCGATGATGGTATCTGCCTGCGGCCTGATCCCGGCAGCCACTCCGACGGTCACGCCGACCCCGACTGAAACCCCAACCATCACCGAAACGCCAATACCGGAAGCCACCAATACACCGACCGTTACGCCCACACCGCTTTACCCGGTGGAAGGCCTTGGCCCGGCCAACTTCCCTGCGGATGTGGACCAATTAACCGGCCTGAAAGTCACCAATCCGGCCTTGCTGCAGCGCCGCCCTATGGTGGTCAAGGTCCAGAACCTGCCGCGCGATGGCCGCCCACAGTGGGGGCTTTCGCTGGCTGATATCGTTTTTGAGTATTACACCGAGGAAGGCACCACCCGTTTCGCCACCATTTTTTACGGCAACGATGCCAGCATGGTCGGCCCGATCCGCTCGGGACGCTTCATCGATGCCGACATCGTGGACGGCTATAAAGCCATGTTTGCGTTCGGCTCTGCCTATGTGGCCGAGATGCGCCGTTTCTACAATTCAGATTTTGCCAACCGGCTGGTGATCGAGGGAGCCAATACCCCGCTGACGCGCTACGATCCGAAAGGCATGGATTACCTGATGGTTAACACCGCCGATTTGAGCGCCTATGCCACCAAGAAGGGCATAAATGGTCCGCAGGATCTGAATAACATGCTCTTTAAACTCCCCGCGCCCAACGGAGGCACCCCCGTGACGCAGGTCTATGTGCGCTATTCCGGGGCGATCTACAACCGCTGGGACTACGATCCCACCAGTGGCACCTATCAACGCTTCTCCGACACCGTGGATGCCAATAACGGCATTGCGGGTGAGCAGTACGCACAACTGACCGACCGCCTGACCAACCTGCCGATCGAGTTCGCCAACGTGGTGGTTCTTTACGTCAACCATCCGCTCTACGCCCCCAATATTTACGACATCCAGCTGGTCGGCAGCGGCGACGCCTATGCCTTCCGGGACGGGCAAGGTTACAAGGTCAAATGGGTGCGCAACGCCACGGATGTGGTCTCGCTGACTAATCCCGACGGCAGCCCCTTCGCCTTCAAGCCTGGCACGACCTGTTTCGAGGTGATCGGGCTGAATTCCACTCTCGCGCAGACTGGAATGAGCTGGCGTTTCACCCATTTCATGCCGTAATTATTATGAGGGGCGACCGGCCGGTCGCCTCTTTTGTTCATCATCATTTGACCGTAGTAACGACTTCAGTCGTTGCTCCATTTTCTGAATGCCCCTGATGCCTGGGGGAAATGCCTGGTAAATATGTCCATCCGGGAATCGAGTGAGCAAGATATAAGAAGGAGTTCTTTATGAAGCGCATGGCTGTCCTGACCGGCGGCGGGGACGCGCCTGGCTTGAATGCCGTCATCCGGGCCGTTACCAAAACAGCCATCAACGTGTATGGCTGTGAAGTCTTCGGCATCCTGGATGGGTATGACGGATTCATCGCACCCGGGGGCGTGTTGCCTCTGGGCCTGGAATCCGTGCGCGGAATTCTGCCGCGCGGCGGCACCATCCTGGGCACAGCCAACCGCGGCAACCCGTTCGCCCGCAAAGTGCTGCAAGCCGGCAAGGAAACCGTCGTTGACGTATCGGATGAAATCGTCCGGACCATCGCAGCATTGAACCTGGACGCGGTCATCGTTATCGGCGGGGACGGCACCCTGCGCGTAGCAATGGAGTTGTGCGACAAGGGCGTGCCGGTGATCGGGGTACCCAAGACGATCGACAATGATGTTGGCGGCACGGAAGTCACATTCGGCTTCGATACGGCCCTGATGATCGCCACCGAAGCGCTTGACCGGCTGCACACCACCGCCGAAGCGCACCATCGCGTGATGGTGCTGGAACTAATGGGCCGCGAGGCCGGCTTTATTGCCCTGCACTCCGGCATCTCCGGAGGAGCGGACGTCATCCTGATCCCGGAAATTCCATTCAAATACGACGCCATCCTCAATAAGATCCGCCAGCGCGTCCAGGCCGGCTCGAAGTTCAGCCTGCTGGCCGTCTCGGAAGGCGCCCGGCCGCTGGGCGGGCAGGAGCTGGTTGCGCGCCCGGGTGACGCCGTGTATGTGCCGCGCCTGGGCGGGATCGGGCAGGAGGTCGGCCGGTACGTCGAAGAGCACGGCTTCGAAGCGCGTGTCACCGTGCTCGGCCATGTCCAGCGCGGCGGCTCGCCGACCGCCTTCGACCGCTGGCTGGCCACCCGCTACGGCGCGGCGGCCGTCCGTACGGCTGCGGAGGGGGTTTTTGGCCGCATGGTGGCGCTGCGAGACGGGAAAGTGATCGATATTCCGCTCAGCGAGGCGCTGGCGGTCCCCAAGCGGGTCGACCTGACCAGCGACGCCGTCCGGACTGCCCGCGGCATCGGCATTTTCTTCGGAGACGAATAAAATGCTCATGCCGATTGGGTTTGTATGGTTAGGCATTCGTTCATAAGTTCAAATTATCCACAGATGGCTCGACTGAAATAACTGTACGTTAACAACTGAAACTTGGCAATCTGAACGAAAAGTGCTGAAAGGATTGGACAAACGCTATCAATGAATTAGCCCAATTTAAATTCTGAGCTGCGTTTT
>JBEKCT010000163.1:0-13127 GCA_050014715.1 Anaerolineales bacterium | reverse complement strand
AATCTTCCGGCCGTACTTCTGCTTGATCGGCCAGAGCAGCCGGCGCGCCTTGTCGAGGTTGACATTGTCGGGCCAGCTGTTAAGCGGCGCCAGGCGCTGGCTGCCGTTGCCTGCGCCGCCGCGGCCGTCGCCGGTGCGGTAGGTACCCGCGCTGTGCCATGCCATCCGGATGAAGAGTCCACCGTAGTGGCCCCAATCAGCCGGCCACCAATCCTGCGAGTCCGTCATCAGCGCACGCAGATCCTTCTTCACCGCCGCGAGGTCAAGCTTCTTGAATTCCTCGCGATAATTGAACTCCTCGCCCATCGGGTTGGATTTGTTTGAATGCTGATGCAGGATATCGAGATTCAACAAGTTCGGCCACCAATCCTGGTTGTTAGTGCCGCCGCCTGCTGTCTGTTTGTGGACCGGGCACTTGCTTTCTTCGCTCATCGTATTTACTCCTTTCGTTATGTGTATTCTTTGATTGCTTTACTTGTATTTGCACTGCCCATCTTGGATTAGTGAAAAAACAAAGGTGATGGTATGGGTCCGTCTTTCACCTGATCGCCATAAATTAGAATTTTGGCTGGATATTCGCTTGCAAACCACCTCCTTTTATCTGTTCCTAAGAGATAAGTGTTATTCCTAAGCAGTAAGAAAAGATAGGTTAGGTTCTTTTCTTTTTACAATCCGGGCAAAGCCCGTAGAACGAAACCTGGGAGCGCAGGATCTTGTAACCCGATGAATGCTCGAGTTTCCGGATTGCCGAGGGATCGAAATCCGCCTCCCCATCGATGATCTTGTTGCACTTGATGCAGATCAGGTGCGGGTGGGGTTGCGGGCGGTTGCCGTCATAGTGGCTGTCACCGTGCAGATCGATCTCCAGCACCTGGCCCAACTCCTTCAACAGGTCGAGGGTCTTGTAAACGGTCGCCAGGCTCATGTTGGGAAACTGACGTTTGATGCGGGAGTGAAGTTCGGCCGCGCTGGGATGCCCTTCGCTGGAAGCGATCAGGCGGACCAGCGCCATGCGCTGAGGCGTCATGCGATAATCACTTTGGCGAAGACTGGCGAGCAATTGTTCGTAGCGGGAGGGAGTTTCGATCTTGTGCGTATTCATAATTGAAACTAATTTCTTATGGAGAATTATTATCCATAATCATTATACCGCGCGATTCCGCTCTTTTAAATAATGAGGCTGTTTGGAAATTGCCGGGGTAGGGAAGGAGAATGGAAGTCAATGGGGCTTTGCTTGCCTGACAACCCCATATCTTCCCCCCAATCCCGTTGCACACACTCAAAAAGTTGTTAACGAAATGACAAAATTTGATAGAATGGACTGGAACCGATAGACAGGCATCCAGCTAGGAAAAGAATGACAGATTTTGATCCAGCAGTCATGCTGGGCAGTGCGTACTACGTAAATACCGAAGATACTCCTGACCAGGTGCGCTCCGGCATCCGGACGATGGCGCAAGCCGGACTCAAGCTGGTTCGTATCTTCCTGCAGTGGACGCACGTCGAGCCGCGCCAGGGCCGCTGGGATTGGTCCCAGTATGAAGCGGTATTTGAAGCAGCCGCTGCCGGCGGGCTGGGTATCATCGTCACTCTGACCGCCCTCAACCCGCCCGGCTGGATGCGGGTTTCCTCCGGCCCGCAGGATATTGGGCCGCTGGATGACCCGCTCTTTTGGGAGCAGGCCCGTAACTATATTCGAAAGGTTTGCGAACATTATGCCAGCCATCCTGCCCTGCATTCGTGGCTTTTAAGTAATGAACCGCAGTTGTTCCTTGCGCAGGATGAAGCCAACCTGGAACGGTTCCGAAAATACCTGGAGCGGGTCTTTGCCGGCGATATTGCCGCCTTCAACCGGCGCTCCTTCCGGCAGTTGGACTCTTTCGATCAGTTTGCCTTCGCCGGATCTGGGTCGGAGGGCGGCTTTAGCGGTTACACGGAACAGTTGCTCTGGGTGGTATCCGTTTATCTGGGGTATTCGTGTTTTAGAACGGCAGGCTGCGCCAGTCTTCCGATCGGTTCTTTCTCCTGGCCAAGTTCTTGCAAGATTCGTTCGGCGGTCAGTTTGGCAGACAGCAGTACGATTGGCAGTCCCGTGCCCGGATGGGTGCTGGCCCCGGCGAAATACAGGTTCTTGTAACGGGGGTGTCGGTTATGCGGGCGCAAGTAGCCGATCTGGGTGAAGTTGTGGCTCAGGCCGAAGGCCGAGCCCTTGGCCAGGTTGAGGTTTTTGAGATATTCCGGCGGCCCCATTGTCTCTTCCAGCACGATCCGCTTGTGTAAATCCTTCACTCCCAGTTCTTCCAATCGTCCAATCACGAAACTGCGTGCCCGTTCCCGCAGGCTGTCCCAATCCTGTGGCATGGCTTCATTGATATGACCCACCGGCACGAGTACCATCAAGGCATCCCCGTCTATTGGGGCGAAGGTTGGATCGGTGCGCGCCGGGGCGTTGACGTAAAAAGACGGGGTTTGCGGCAGACTCAGGTCATGGAAGATGCTATCGAAAGAGGCCCGGTACTCGTCATCCGCCAGGAAGACATTGTGGTGCAGCAATTCCGGGGACCGCTCGCCTTTTACCCCCCAGTAGAACATCAAAGCCGAGGAGGTGTACTGTTTGCGGCTTAGTTTCCTCGCCGTGCCGTCGTCCGGCAGCAGGTTGGAATATACGTATGGTAGGTCCGCGTTGGCGATCACCAGGTCGGCTCGCATGTTCTTGCCATCCTCCAGTGTGATCCCATTGGCGCGCTTGCCTTCTACGTTGATTTGTTTGACAGCCGTACCGTATTCGAAGCGTACTCCTAGCCCGGTCGCGATCTGCGCCAGGCTTTCGATCGTCCGGTACATTCCGCCTCGTGGGAACCAGACACCGTCCCCCAGCTCGGTGTACTGTAACAGGGAGTAGGTCGCCGGCGCTTCGTATGGGCTGAGTCCCAGGTACATATTCTGGAACGAGAAGGCCGCCCGCAACCGGGAATCCTTGAAATACCGGGCGGTATTGCTGGCATGGCTTACCAGAGCTTTCATTTTCAATAACAACGGCAGGTTCCGCAGGTCGAAATACTCCGCCAGGGAATAGAAATTTCGCCCGACGAATTTGTCCAGTCCCAAGTGGTAATTGCTGTAGCCTTCCGCCATGAATTTCAGGAACTGCCCAAAAGCTCCTGGTTCAATCGCATCCAGCTGTTCGCGCATGCGCGGCATCTTGTAGCTCAGTTCCAGGCTAGTCCCATCGTGGAAATGCGCCCGGTATGTCGGGTCAAGCTGAACCAGGTCAAGGTGGTCCTGCATGCGCTCCCCCAATGCCGGGTAGGTCTTGGCGAACACTTCCGGCATAAAGAACAGGGTCGGGCCGGTATCGAAACGAAATCCATCCTTCTGGATATAACTCGTCCGCCCGCCCGGATGGTTGGCCTTTTCGACTACGGTGACTTTATGCCCTGCCCTCGCCAGCCGCCCCGCTACAGCGATTCCACCGATCCCGGCTCCAATAACGATGATATCCATATATTATTCTCCTATTTTTATCCTAATTGGCATTATTATAGGATGGTTTTTTTATATTGTCAAGTTATTGTACATATATTGTATCGTTTATATTGACAATTTAGGGTTGGTGGGTATTCCCTAGCCTTATTTTCCCGATAAGAATAAAGCTGCCCCTTACCAACCGGCAGCTTGTGTATATGGATTAAGCTGGTTCCGTCTTGATCGAGACAACCTTTTTCCCCCAAGAACAGTCTTTCCATTGTTATTCCGGTCGAAAACCGTTTCAAATTTGCTAGGGAAATTCCCCACAGATGACCACAGCAATTCACACAGATTCACAAAAATAATCATTTATATTTGTGTTTATCCGTGGAGATATATCTTTTCCCTTTATGCTTTAGCCATGGACAACCTGTAAGTTGTATCTGCACCCTGCCTTGTTCCTCGCCGTGCAACTCTTCTCCTCCATCAGCGTATATCGTCCTGGCTGGAGGACACGGTATAATTCTCCCTCGAGTCACCTGCTTGCTTGCCTGTTCGAATAACTGAGGAAAACCTATGGCTGCATTCTTTTCCACCCTGCTTTGCATCCTTTTTTTTATTTTCCTGGTGGTTGTCATATTGCTTGCCTCCGGCGTTAGAAAGGTCCCCCCAAATGAGCAGTGGGTAGTCACCCGTCTGGGCAGTACCTTTGTCAGGCACCCCGGCTGGATGATGCAGATCCCCTTCATCGACCATGTTGTTAGAGTGGTTATGAGTGAAAAGCCCCTCAATGTCCAGGATCAAACCTGCATCACCAGCGATCGCGCACCCGTCATCATCCATATGCTTGTCTATAGTCGTATCATCGATCCGGTCAAATATGCCTCCCAGGCTAGCCTGGATCGCCAGGATTTCCAGCATCTCTCCTCCAGCACGCTCAAGGAAATGGTCGGGACGCGCCTTCTCGACGGGCTTCTCTCGGGTCGGGAGGAACTGGGCGAAGCCATCTGCACCAGGCTGAACACGCAGATAGATCCCGCCTCGGGCATGCGCATCTCCAAAGTCGAGATTATGGAGATCGTCATTTCCAAAGAGATCTTGGCTTCCACGCCCGTCCCCGGCGAATTCCCGCCCGAATGTCCGGCTTGCGGCGCTCCGCTGGACACCTCAGCGAGCCATGCCGCCCGCCAATACAAATGCGAATACTGTGGTTTCCTGATCAAACGCTAAGGAATTCTGACCAATTCTTCCCGTGAAGTATAGGCGGATGCCCTAGAAGAACAGGCGGCCTCCGAAAAAAAAAGAGCAGATGCTTCACCCGGGCATCTGCTCTTTTTGGATATTAATATCCTTATCTGATGTTGTAGGTACGGCTTCAGCCGTTCTTATATTCCAGTAGACCGTTGTAGTAACGGCTTTAGCCGTTCTTCTTTTCTATCAGACTACCGACTATCAGACTATCCGTCCATCCAATAAGAACGTTCATCCCGTTTCACATCGTCTCCGTCCTTTTGGGTATCTCCGGTTAAATTTTCTCATAGCCTTCCTCGCAGCAAATCCAATATTCCTCCCGTTTTCTCAGGTTTGTTTTCCTCTCTTCCTTCCGTCCTCGCCTTCGCCAGCAGTGCCGCCAATTCCTCTTCCGGGTTGCGGAACTGCATCGAATACAATCGTGCGTACAGCCCGTTCTTCTCCATCAATTCGGCATGCGTTCCCAGTTCGATGATTCGCCCTTCATCCAATACTGCGATCCGGTGCGCCACCTTGATGGTGCTCAGCCGGTGCGCGATGATCACTGTGGTGCGCCCCTGGGCATGCATCAACCAGTCCAGCGCCTCCTGCACCAGTTCCTCCGACTCATTGTCCAGAGAACTGGTCGCTTCATCCAGTAATAGAATCCTCGGGTTCTTCAGGATTGCCCGTGCGATCGAGATGCGTTGGCGCTGCCCGCCGCTCAGGTTGGCGCCTCGCTCCCCTACCACTGTTTCATATTGCTTCGGGAAGGCCTGGATGAACTCTTGGGCGTTGGCTGCCTGCGCCGCCGCCATCATTTCCTCATCTGTTGCATCCAGCCGCCCATACAGGATGTTCTCCCGGATGGTCCCGCCGAACAGGATCGTCTCCTGCGGCACGATTGCCATCCGCGCCCGCAGGCTCGCCTGGCTGACCATGCGCAGGTCCTGCCCGTCGATGCAGATCACCCCCTCCGTCGGGTCGTAAAAGCGCGGGATCAGGTTGAAGATGGTGCTTTTGCCCGCCCCACTCGGGCCCACCAGCGCCAGGATCTCGCCCGGTTGGATCTCGAAGGATACATCCTGGATCACCGGGGTCCCGTCTTCGTAAGAGAAACAAACATTCTCGAACGTGATCCGTCCCCGGCTCGCCGGCAGGGTCTCTGCATCCGGCGCGTCTTGCACGCTGCTGCGCGTATCGATTAGTTCGAACACCCGCCGCACGCCCCCGATCGCCGCCCGTAGTTGCCCGTACAGGTTGGCCAGTCCACCCAGGCTGGCTGCAATGGTGATAAAGTACATCAGGAAACCCGTGATTAGCGCCAGGGTCAGCCGCCCGGCAATCACTTCCCTCCCGCCGTACCACATCACCGCCGCGATCGAGCCGAAGCCTAGGAACATCATCAGCGACCCAAAGGCTGAGTTGTACACCGCCATCCGCAAGGACAAAAGAAATGTTTTTTCGTTGGCGGACCCGTACCTCTGCGACTCGTATTGCTCGCGTCCGAAGCTCTTCACCACCCGCACTCCCTGCAACCCCTCTTCCGCCACCACCGTGGAGGCCGCCAGCTGGTCCTGCACACGCGTGCTGCCTTTTTCGATCCGGCTTCCAAATAAGAACCCCACCAGCAGCAGCACCGGGATCAGGGCCAGGATGAACAGGGTCAGCCGGGCATTCAGCGTCAGCACGATCACGATCGCCCCTACTAGCGTGACCGTCTGGCTGAGCAGCGTCGTGAAATTACTGGTCAGCATCGTCCGCATCTGTGTCACGTCACTGGAGAGGCGTGAGACGATATCCCCCACCCGCCGGTTGGCGTAAAAATCCAGGCTCAGGCTTTGCAGGTGCTCGTACAGGGAGGTTCGCAGGTCGTACACGATGTGCTCGCCTACATAGGCCAGCAGGTAGGATTGCAGGAACGAGAACGCCGCCTGCAGCAGGAAGATTCCTCCCAGCAGGAATGCCAGGTTGTTGAGCGGGGCGACGCTCTTGGATTGGGTCACCGAGCTGAGCAGCTTTACGATCACCAGCGGGAAGGCCAGCCCAAATCCGCTCGAGATCAATAGCGCCAGGATCGCCAGCGCCATCCTGCCCCGGTACGGCTTCAGGTACCCGAACAACCGCCCCCACGCCACCGACTTGAAAGAAACCCGTTCTTCTTTTTTTTTGGCGCTTTGGGCGGATTCCTCCCACTGTTCGTCAGATCGTCCGTTTGAATGATTATCCATTGATTTCGTTTTTCCTCTTCAGATAATAATTTCTTTTGCTAATGATAGATCAGGCGTGTAAACTCAGTTTTACCATCATGTTTCATCACATCTATCTTAATCTATATTGCTGAGTCCCTCAGATCTGCATGCCTGTTAGCCATCTACACCCTGGAATTGGCTAAGTTCAGCCTGCTTCTGCAGGCTGTCGCCTTGAGCCGGGGGCTTCAGCCCTCGGCGGACTCTGGTCACCAGGCTGGTTTATCCTTTTATAGAAATCTGCCACCGCATGAAAAGCTTCTTTCGGCTCCCATGCCATATCCGGGTAGGCTGTGCCGTGCTTGCCGTGTTCATAGCTCTTCACCAGGCTGTAACTGTTCATATCCAAATCCAGCCGCGGGTCGTCATTATAAGGAGCAGACGGGGATAGGAAGGTCATGATGAAAGCACCAGCCGCTCCAGCCCGTTCTAGCACATTTAGTTGATCCGTCAGTTCGCTCTTCTGCATTTCCTCATCGCGTATGTAGTTACCCGGCTTGAGTGGCATGCGCGGCGGAGGTAGTTGCTTCCCCGTCAGCCTCGTCCGGATCGTGTTGGTTATCATCGTTAAGGCTACACGCAGGTTTGGTCGGTAGTCCAAAATATCCCCAGCCATCCCCTCCGTGCTGGTATCGGCCCCGTGATAGGTCCGGCATCCAAACTCGGTGATGACAACCGGCTTGCCGGTCGAAAATAATGGTTGGAGCATCTCCGCGTAGCGCTCCTTGATGAGCCTCGTCCGGTAATGGTCCACTCCCACGAAATCGAACCGGCTCCAATCCACTGCTTCCCAAATCAGCGAGGCATAGCTGACCTTTCCTTGAAATTCCTTCCTGCATTCTCCCGGAATGATGGGTTGCGCATGCGCCGTGTAATATTCCGCCCCGGTACGATCCCCTGCATGAACAGCGTCAGCTCGGAACCGACCAGCAGGACCAACCGCTCGGGGTATTTGGCGCGCAGCCTTTCCGCTGCCTCGGCCGCATTGGTGATATACGCCAGTGTTTCCGTCTGCCCCTTATCCCACACCTCGGGCGACAGCCACACCTCCAGGCCTAGCTCCAGCGCCGTCTCCGCCGGTTTGACCAGCCTCTTGATCTCCAGCCCGCAGATCCGCACCGCGTTGCTGTGCAGATCGTTCCGGATGATCTCCAGCTCTCGCCGCACTACACCCGGATCGAATTCCGGCCGCCAGTTTACCGCCATCACCCGCCCCACGTCATAGCTGACACCTTTTATCACCATCCATTCGCTCCTTCCATGCGTTTGGGGTACCGGCTCTTTCCGATCAAGCCATGCCGGTGCCAAACAGCTAGTATAAACCGGTTCTTTCCAGGCCGGCCTCTTGAGCGCCATGCTCCGGGTTGCTGTTTTTTCACTGAACCTGTGGCTGGCTCAAGCGCGACCTGGGAATATAGGTGTATTCGATCGCCGCGTTTTCACAAGCCCGCACGCATTTTTTACACCCGTTGCAAGCCTGTGGGTTTTTAAGGTTGACATGGTGATGTGCCCGGCGCAATTGCAAGACGTCCACCGGGCACACCTGCACGCACTCCCCACACGCCTGGCAATTCCGGCGGTGAAGGCGGATGTACTTCGTTTCGAACCTGTGTTGAAAAGAGAATACTTTCATAATTTAATCCTGCCCAAAGTGTACCGGTCGATTGTGAACTGGGTGTGAAGGCGCTACAGAGCCCTCGTGAAGATTCCATACCTGCTCACCTGACTTTAAGCCTGTATCCTTTGCTGATCCATCCAGCCGTCAGTTCTCCGGCATCACCTGCCCCACTTCGTATCAGACGTCTTCAATTTCCATCGGGACTCTCCTGTGGCTTTCTATGATAAACGATCAGAATGTGTGCATCATTTTGGAAGATTTTTTCCACAAAGAACATTGGCCCACTTTTAATAGCCTCCGGTTTTTCGTTACCCAGCACCTGGAATAATACTATATTAATGTTGTCATCTTCGGCTTGAACGAGCGCCCGCGACAGGGATAAGGAATTGCTGTCGATATAATTTGTATAGGATACTGTGGTTAATGGTGTCCATTTGAGTTGGTCGAAATAAAAAACAAAGGAATATGGATAATACATGCCGGCAAACAAGATGGGGCCATTCCCATACTTTGTTTTTAACCATGTCAGTGCCTCACGGTATGGGTAATAATGTTCGGAGGTGTCGGTCAGGTAGTTCCCCCACAAAGGCTTTTTTGTTCCGTCGAGGAAAACCGGGCTCGCCCATAAATTAATCGTCAGGACGGCACAGGCGCTGATTATCCCGATGATTTTTCTGTTCTCCATCACTCTCTTGATCAAAATCCACGCTCCTGCCAGAACTGGTGGGATGATGAAGAGATTAAAGCGGCTGTAGCCGGTATAAATGAGCGTATCCACGGCAAAAAAGGCCGGATAAAGAACGAAGAGTGAAAGGAAGAATCCTGCCTGCAGAAATTCTTTTTTCCAAAACAGGCAGATACAGCCAGCCAAAAAAAGCAAAAGGAAAGGCAAGCCAAGTTGATCATAAAAAGATCGCAGGAGTGTGCTGTAAACGATCGGTCTGATTAGATTCGTCAGCGTTAATGAAAACCATCGCGCCTGTTGGGATAGGGTTCCCCGCAGAAAAAGATTAAAGGACACCGGCAAAAGCAAACATACAGCGATGAGAGGTTCATCCTTCAGGCTGAATAGGGATGTTTTAATCGATTTCAATGAGAATCGCCTTTGCACTGCGCCGGCAATTAATCTCCACCCGACAAAACAAACCAGGAAAGGTATGGTCGTTTCCTTGATGAACCCGGTCAAGATTAATGCATACCAGGCTGGGTTTTGCTTGATTTTTTCAAAATCATCCTTTAATAGGTTGGTGATATTAAAGCAAACGATCAACATTAAGGCGATGGCCGGCATTTCAATATATAGGATGGAGGAATAATAATAAACCAGCGGAACGCTGGCCACCGCCAGGCCCCAAAACAGGTTAAGAATTGGCTTCGAACAGCAAAGGTCCCTTTGAAATATCCACACCAGCGCAAATGTGCTCAGAAAAGGCACCACTCTAAAGAAGACTTCCTGGTATGGATTGGCTTTGATCGCCATCGCCAGACTCGGAATGATCGCGTAGAACCAATAGTTAATGAATGGATAACGCATCAGGATGGAGGAGCTGATCCCGGCCAAAGGATTTTTTACGAGGTTGAAGGAGATCACCCCTGCAATCGCTAGTATTCCCAGGATGATTGACCATTTGGATTTCTTCCAGGCCAGAGTGGCCGTGGAAAGAAATACAACGATAAAAATGATCACCCAGATGATCGAGATGCTTGAAGCCAGCGCCAGTGTCCTTGTAATATGGATCCCCTCATCGCCTCTCCAGGGAATATCGATGGTAAGGGTCTTGAAATTTAGAACAACCATCCCGCCCAGCAGGATCAGCACTTGCCACGCATTTAATGGTTCCAGGCGGACTATTAATTCTTTGGCGGAGAGAAATGACCAGATTGCACCAATTCCTAGTGTAAGCGCCAGGAAGAAAATCATTTCTGGTGTTGAATTGGTTCTGCCCCAATAAGGAGTAACGATGAAACCCAGGCTGTAGACACCTGCAAGAAGGACAATGACACACATCCTTGGCAGTAATATGGATTTTGAAGTCTTCATGATTTTTCCCGGATGGATCAAACCCGTTTCAGGATGATTTGGGCAAACATGGCTGGCGGATTGCCCCCAATGCTTAAGAGTTTTTCCATTCGACTCCAGAAATCAAACGACCACCCGGGCATCAGCTGTCTCATGGAAACGCCGCCTGAAACAAGGTAAAGAATTGGCATCATGGGATGGATATCCATCATCTGCCACATTGGAAATTCGCTTTCAAAGATCTGCCGGTCGCGCGCAAACAATATCCAGGGTAAAGCGCCATTGGCCCCCGATAATGGGCCGCCGCTCGGAAATGACCAATCCTGAGCAGCCGGATCAAAAGGTTCATGATGCAAATGGGTGTAGATGATTTTTGACCACCCGGTAACCCACGGTTCTATCATGGAAATCACTCCGCCCGGGTGGGTGCATCGGGCCGCTTCCTGAAAGAATCGGCGTGCGTCCGGAATATGGTGCAATACATCCGTCATAACGATCGCGCGCAAGGAACCATTGGCAAAGGGCAAAGCTTGGCCGTTCAAGATGGTTTTTACGTACCGGCAGTAAAATACCTCCGACGTAATTACCGGGAGGCATCGATCCAGGAAACCAGCTCCCGATCCAAGTTCGAGTACCTGACCATCCCCATCGGGAATTGTCGCGAGTATGGCGGAATACCATTTTTTGTAGATCCGCCGTAGGAAGCTGTTCGTAAGGATGATATCCTTGCGAATGGCGGTAGTCTCCGGGTCATCCAAACTGATTCCACGTAATTTTGGATGGGACAATACTTCCTTGAGAAAATTGCCGGGCTTTTTCATATGAACTTTAATCTAAGGGCGGTAAAGACCACCATCCTTAATAACAGCCAGCCGTGACTCCAGCGGGAGATATTTGTCGCCCCGTACACGCGGTCTCGATAACGGATCGGCAGGTCAACTATTTTAAGATTTAATTTTGCCGCCCCAAAGATCAGATCATAATCCCCAAAAGGATCAAAATCCCCGAAATAAGACCGGTTGGCCACAATTTTCTTATAATCGATCATCCAAAGAGCCTTTGTTCCGCATAGGGTATCTTTGATCGTTTGACCAAGCATCCACGAAAATACCATGCTGAAAATCTTGTTTCCAATCAGGTTCGCCGGTTGCATGGCCTGCTTTTCCATTGGATAGACCAACCGGACCCCATTGATGAACTCGCCTTTTCCGGTGACAAGCGCATTATAGAATCTGGGTAGATCTTCTGGGGGCACAGTCAGGTCCGCATCCAGGATCATTGCGATATCCCCTTCGGCTTTTTCGAAGCCCAATTGAACTGCGTTGGCTTTTCCCACGCCCTGCTGTTTATATAATTTGCTTTTCCATTCAGGGTGTGCCTTTATGGTTTGTTCGAGCACCTGGTAAGTATCATCAACGGAATGTCCCTCGACAAAAATAAGTTCGGTTTCGCTTCCCATAGCTGGAACGCGGTCAAATATGGCGTGAATATTTCCAGCTTCATTGCGCGCCGGGATGATGATCGATACTTTCGGGTTTCCTTTTGTAATTAATAAGGGTCGTGCTACCAAGAAATTCGTCAGGGCTAATTCATTGAAAGGCCAGAAGCGGGCCATAAATCGGTTAACCAGGCCGTACAGCACTGGGACACGGAAGGGTTCAAGAAATTCCTGCCAGATCCGCACCGGCTCAAAACCGGTCAAATTCATAATATTTGCGATATCCTCACGGCCCAGCCAATTTTGTTCCAATGTCGGAGTTGCCAGGCCTATTCTTTGTGCCAATACGATTGGGAGCTCCCATACCCGGCTGTGGACATTTATTATCAAGCGCGTCTGCCGTTCACATAAGCAATGAATTTGCTCGAAGACCTGCTGTACGTCCCACAGATCGTCGATGGTATCGGATAAAAGAATGAAGTCGAATTTTCCCTCCAGAGCGGTTAGGTCGTGAGCATCCATCAATTTGAAATGGATCTCAGGGTGTCTGGTCGATGCCCGTTTGATCATTTCCTCTGAAAAGTCAATGCCAATCCCTATAGAAGGTCGCAGGGACGCCAGCAGATCCCCTTCCCCGCATCCTATCTCAAGAACCTTGCATCCAGGCGGGATAAGGAAGCCGTATATTTCTTCGAGACGGTGGTGATAGCTGTTCCCCCAACCATGCCAGTGATTTTTCTCTTGCGCGAAGGCATCCCAATGTTCCTTGCGCCTCTTCAGGTAATTCTGGCGTGATTGATCTGGGTAGGCGGTTTCCATAAACGATTCAATTCCTGTCCACTTTATATAATAGGATTATTTTTGTGGAGATTCCTTTTTGTCCCATACCTGCTTAGATTCTTGGGAAACAACCCCCTGATTATACAACCCTGCCTCATAGAATAGGCAGGTGCGCATTGCCTCAAGTTAAATGTGACTATTTAAAGTATCGTTGCCTCATAAAGAATGTTACTCTACGGCAGAAGCTTTTGCAATGCCGGAGGAGAACATGATGAGTCAACGCAGCAAGCGAGAGTTATTAGAAGAGATCCGTCCGAGATATCT
>JBEKCT010000162.1:0-7811 GCA_050014715.1 Anaerolineales bacterium | reverse complement strand
AGAGAAGACCAATTATTGGTCAATTGATCCTGGAAAAGTACTGCCAATATCAATTTCTTTAGTCAAAATGACTTTCGTAGATTTACTTTGGCCTTTCTTATGGACTTATTTCAACACCCTCAAGGGAAATTGAGAGCGGCCGGCCGGCCGCTCTCAATTTAAGTCTATTCTTCCTTCTTTGCTTCCATTTCCTTTTGGTGGGTCGCAATGATTTCCTGCGCCAAGTGGTTCGGGATGATCTCGTAACGGTCGAATTCCATCGTGAAGACGCCCCGGCCCCCGGTGATGGAGCGCAGCTGGGTCGTGTAACGCAGCATTTCTGCCAGTGGCACCTGGGCCACCACCACGGTGCGCCCGCGCTCCGATTCGGTCCCCTGCACACGCCCGCGCCGACTGTTCAGGTCGCCCATCACGTCGCCCATGTTGGCATCCGGGACGACGATCCGGACGTTCATGATCGGCTCGAACAGCACCGGGCCGGCATCCTTGACCGCCAGCTTGAAGGCCTCGCGCCCGGCGATTTCGAAAGCTACCGGTTTGGAATCGACCGGGTGCTCCTTGCCGTCGTAGACGATCACCCGCACGTTGCTGAGCGGGAAGCCAGCCACCACGCCGGTCTGCAGGGTGGCATGGATGCCTTTTTCGATCGCCGGCAAGTAGGATTTCGAGAGGTTCATTCCCACCAGTTCGTCGGTGAAATCGAAATCCTGTTCCGGGCAGGGTTCGATCCTCAGCCAGACTTCGCCGAACTGGCCCGAACCGCCGGACTGCTTCTTATGGCGGTACATGGCGTCGGCTTTCTTGGTTATGCCTTCGCGATACGGCACCTTCGGTTCGGCCGTGGTCAGGCCCACCTGCAACTTGCCCTCTGCGCGCCGGATGGCCACGTCGATATGCTGGTCGCCCATTCCTTGCAGGATGGTCTGGCCGGTTGCCGGTTCCTGGTACCAGGAAAGCGTCATATCTTCTTCGCACAGTCGCGTCAGCGTCGGCGAGATCTTGGCCGCGTCTGCTTGGGTCTTGGGATGGATCGCCACGCGGAACAGCGCATGCGGGTACACCGGCATGGGCAGGGTCAGCGGATGGCCCTTGTCACACAGCGTATCACCGGTAGTTGTGGAGGTCAGCTTGGCCACGATACCGATGTCGCCGCTGTGTACCGCCTTGAAGGGCATGGTCTCCTTGCCGCGCATGATCGATAGGCCGGCCATGCGTTCTTCGGCGCTCTTGTTCTGGTTCCAGATGCGGGTATCGCCGTGCAGGGTGCCGGAATAGATCCGGAAGTAGGTCAGTTTGCCGACGAATGGGTCGGCGGTGGTTTTCCAGACATATAAAGCCAGTGGCCCGGAATCAACGGCGGTAAGCTGCTCTTCGCCGTCCTTGCCCTTGGCAACCACCGGCGCGATATCCTTCGGGGAAGGCATCAGGTTAATGACGGCATCCAGCAGTGGCAGAACGCCGTGTTCGCGCCCACCGGCTGCCGCGAACACCAGGATATACGCCTGGGAGCGCAGGATCGCCTTCAACCCACGCACCAATTCTTCGTTGGTCAATTCGCCGCTTTCCAGGTATTTTTCCAGCAGGGCGTCCTCACCTTCGGCCGCCGCTTCCACCAGTTTCATGCGGGCTTCTTCGGCCGCCGCTTTGATGTCGGCCGGAATCTCCTCGGGGCTCTTGCCCTCATTGGCATAGGCCTTCATCGAGATCAGGTCGATCACGCCCTTGAAGGCAGCCTTTTCACCCCAGGGCAGCTGCGCCGGCACCAGCCGGGTGGGCGAATATTCCTGCACGGATTGGATCGCCTTGTTGAAATCGGCGTTATCGCGGTCCAGCTTGTTGACCACCAGGAACCGCGGCAGCTTGAACGTGTCGCAGTAGCTCCAGACGATTTCGGTGCCCACCTCCAGCCCAGCCACCGAATCGACCAGGATGACCGCCCCATCCGCCACGCGCAAGGCCGAGACCACCTCCCCAACGAAATCGGTGTATCCGGGGGTGTCTAGAACGTTTATCTTATGGTCTTTGTATTCAACGGGAATTACTGCAGTGGAAAGGGAAAGCTTGCGGCGGATCTCTTCGTCTTCAAAGTCAGAAACAGTCGTGCCATCCTCGATCTTCCCCAGCCGGGAGGTGGCGCCGGTGACATGCAGGAAGGCCTCCGCCAGCATGGTCTTCCCGCCCGAACCATGCGAGACGAGCGCGATGTTTCGGATGAACTCGGTAGAATATTCTTTCATGTGCAAACCTCATGGTGAGATGGGATGCTTCCAGCCCGCTGATTATACCTTAATTCGCAAAGGGGGAGGTTTTAAGAGAGAAGTGAGCAAAGAGAAGGTAATTAGGTGATAAGGGATTAGTGGCAAGAGGAGAGAGGAAAGAAGAACTAGAAATGGAAATGAGGTAAGGCACGCGGGTGCTGGCGGGCAACCTCACCCATGCTACGGCGGGTAGAGGCGCTGCCTGTCCCGCATTCCTTGCTGATCGCAAGCGGCACATATCCCCGGCAGTACAGGCGAAGGGGTTATTCCATGGGTGGCTTACCCTGAGCTTTGCGAAGGTCTGAGCGAGGCATTTGTAAGGTAACTCCCTCTTGCCTCCTTCGCGCAGCAACTTGTTTCCGGAGGGGATCCCGTAGAGACAAATCCACAACCAGATTTTTACTTGCAAAAATACTCTCCATTGTAGATTGGGGACTGGCCGAGGCGGCCTCACCTGTACCAGCGGCGACAGTGGCGCAGGCAAGCCGCCAACTTGTCCCGCGCTCTTTGCTGGATTCGCCATTAGGCGATCACGTAGCAACTTGTCCCCGAAGGGGATCCCGTAGGGCATTGGCCGCCGAGAGCAGCCCGCCAGGGCGGTGGGAGTTGAGTCGCTGCCAGCAAAATACGCCGATTTGTCGCGCCGCTCCGGGGAAATCATTCGGGGGAGGAATGATGTCCATCCACCAGTGGATTGGATTATAATGATAAATTATGTAATGATATTTAATAATTAAGGATACTTAAATGAAAACCATACGAACGAAAACATTTCTGATCGGAATCTCCGCAATCATATTGGCAGTTGTCGCCTGCAGTCTGGGAAATGTCAGCATCAACATCAATACCAATGGAACCGCCTCTCCCACCGGGACGTCCACTCTCGCAGCAACGACCCCTCCCATCAGCACAGCCACGGCGGCTGCCACAACAACAGTAACGCCTGCTTCTGCCACCCTGGCAGCCACGGACACCGGCCTGCCGGCTGACACTCCAACGCCCAACGGAGTAGTCATTACGGCCATCCATCACGGCAGTATTGGCATTCTGCGCGGCACCAGCCAGTATTACGACATCCTCGGATATTTAAAGACCGGGCAAAGCTCCACCGCCACCGCCCGCAACAGCGACGGCTCATGGCTGTACATCGCCGTTCCGGATTATCCATCCGTGCACGGCTGGGCCTATGACGGCTCGGTGTATTCCACCGTCACGGGTAACATCAAATCCTTGCCGGTCGTGACAGTTAATCCGGCGGTGCCGGCTTACATCCGCAACTGCACCTTCGACCTGATGATGATCCAGCCCGGCAATGTCTTGCTGCAACCTCAGACGGATACCGTCAACAACAAAAAACAGTTCATGCCGGGCGCCTACACCGCTTACGATCAAGGCCCTCTGGCCACCCCTACCCCCCCGGGAACACCCCAGCCGCAATCAATCAAGGTCCAATCCATCACGCTGAAAGAAGGTGTTTCGGTGGACATCGATACAGACGCGCAGAGTAATACCTATTCTTGCCCATAGTGCAAGCTGTATGATATTCGAAGAGTCAATTCGATAGAAACCTTCCACCACACAGGGCAATAATGTGCTCTAAGTACGAGAAGAAGTGGGATTTGTCCCACATCTTTTCGTTCTTGTCCATTCCGGCAGGAAGAATATATTCGACTAGGGAAGTTTATTGCCGGCGGCCAGGTAGATGTCGTACCACTCCTGGTGGGTAAGCGTTACACCGGATGCCTGGCAGGCATCTTTAAGTCTCTCAGGGTTGGTGGTACCGAGGATGGGTTGCATGCGCGCCGGGTGGCGAAGGATCCAGGCAACTGCGATGGCGGTATTCGTCACGCCTCGGGAGTCGGCAATGGTATCGATCGTAATGTTGAGTTCAGGGAACTTGTCATTATTCAGGAATATGCCATCGAAGAAGCCATATTGGAACGGCGACCAGGGTTGGATGGTAATGTTATGTATGCGGCAATAATCCAGTATGCCCCCATCCCGGTCGATCGAGCGGTCGACCTGCATGTTGACGTTGATGCCTGCATCGATCATGCCGGTGTTGGTGATGCTGAACTGAAGTTGGTTGAAAAGCAACTTCTGCTTGACGGATTTTTTCAACAACTCAATTTGCATGGGATTATGGTTACTGACTCCAAAATAGCGCACCTTGCCGCTGCTTTTCAACGCATCGAAGGCTTCGGCCACCTGTTCCGGTTCTACCAGGGCATCCGGGCGGTGCAGCAGCAGCACATCCAAGTGGTCAGTCCTCAGCCGCTTGAGACTGCCATCCACCGCTTCCAGGATGTGCACCTTGGAAAAATCATAACTAGCCTCGCGAATGCCAACTTTGGTCTGGAGCAGCATGCGTTCCCGCAGGGCCGCATCCATGCCAAGCGCCTCGGAAAATTTCTCTTCACACTTTCCATCCCCGTAAACATCGGCATGGTCAAAAAAATTTATGCCCTGGTCGAGAGAGGTATGCACCAGGGTCGAAATCTGCGGGTTGGTCAATTGCGAGAGGCGCATGCAGCCCAGCGCGATTTCCGATACGGTCAAATCACTGTTGGGAATTCTTATGGTTTTCATTCCAACTCCTTTACATTAATGGAACCATTGATGAAATAAGTTCTTCTATTTTACGACAAAACAGACTCCGGGCATCCAGCCGCCTCACCCGCGCGCTTTCCTCTCCACACCCGGGGCTTATTCGTTGGTTTAAACCGTCGGCGCAGCTCATCGACCATGAAGGTTTCTACCGCAAGTCTTCATCTCGGCTGGCAAAGGTTTGTCCCATGTCGGCGCTACCGCTAGCCACGAAGACCTTTTGGGCCTGCCCCCGGAGGGGAATTCTTCGCGAAGAGGGTCTTCAATATCAACCATTCCTTGCCTACTTGCAACTTTCTCTTTACTCATTACCGATCCCCGGTTACCTTATCCCTGGTTACTAATCCCTGCTCTCTGCTCTCTTCTCACTCCCCAACAAAGCGCATGAAAACCTGGTTGCCGAGCAGCCGGCCTCGCCTGGTCAGGCGTACGACTTCCGAAGTCTGAGACCGGTCCCTTTCCAACAGCCCTAGTCCGATCAGATCTTCAATATCCTTCCCAAAGGCAGACTGCATCTCCTGTCCGAAGCGCCCTAGAAAAGCCTCCGCCGCAACCCCCTCCTGCGTCAAGCGCAGCCCCAGCATCATCGTTTCCTGCATTTCGACAAAGTGCGTCAGTCGGGTTTGGCTGACTGTCGCGGGAGAAAGGGGAAAGGCAAGCGCAGGTAATTGCAATGGATCCTGGTTGAGCCGATCGATGTAGGTTCTGATCCTCAGAACATCTGCTACGCGTGTTGATTTGGCGCAGCCGTGTGCGCCCGCCCCGAAACCCAGGTACGGCAGGTTGCGCCAGTATTGCAGGTTGTGCCGGCATTGGAATCCAGGTCTGGCCCAATTGGAGATCTCGTATTGTTCGTAGCCCTGCCCTTCCAGGTACTCCGAGGCCCATTCGTACATGTCCGCTGCCAGGTCGGGGTCCGGCATCGCCAGTAGACCGTGCCCGGCCCACCTCCCATACGGTGTGCCCTGTTCGATGGTCAAAGCATACAGCGACAAATGCTGTGGGGACAGTGCCACGGCTTGTTTGACGTTCGCCTGCCACTTATTCAGCGGCTGCTCCGGCAGACCGTAGATCAGGTCCAGGTTGAGATTGTCGAAACCGGCCTGGCGCGCCCAGCGCACGGCGTTCAGCACGTCGAAAGGGTCATGGATGCGTTCCAGTTGGCGTAATTCCCCCGGCTGGAACGATTGCACCCCGAAACTGATCCGGTTGAAACCGGCCCGGCGCAGCCCGCCCAGCGAATCGAGCGTGACCGTGCCAGGGTTGGCTTCCAGGCATGTTTCCAGATCAGGCTGGTTCGCCAGGTCGAACGAGTCCCTAACGGTCTGCAGGATCTGTTCGAATTTGTCCGTAGTGAGCAGCGATGGTGTGCCTCCGCCAAAGAAGATGGTATGAACAGGCAGGCGTTCCGGCGCCCGGGCGGCTACGCTGCGGACTTCCCGGCATAATGCTTCCACGTAAGCCGGGATCAACCGCTCCTGCCCGGCGTAAGTGTTGAAGTCGCAGTAGGCGCAGCGATGCGTGCAGAAGGGGATGTGGAAATACAGCGAATAGTTCATGAAAAGCAGACAGGTGAATTTAAGATTTTTTCGTTTAGAGGACAATCTGTTCGCGCCGTTTAAATAGCAGTCTGGAATGGGGGAGATAACATATTATACAGCCAGTAGGCCGACCCTATATTCTTGGAGGTCTGGTGAATTACCTATTTGTCCGCCGGGCTCTCGGACAAAGGTCGCTAAGGCCCCTATAGGGAAGCCCCCCAGGGGCTTGCGCGGTGAGCCCAGACATGAATGTCCGGGCGAAAAAGATCTGTTTGCCACAATAAGCGGAAATTAGGAAGAAGTCAGTGAGGCGGCGGGAGTGGCATTACGCGGCAGCCCAACCAGCAGGGCGATCGGCCCGAGCAGCAGCAGCCACATGGCCGCGCCCAGGCCGAAGAACCGCGCTGCCAGGCCGATACCGAACGGCAGGATTATTCCCAGCAAGCTGAATAGGCTGTCGAGCGTCATGACCGCGCCCGAGCGGCCCGGCATGGAAGAATACAGCCGGCCCTTCAGGATGGCATACCAGCCGGAGTTGAAAAGTCCCAACAATCCCAGCAGGACGAATTTCACCAGCGGGGATGCGACCAGCAGAAACGCCGGGAAGAGCAGAAGTTCGACCAGCACGCTCACGCGCAGGGTTTCGAGGCCGCCCACCTTTTCGAGCAAGGGGATCAGCTGGAAATTTCCCAGCAGGCCCAGGCCACTCCACACCGCAATGCCTAGTGCAGCCTGCGCCGCCGTCAGCCGGGCCACGTCCACGAAATATAATGCCAGGAAACCCAGCAGCACATCCAGCATCAGGTCGGAGAATTGCAGCAACACCAGCCAGCGCAGTGCCTCTCCGCCTCGCAAGGCCGCCAGGGTCCCCCGCACGCCCGCCCACACCTCCGTCAAGCTCGGCAGGGGGCCCACACCCGCCGGCGTTTTGGGCAGGCGCTTCCAGATAAATACCAGCACCGGCAGGCTCAGCCCGGCCAGGGCAATGAAGACGCCTCGCCAGCTAAAACCGGCAAACGCCAGGCCGGCGAGCAGCAGCGGCCCCAGCACCACCCCCAGCGACCCGGCAAAGGTCCAGCGTGCCATATTCTGTTCATGTCGCTCCGGGTCTGAATCCATCAGGGAGGCTTGCGAAAGGCTCACAAACGCTCCTGAGGATGGGTAGAAAATGCATAATGCCGCCAGCAAAAAAAATGAAGCCGCGGCTGAGACCGGTCAGCAGGCACGCCAGTGCAAAGCAGATCCCGCCGCCCAGGATCAGCAGGTGCCGCTTCCAGACGTCCCCTAGAAATTCAGCCGAGAACCGGCATTTCTGAATAGTGGACAATGAAAATCGAGGTCAGGGAAGCGAAATGCTGGCCCAAATGCCGTATTTGCGAGCTCAGGATATGGAAAAAAGAAGAAA
>JBEKCT010000161.1:0-7844 GCA_050014715.1 Anaerolineales bacterium | reverse complement strand
TACGCGGCCATCGCTTCGATCGTCGCTACCTCAGCCCTCCAAGGTATTTCTTCCTTCGAGGCAATCCAATCCCTTTTCGGTACTCCTTCACTGCCCCTTCCCATTGGGGCGTGAGTTGATACATAGTCTTCATCAGGAGGATTCTAACCATCCTCGTATTCCGCAGATTTTTGCCATCTACCGCGGTTCTCCTCGATCCATACAGGAGTCACTTTGGAACAAGCATCCGTTAACATTTCCTGGCTATCTCTTACCAATCGGGTAATAAATGCCTTCGAGTATTCTCACCTCTCCTGTATTCGTTCCGCGGAACCATTACAAAAAATGACTTTAGTTTGGAATCAGCTTTCGCCAAATTGCATTCACCCAAGGACAATTCCACCAGCCCTGCTCTTTATTCTCAGTTCTCTTCTCTCTTCTTCCTCCCATTCGTTCATTCGTTTTTTTTTCGAATAACGAAACTTGTCCCTGCTTGCCTGTCCCGCATGTCCTTTGCGGGGCACCCCAAAATGGGAGTAGGGGATACAGAGTGCCGAATTACGAATACCGAATACCTATTCCCTGCTCCCTGATCACTAATTACCGCTCTCTAATCCCTTTTCTAATATACTTCTAGTATCCCTGTGCTAAGATATTCCCAATATGTAATTCCTGTTTCAAAACCAAGGAGCCAGCCATGTCAAAACTTATCCAGCAAACCGTCATTTTCAACGCCTCGCCGCAAGAAGTCTACGAAGCCTTGATGGATTCGGAAAAGCACGCCGCCTTTACCAACGGCAAGGCCAAGATCAGCCGGTTGGTCGGCGGCAGCATCATGGCCTATGACGATTACATCGCCGGGAAAAACATAGAACTGGTGCCCGACCAGAAGATCGTCCAGGACTGGCGCGCCTCGGATTGGCCGGATGGCTATTTCTCACGCGTGACCTTCGAGCTCACCGCCGTTCCGGAAGGCACCCGTCTGGATTTCACCCATGCGGATGTCCCGGAAGGCACCGAAGCGGAATTCACCCAGGGCTGGATCGACAATTACTGGGAGCCACTGAAGGCTTATCTGGAGAAGTGATCTTTTTACTCGGATGTAAAAATAATTATCGGAGTCCGAAGTCTCCAGATTTCGGACTCCGATAATAAGCGGTTCATCCTTTATGATTATCTATATTCATTCTTTACCAGGATTTTTATTTTTGTGATATGTAAGAACTATGAGAAAAGGCTTTTTCTTTCCCTTCATGCCCTTCGTGACCGCCTGTCCCGCGGTGCTCTCCCGCGGGATTTTGTTGCGATCTTTTAATTTCGATTTGAACAATCATGAATAAGTTCTTTTTGAAAATTTTCATGGCAATGAATACCTCTGCCATCCACCTCAGCCGCGGCCGCCTCGGCAGCCGGCTGGGTACTCAGACCATCCTGCTGTTGCACAGCCGCGGGCGCCGTTCCGGCAAGGATTATGTCACGCCAATCGCTTATTTCTTCACGGATGGTTTTTACTTCCTGATCGGCTCCAACTGGGGCAAAGAACAGAACGCCGGCTGGTACTATAACCTGCTGGCTGAGCCTCTCACCACCATCAAGGTCAGAGGCCGGACGATTCCCGTTAATGCGCACCCGGCCGAAGGCCCGCAATATGACCGGTTGTGGGAATATGCCGTCCAGCATCACCCGCCTTATCTGCATTACAAGGAAATGACGAAACGACATATCCCCATCATGATTTTGACGCCGGTCGCTGAATGAATACTTGTAAGTCTCCTGCTTTCGATTGGAATCGGGGGCCAGGATGCTGGTCAGGATGCTGGTTTGACAGAAGCCTACCTCTCGGCTACACTTACGCCGGTTTTTATGGGTTGTTTGGAATCGCCGGATTTGGGGGAAAATAGAGGCTGGTGGGTGATTCCTGAAGTCCGGTTTTTTGATAATAGGAGCATTCATGGATATCCAGACCACCGATGACGCAGTCACACGCCGCATTAAATTATTCACCGACCGGGAAATGCGCTTACGCGTCAACGACCTGTATTTCTATAACCAGCCGGTTGAGCAGGTCAAAAGTGGCGCGCGTGTTATAGTCAACGGGCGGGAAATGGGCATGTACGCCTCCTACAGTTACCTGGGCCTGATCGGCCATCCACGTATCAATGCCGCCGCCAAAGCTGCCATCGACAAGTTTGGCACCGGCACCAACGGCGTCCGCCTGCTGGCTGGCACGTTGACCATACATACCGAACTCGAAGAGACCATCGCAGCTTTTAAACATGCCGAAGCTGCCATTACCTATTCCTCCGGCTACTCCACCAACCTGACCGTCATCTCCACTATGATGGGCCGAGGCGATTATGTCATCTCCGACAAGCTCAACCATGCCTCCATCGTGGACGGCTGTATCATGTCCGGCGCGGAGTTCCGGCGTTTCAAGCATAACGATATGGACGAATTGGAACGTCGTCTCCAACAGTTGCCCGATGATGTGACCAAACTGGTGGTGGCGGATGCGGTCTTCAGCATGGACGGGGATGTGCTGGATCTTCCAAAGATGGTTGAATTGTGCCGGAAATACAATGCCTGGCTGATGGTTGACGAGGCTCATTCAGTGGGTGTTCTTGGCAAAACGGGGCGCGGCATTGAGGAGCATTTCGGCCTGGGCGATGCCATCGACCTCAAAATGGGCACGCTCAGCAAGACCATCCCTTCGGTCGGCGGATATGTGGCCGGAAAAAAAGAGCTCATCCAGTACCTGCGCCACGCCAGTCGGGCTTACATCTTCTCGGCCGCACTGCCTCCCGCCCAGACCGCCGCTGCCAATGAGGCATTCAAAGTCATTCTGGATGAGCCGTGGCGCATCGGGAAGGTACATGACAATAGCCGGCAGTTTATCAATGGTTTGAAGAAGGCCGGCTTCGATACCATGCTGTCCAGCACTGCGATTGTCCCGGTACTGTGCGGTACGGATGAGTGCGCCTACAAGTTGACACAGGCCTGCCAGCACAAGGATCTGTTCGTCCTGCCGGTGGTTTCTCCGGCCGTCCCGGAAGGACAGGCCCGACTGCGTGCCACCGTCACGGCTGCGCATGCGCCGGAAGATATCGATTATGCGCTGGGCGTCATCGAACAGGCTGGCCGCACAATCGGAATCATTAAATAACTCAAGATGCCGGACAGTTCTTTTATGTGGTGTATGATATTTACCTCGGATTAGAAGGCTTATGATCGCTCCTTTTGAAGTCACCAAAGACAACCTGACCATCAGCACCGACCCACATCGCATTGACCTGGAGACGGTCTGCGGTTTTCTGTCTCGATCCTATTGGGCGCAGAATCGCACCCGCCTCACCATTGAATGCGCCCTGCGCAACTCACTGGTCTTTGGCGTATACGAAGAAGACCGCATGATTGCCATGGCGCGCATTGTTTCTGATTTTGCCACCTTCGCCTGGCTGTGTGACGTCTTTGTCCACGAGGATTACCGCGGCCGCGGCATCGGCAAATGGCTGATGGAAAGCATATTGGCTCACCCTGAGTTGCAGGGTCTGCGACGTTGGCTGCTCGCCACACGCGATGCACACGGCTTATACAGCCAGTTCGGTTATTCTCCGCTGCATAACGTCGAACGCTGGATGGAACGTTTTAATCCGGATGCCAATTAACCCTGCACTTTATCTTAAACCCGGCCGTGAAAAAAGCCTCCTGCGCCGCCATCCGTGGATCTTCTCGGGTGCGGTCGACCGCCTGGATGGAGACCCTGCTTACGGTGCGACCGTCGACCTGTTGGCTGCCGGGGGACAGTTTCTGGCGCGTGCCGCCTTTAGTCCGAGCTCTCAGATCCGGGCGCGCGTTTGGACCTTCGACCCGGCCGAACCGGTGGATATGGATTTCTTCCGCAAGCTTATCGGGACGGCCATCGCGGCACGCTCCGCCTTGCATTTGCCTTCCGGCACGGATGCATTGCGTCTAATTCACGCCGAATCTGACGGACTGCCCGGTCTCATTGTGGACCGCTACGCCGACACCTTGGTGGTCCAGTTCCTCTCCGCCGGGGCTGAGTTCTGGCGCGAGACGATTGCCGGCATTTTGCTGGAGGCAACCGGTCTGCAATCCATTTACGAACGCTCGGATGCGGATGTGCGCGAATTGGAAGGATTACCGGAGCAAACCGGTCCGTTACGCGGCGTGATCCCTCCTTCCCCATTCATCATCCTCGAAAACAACCTGAAATTCAATGTCAACCTCGCAACTGGTCATAAGACCGGCTTTTACCTCGACCAGCGGGAAAACCGTTTGCGTGTCCGCAATCTGGCCGAAGGCCGGGACATGTTGGATTGTTTTTGCTACACGGGCGGGTTCACCGTCAACGCCCTGGTAGGCGGCGCGAAATCGGTCCTTTCAGTGGATGCCTCTGCCGAGGCGCTGGCTTTATGCCGGCAAAATGTGATCCTCAATACACCGGATGATGCGCGTCACTCCATTCTGGAAGGGGATGTCTTCCAGCTCCTGCGCAAATTCCGTGACGAGGCGCGTTCCTTCGACCTGATCGTGCTCGACCCACCCAAGTTTGCGCCAACCACTGCCCAGGCTGAAAAGGCCGCCCGCGGCTACAAGGATATCAACCTGCTGGCTTTCAAGCTGCTGCGCCCGGGCGGACTGCTGGTCACCTGTTCCTGCTCAGGCGGCGTGGATGCGGCCCTGTTCCAAAAGATTGTCGCCTCGGCTGCCCTGGATGCAAATGTGGATGCCCGGATCCTTGCCCATCTTGAGCAATCGCCCGATCACCCGGTGGCACTCAACTTCCCGGAGGGGGCTTATTTGAAGGGATTGATCTGCCGGCGGGTCTGAAGAGTCTATTTGTGAACCGTTAGATGCTTTTAGTGGATTAGATGAAATCAATTACCCCTGACCCTCATTATTGAAAGGAGATAAGCAATGGATGTTTTTGAATCGGTTCGGACTGTTCTGGCAGTACGTGCATATCAGGATAAGCCCATTCCTGCGGATGTGGTTCGCAGGATCGTCGAATCTGCCTGGCTGACCGCCAGCAGCATTAACGGGCAACCCTGGCATTTCATCGTTGTGGAAAATCACGATATGCTGAAGAAACTAGCGGCATTGGCGCGTACCGGTCCGTATATTGCCCAGGCACCTCTGGCGGTCGTGGTTGGTATGGAACAGTCGCCTTATGCCGTATCCGATGCCAGCCGCGCCATCCAGTCGATGGTCCTGACGGCCTGGTCCGAAGGAGTTGGGTCCAACTGGGTCGGTTTCAACAACCTGGAGCAGATTAAGCCACTCCTGGGGATCCCTCCCGAAGTGGCTGTCATTGCGATCGTGCCTTTCGGCTATCCGGTCAAAAAGTTGGGCAAGGGCCGCAAGAATCGCAAGCCTTTAGGGCAAGTAGCCCACCGGGAACATTTCGGAGAACCGTTTGAATAACCGGCCGCGCGGAAGGAATGACAGCATTTGAAAATGGACCGCAGTCCGGAAAACCCAATCGTCTGGCCCGGCAAGCGGAATTGGCGCAAAAACACCTTGTAAATCATATTTGTGCGGCTTGTCAATAAAGAGGCGATCTGGTGGATCACCTCTTCATGAATACCGTTTTTCTACCTGTTCGGCAGGATCATTACTTTGTAAACAGGCTCACTGCCTCCTTCGATCAATTCAATGCCTCGCTGCAATTCTTCCAGCGGCAGGCGGTGCGAAATCAATCTCTCCACCGAAACCTGCCTGCTTTTCAACAAGCCAAGTGCCTGGTAGGAATTTCGCCGGGAGGTGTATGAGGAAAGGATTGTCAGTCCTTTTCGGAAGATCGGGAATGCCTCTACCGTCATCTTCTGCCCGCTGGCTGGCACACCGAATAAAAGGATCTTCCCTCCCGGGTGGGCGAAATCTGGTGTCCGGCTCATCACTGCCACTGCCCCGGTGGCATCCACAACCGCATCATAGGCGTCCCGTTCAAGATCATCAAGGCGAGTCAGGCTGCGGTTGGCTCCCAAGCTTTGAGCGAGCGCAGCCCGATCGGGATTTTTATCCAAAACCACCACTTCGGCTGCTCCGTTCAGGCGCAGTCCTTGCAGGAGTAGCAGCCCGATTGGTCCGGCGCCCAGCAGGAGGACTGTGGATGCCACTGCCAGATCGAGCCGCTCCAGACCGTGCAACACGCACGATAATGGCTCCATGAAAGCCCCCTGTTCGAAGGGTAGGTCTCCGATGTCGAAGACTGCCTTCTCCGGCACACTCACGAATTGAGCCATTCCACCAGGCCGGGTCACACCCACTGCCTGCCAGTTGAGACAGAAATTCTGGCGGTTGTTGAGGCAATTAACACAATTATCACAGGGCAGGTTGGGTTCCACCGCCACCCGGTCACCGGTCTTGAAGCGGGTCACTGCGCTACCAACCTGCTCGATCACCCCGGCAAACTCGTGCCCGGGGATGATCGGATAACTGCCCAAGTATTCTCCCTGGAAGATATGCACGTCCGTCCCGCAAATGCCGCTTGCCATTACCCGTATGAGCAACTCACCTGGAGCAGGCTCCGGAAACGGCTGCTCCTGCAATGCAATTTGTTTGGGTTGAAGGATGATGGCTGCTTTCATGGGTACCTCCTATTTGAAAAACGTTGCCTCCGCTGTCCCGGACGGGAGTGCGGAGGCGCTTAATATTGGAAATTGTGACCAACCGGGGAATAAGTAATGTCTGAGCCGACCGGTCAATCCTCACCCAGTGACAAAATGGAGCGCAGCAACCCGGCCATCAATACACCCAGTTGTACGCCCTTGCCGGGGGTTATGGACAGTTGCGTGCCCTTTTGCTCGGCGCGCTTGGTCAGCAGGTAGGCCCCAACCAGACCGGCCAGCATGCCTAACACGCCGCCAATAACCAGCGTCTGGATTTTCCACGACTCGTTGGGTTGGTCTTCTACAGGGATTATGGCATTTTCTTGCATGGAATATTCCTTCCTTGACTGGGAGCGGACATGCGTGTCCGCCTGGGATGATTTAAGCTACTTGGTTGTGTAAGCAGAATGGGCAGGTTTTTGCCTACAATTTAAAAATGGATTTTAGAATGGCTCCGGCTTGCTGGAACCAGACAAATGGCTTGGCGGCTCCGTCGGCGATTATGCGTGCCCAATTGGAAAGCAGGGTGAAGAAATCCTGGGCTTTGCCGGTGAAGCGCGGTGTTATCTGTAACAATTTGGCAATTCCAAAGATGAGAAAGCCCAACACAGCCAAAAAAAGCAGGGCAAAGACCAGCATTGGGGCAATCAGCCAGATAGTCGATACATCCGCCCAGGTGCGCGTCGCAGTACTCCCCGTGGTGACCAGCACGGCAACGAAAAGAATGAATGCCATTACCACGAAGAACGGCACCAGGATTTGCCAGGCAAGCTGGCGCCGGTGGGTACGCATGGTTGGAGACTCAACGGGTTGGGGGGTAGCCATGCATTTATTCTAGCACAAAAAAGACCTGACAGGTGGGAAAATCTGTCAGGTCTGGTAAGGATGGGGGATTGGATTAAGGGCGGCTCATGGCGTCCATGGCGGCGACAGCGGCGACCTGGACGATGGAATCGACCTCATCGCCGGTCTGCAGGACGTGGATAGGAGCGCCGGTGCCGAGCAGGATCGGGCCGATGGCCTTGGCATTCCCCAGGCGGGCCAGCAGTTTGTAGGCGATATTGGCCGATTCGAGCGACGGGAATACCAGCACGTTGGCATCCTTGACCTCGCTGAAGGGGTAGCGCTGCTCGATGATCTCTGCAACGACGGCAGTATCCGCCTGCATTTCGCCGTCCACCACCAGGTCTGGGCACTCTTTTCTGACCAGTTCGACCGCCTTGCGCACTTTGG
>JBEKCT010000160.1:0-7878 GCA_050014715.1 Anaerolineales bacterium | reverse complement strand
TTGACGGAAATCTTCAATCCAAAGCTGAGGGATCGCTGATGCCTGACGATATCCTTTATTCCATTCGCAATTTAACCGTTGAATACAAAACCCGCGGAGGTGCGGTACGCGCCGTGGACAACGTCTCACTCGACATTCGACGAGGCGAGATCCTTGGTCTGGTGGGCGAATCCGGCTGCGGAAAATCCACGCTGGGAAAAGCCCTGATGCGTTTGCACGATGGCCCGGCCAGCATCCCTGATGGAGAACTTTGGTTCGACGGGCGGAACCTGATGGACTTACCTCTGCGGGAAATGACCGATATCCGTGGTGCCGAGATAGGGATGGTTTTCCAGGACCCCATGACTTCGCTCAATCCAGTCCAGCGCATCCTGGATCACCTGACCGAGACCATACATACGCATGAACCCGAAACAAGCGACAAAGCTGCGCGCGCGCGGTCGGAAGAATTGGCTGAGCGATTGGGGATCAGGCGGGAAAGATTGAAGGAGTATCCGCACCAGATGTCAGGTGGAATGCGCCAGCGCGTGATGATCTCACTGGCCCTGGCTCTAAGAGCCAAGTTGGTTATTGCGGATGAGCCAACCACTTCCCTGGACGTTATTGTGGAGGCGAAATTCCTGGACTTGCTTAAAGAGCTGCAGAAAGAATTTGGCCTGACAATTCTGCTAATTACGCATAATATAGGTGTTGTTGCTGAAGCGGCGGATCGTGTAGCCGTCATGTATGCTGCCAAGATGGCTGAAGTTGGCACTGCACAGGATGTTTTCATTGACCCGAAGCATCCTTATACCCAAGGCCTGCTGAAATCGGTACCTAATATCAAGCTGGACGGCGGTGATTTGTATAAGATGGGCGGACAACCTCCTAGCCTCTTACACCCACCGAGCGGGTGCCGATTCCACCCGCGCTGTCCCTTTGTCATGGATGTTTGCAGGGATAAAGAACCGGCTTTCGAACCAGTCGCAGGCGGTCACCTGGCTTCCTGTTGGATCTACCAGACTCCTGTTGCGAATAAAGTCATCGGAGGCAAGGAGGTCCACAATGGCTAAACAAAAAAGCCGGGATGAGATATCAAAATCGATTCGTATCGCCACTGAAGGGGAAGATTTGGTACGGGTTGAAGAACTCCGCAAACATTTTCAGGTCCAGACCGGATTTCTGGCCAGCTTGCTCAACCGTGGCAATATTCCGACTGTAAAAGCTGTGGACGGCGTCAGCTTTACCATTCATAGGGGCGAGGTTTTTGGTTTGGCAGGGGAGAGCGGTTCCGGAAAATCGACCATCGGCCGGCTGGTCTTGCGGTTGTATGAACCCACCTCTGGTCATGTTTTTTTTGATGGGATTGACTTGCAGAGTCTTTCAGGCGAGGAAATGCGCCTTATTAGGTCGCGCATGCAAATCATCTTTCAGGACCCTCTGGCTTCATTGAACCCGCGCATGTCCCTCGGGCAGGCCATTGAGCACCCAGCACAAATCCACATGCCTGAACTTTCCCTGAAAGACCGGCGCAACCGTGTTATGGAAATTTTCCATGCGGTGGGAATGAATCCACCGGAAGCCTTCTATGACTTGTTCCCACACCAGATTTCTGGCGGACAAAGACAACGCGTAGTCCTGGCACGCGCCATGATCACCCACCCCGAACTGATCATTGCCGACGAACCGATTGCCATGGCAGATGTCTCCGTAAGGGCGCTTCTGCTTGATTTGATGATGGACCTGAAGAAAGAATTTGATCTCACCTACCTGTTTATTACCCACGACCTGGCTACCGCTAAATATGTTTGCGATAGAATTGCCATTCTTTATCTCGGCAAGCTGTGTGAGGTGGGCCCATTGAATGAGGTCTACGAACATACTTGCCACCCGTATACGCATGCACTGCTCGAAGCGGTGCCTGTCCCCGACCCGCGCCGCCGCCGAACCGAACCCATGCCAGCCGGTGAAATTCCCAATGCCATCAACCCACCTTCGGGCTGCCATTTTCACCCGCGCTGCCCTCTTGCGAAAGAGATATGTTCGTTGGAGGAACCGCTCTTGCGCGAGATCCGTCCGGGTCATCAGGTTGCATGTCACTATGCCGAAGACCTATTGAAGTGATCAAGTCCGTATGGATGAAAAATAGCCCTGTGCGCTTATTGATCAGGAATACCCGAAAACCCCCGAGGTGCATCCCCGGGGGTCTGTAATTCTTGTCAATTCCAAATGTTTGACGGAATATTCGCAAGAAATAAGTCTGCTGCAAAAAATCTTCCCGTTTCAGCGTGCCAATTGAAGGCAGAACTTTTTCCCGTAATGGTGGGTCTGTTAGGTGTTCTTTATATCCTGGCTGGATTCCGCGGCTGGTTGATCTTTCTGATCGGAATGGTGGGGGTCTGAATTATTGCGATAATCTGGGTTTTCGCCTTGCAACGCGGTTTGAGTATTGATCGCAAAATACACCTCCCCTGGGCACAAATGGGAGTTTCGGTCCCGGAGGAGATCATCTAAAAAAAGAGCTGGCTGTCAGGTCTCTGGGTAGAAAATGATGACGAATCGGAATCACTTCCTGGCCCGGTCCGCTTGGCTACGGATGTTGAGGCGCGTACCTCACGCCGGAGGCAGCCTATCCAGCAGTTTAAACGAGGCGGACTGTACACCATCTCTAATAGCGTTGCCCTAGCTGCAAATCGCCTCTGGCAGCTAGGCTGGCGATCGGGTGCTCCGGTATCATGCCCTGGAACGCGAAATAAGTGACACTTCGGTATATCTTTATTCCCCCATACCTTTGCCGTAAACATAACTGAGTCGCTACCAATATCGAATAAAATCAAGCTGAGCCGGAAAAAATCTGGCCGGCCTACCCCATTGCAATTATGGGCACATTGCCAGCTGACCGACCATAACACTACCGCCATGGTCAAAGAGGCTGTCAAAAGGTTCTGAAACGCAATCGGCGCCGCCAAACGATAGAGCTGCTTCATGTAGAAACGGTCACGATAAAATTCCATCAGGTTTCGTATTTGATTCTGGAAACTGTTAATTAAGCAATTGCTCTTCTTTGATGATCCGGTCATAATACTTTGAACGCCTGGCACCTATGCTTGACTGGTTGATGCATCGTGCAACTTTGTATCGGAAAGCTTCCGTGCAGAATGGTTTGAGTTAAAGCAATTATGATAAGATAGTCTTGAACCAAATATGTCACTGCATATGGAAAGCCCTGCAAGGGCACAAACAGTATTTAACGGCCGCAGGATGGATTACTTTGCTGGCACCGGTTACCTGGGCTTGCAAGCCCATCCTGCTGTTCTAAACTCCGCGCAGGAAGCACTGCTGCGTTATGGCTTATCCACTGCTACTTCGCGTGGGGGCTATGGTGAACATCCCATATATGACAGATTTGAACAGGAGGCTTGCGCTTATTTTAGCGCTGAAAAGGTGCTTTATTTTGCTTCGGGCTATCTGGGTGCATCCATCCTGACACAGGCGACCGGTGATCGGTTTGAGCATATTTTCATCGACTCGGCCGCACATTTCAGCCTGTGGGATGCGGCTTATGCCACCAATCGGCCCATCACACCTTTTCACCACTTGAGTCCGCAAAGCCTGGCGGAAAACCTGCAAGGGGAATTATGTCCAAAGGAACGTCCGTTGGTGTTGAGTGATGGAGTCTTTCCAGTCTCCGGCGAGATTGCACCATTACCTGAATATCTTACGCTTACCAAGCCATTGCAGGGGTTGGTTTATGTGGACGATGCACACGCGGTAGGTGTAATGGGTAAAAACGGTCGTGGCACGACTGAGTATTTTAACATCGAAGATGAAAGCTGCTGCAGCTCGGCCACATTAGCCAAGGCGCTGGGTGGTTTTGGCGGGATTATCTGGGGAGAGACAGGATGGGTGGAAAATCTGGACCGGGCTTCCCGAATCTGCGCTGGGGCCAGCCCTCCACCGCTGGTGATTGCCGCTGCATCTGCAAAGGCGTTAGAAGTGGCCCGCGTAACTCCCGAACTACGCCAGCAATTATGGGCCAATGTGGCCAGAGCACGCACCGGTTTGCGTTCCCTGGGATGGGAATTGGCAGATACGCCGGTGCCAATACTGTGCCTGGAAGGCCGGCAGGGGGTCAGTTTGGAGATTATAAAGAAAGAATTGTTCGAACAAGCTATTGCAGTGGAACTGGTTCGTTCCTATACCAGCACGCCACCCGGAGGGGCACTGCGGATCGCTATATTTGCTACCCATTCAGAAGCCCAGATTGATCGTCTCATAAATGCGGTTGGTCGATTGGTGTGATCAAAGCGTTACTGGACAGCCCGCAACAATTCCCTGCTTTCTTGAAGCCACTGCATGGCATTTAATGTACGTTTGAGATATCTAATCACGCCTGTTTGATCCAGAATGACCGAGGCGGTGCGCTGAATCCCAATAAAGTTCTTATGTAGTTCATACAAATGGTAGATCGCACGGTCTGGATCGGCCAGAACGGGAAACGGTACTTTTAGAGTTTCTCCATATTTGCGGGCATGTTCTTGTGTATCGCCAAGAATGATCAAGATACTCGCCCCAGTCCTGACAAGATCTTCGTTCATGCGCCCTAACTGGGCGACATGCGATCGGCATTGCATTCAATTATACTCACGTACGAAGAACAGGATGGTTTTCTTTCCGCGATAATCGTTAAGAGCTACTTCATCGCCATTATCAGACATTAATTTGAAATCGGGCGCAATTGAACCAACTTCCAATTCATTCTCTGACATAATCGACCTCTATTCGTTAATGATTAAAAGACACATTCCAGGTTCTTTACTTTTTACTTCATATGTCAATTTCATGGGGCTGCAGCCGGCCAAGGAATATAACTTCCAACCGAGTATCCTTGCTTTTGCGCCGAATAGATGCGAGCGCTGGAAGGCAAATCGCAACCGGGGTCGTCCAATACCGTTATAGAAAGAGAGCCAACATTGCTCGCAAGAGGGGGAACATAACTGATCGGGTTAAAAACCTGCTCACCAGCCTGGCAGAGCCATGCTTCAATCAGGTATCCGCGATAATCGTCCAAAGACATCCAGTCCGCCTTCCATGAAATTGTTACTTCATTTCCATCCCGGTGCGCTGAAGCATCAGGGGAATTGTATTGGTTTGAATATGGTAGTTTGGAATAGACAATTGGCAGAACGTCGACATTGCCACTGGAAAGCTTGACCAGATCTGTCTGAATCCAACAAGGATTCCAGCCAGCTATGCTCTGAATATATAACCAGGAGCCATCCCAATTACGCCCAATCGCCTCCATTGGATTATCGGTAAAGACGCTGTACTTATAAAGGTAGACCGATCCCGGCCCATACATGCAATCGGAGTGCTTCAGGATCGTAACCTCCAGAGACCCAGACGATGCTGTAGTAGAATCGGAGCTGGTGGAGCTTGGTGGAGGGGTGACAGTGGATGATGGTGTGATCGCAGGAGTGACCGTAACAGGAACTTCAACGAGACGTGTCACCTCCCGTGTCACTTCCTTGGTAACTAATTCCGTTGACACCTGGGTCACGAGGAAATTTTGATTGACGGATTCTTTGACCGTGCCAGGCAAAGAAATTGAACAGGCGCTTCCAACAAACACCAAGATAAGAGCACATGTAATTGCCCGAATGTAATTTAAGGCGGCGTTGGATGTGATCATATTTAGGAATAAGGGGTAGGCGTTTGGGTAGGAGTAGTGGGAGTTGTGGAATCAAATCCAGGCCATGGAATCATCCGGTAGTCTGTATAACCGTGCTTTTCTACCGTATAGATACGGGCGCTGGAAGGCAAATCGCAACCGGGGTCGTCTTCAACTTGTACCACCATCATCGTGCTATTATGATCAAAGGAGGTTGCGTATTTAATAGGGAGAAAAACCTGAGAGCCACTCTGGCAGACCCAGGCCTCGATCAGATAGCCGACATAATCATCCTCCGTCATCCAAACCGGCTGCCAAAATATAGAAACTTCATCCCCAACGCGATTTGCGCTGACAAGTGGCGGTTTGTACAAGGTCGAATAAGGAAGAGCGGTCCAAACTATTGGTACATCCTTAATGTCACCTGTGTCAAATTTAACCAAGGTGGACTTAATCCAGCAGGCGTTCGAGGCTGGATCGTAGGCTGATTTGATATTAAGCCAGGTACCATCCATGTTGCGCCCAATTACGGTCATCCTTACAGTGGCATTTAATCCATACTTATATAGATATGCAGATCCAGGTCCGTACAAGCAGGCAGATGTGACCAGGATGGTAATTCGTGGGGCGGTAAAGGTCGGTGTTATGGAGGAAGTTCTTGTGATGGTGGGGGTCAAAGAAGGCGTGAATGTCTGGTCGAGTGTAAGGGCAGGCGTTTGGGTGACAGGGTTATCCACAACGCGTGTTACCAAGGATGTTTCAACGCGGGTTACTTCCCTGGTTACCTCAACCGTCTGAACAATGGGAACTACGTTAGGCAAAGCAACCGAAGGAGCACAGGAAACACCACTAAAGAGAACCAGGCATGCAGCCAAGCAGAGGATATTGATTTTCAAACCTTAAACTCCTATAAAAAAAACAGGGATACGTTTCTTTTAAGAATAATTGGGATATTCATATCACGTTGATTATAGCTTCCTCGTGGCATTGCTGGTAGATTGACCTGGTTGCCGAAGGTTGTCAAACCATCTGAAGGATCACACCTGGAGCAGGGATGGGAGGTATGTGACCATGGCTTAATTTCTGGAGGCACCACAATGAGGTGTAAAATTTGACTGGTTAATTCGGGATCGCCGAGATGCGTAAATTTTCTGTTCTTTTTCTAATAATAATGCTGGCAGTGTGTAACTTTGAAGGCGATGGTTCTAACCAGGAGGTTAAACCATCTCAGGTAGCATCTACACCGACTTCGAGTCATTTTTCGATCGAGCAACAGCAAACCTATAATTCCAGCAACACTAAATTGTTCAGAGTGATCTTCGAGCAAACAACAACCCCAGTATTAAAGGTAATTCCAAAAAGTGTCTCACCTGTAGCCGACCCTATGCCAACCGCTGAATTTACCGATACGCACTCCGGTGGGGCAGTGTCGGAAGAGGCCCTTGAAATCCTAGGTCGGCACGGTAGAGGCAATTTTATTCTTCAAAATATTCAACTTATAAGCCAACAAGATTATACTTCCTGTGGTGAAGCGGCTTTTGCCATGGGCTGGAATTACAGGCATCCGGAGTTGGCCGTGGATATTGCGCTGGTGGAAGAGATAGGATTGAGACTCAACGTGTATTTTACAGCGAGCTCTGAATCGCAACATGGCTATTTAGGCACACCTCCAGCAGGAATGGAAGCCATCGGGGACTATTACGCGAATTTATATAATCTAAACCAACCGACTACAGGAAATATCGATCTTAATAAAGGGGGTGCATACGCCCGATTGGAGGCTAAAGGCCTGCTATACAGTCAATTATCAACTGGTAATCCGGTCATTATCGAAGTCACGGATAACATTGGGAATCCCGACAACTTTTATAACGACTCCCATTATGTGATCGTAACTGGGATGAATTTTGATACAAACATCGTAACATATAACGATCCCCTGGTAAATTTAAGCATGAGTGAGAAATATTCGGGCTTAGGTAGATTGGCTGAATGGAGTCAAATTTGGAACTCCTGGTTTAATAATAAAGATATCAATCCCGGGGAAGGTGGACATCCAGGGCGAGGCTGGTACATGATCGTGCGGTAAGATGCCAAATTCAGATGCTGTCCATTCAACCCTGATTTTAGTCTTGTCAATATGAAACATGCATAGAAACCCAAAATACCCATTTATTTCTCAAAAATGTCGTGATAGCCTTTATCCAGTTCATCGTTCGAAAGATGAG
>JBEKCT010000159.1:0-7959 GCA_050014715.1 Anaerolineales bacterium | reverse complement strand
ATCCAGTCCGACTAAGAACCATGATCGATGAGAAAGTAGCCAAACTTTGGAAAATCTCACGGTAACATTTCGCTTTGATGCAACGATACCTAGAAAGTAACATTTGGCTTTGATGCATCACGACCCTGCGGAGGCCGGACAATCCTTCGACGAATGGGGATAGATAGAAGAAACTTAGGTTCAGGGAGGGATGAGGGAAAAAAACAGGGGGAAAGGGAAGATGCTTGTCCACGGAACGGATTTGCTGTAAGATTATCTCAGAGTGAACTTTATCGGTATCCGAACTTACAAAGAGCAGATTGCATTTAGCCGATCTCGCTGCTGAATCTAAGTCAATTCCAAGGATAGCGACTTAATTTCGAAAAGGAGTTATGCATGAAACCTGCTCTATTAGTGATAGATGTGCAAAAGAAATTCTTCAAGTCGGATGCCCAAACTGCGCAGTCGTTGAATAGCGCCATCGAATATATTAATGCCGCCATCGCACTGTTCCGGGCAAAAAGCCTGCCAATTTTCTGCATCCAGCATATCGATGAAGAGGATCAGTTGGTCCCGGGCACAGAGGGGTTCGATCTGCCGGAGGGTTTACAGATCCTCCCATCGGACGGCCACATCCATAAAACCTACAGCAATGCGTTCAATAAGACCGCACTGCAGAACCAATTGAAGGAACTGGATATTGACACCGTTATCCTAAGTGGGTATTGCGCTGAATATTGTGTGCTTTCCACATATCGAGGAGCCCAGGATCGCGACCTGACGCCCATGCTGCTGCGCGGCTCGCTGGCCAGCGGCAATCCGGAGAACATCCAGTTAGTGGAAAGCATCAGTGACATCATTTCCTACGGCGCTTTGAAAAAAGTCCTGGGTGAGAGTTAGCATGGCAGAGGATTTTCAGTCTAAGGTCGAAGAATAAACGGAACGCTTGAAACGATTTTCGTTGCGGGAGATCGAAAGGGAAGTGGCTCAAAAACGCATCAGCTGGGTAACAAAAAATCAACCCACGGCCAGCAAGCCGGACCATCCTAGCCCGCGCCAGGCTTTCGAGGCATTATTTTTCGAATATATGGGCCTGCCGGCCAGGGAATTGCCAGTTCTCTCCGAGACAGACACAGAAATAGTGTGGCGCTCAATCAACCCCTGCCCCACCCTGGAAGCCTGCCAACGGCTGGGGCTCGACACACGCCAGGTATGCCGGGGGGCTTATGAGAAGTCTACCCAGGCTTTTCTTTCTCAGCTAGACCCGCAGCTGCGCTTCCTGCGCAACTATGCCGAGATCCGGCCTTATTCGGAGCAATGCAAGGAACGCATCATCCAGGTTGATTTCGAAGGCATGCTGAGACTCGCCATCGCAGAGGCGCGGGTCTCCAAACAGGAAGGCAATAAGGGCTACGGTGCCATCGTCGTGTTCGGGCATGAAATCCTCGGGAAAGCGCATGATACCGCCGTCGCGAAGCCCGATCCCAGCCTGCATGCAGAAGTCAATGCCATCCGGCAGGCCGTGCAGGCTCTGGGGGAGGGCAACCTGAGCGGAGCGATCCTGTTCTCAACCTGTGAGCCTTGCCCGATGTGTTCCTCACTGGCAGTCTGGGCGAATTTAACGACCATTGTATACGGGGTTTCCATCGAAGAGACTGCCCAGATGGGAAAAAGCCGCATCCGTGTGAGCGCAAAAGAGATTGTCGAACGAAGCCCGGTGATGATCGAAGTGATTGGGGATGTGCTCTGGCAGGAATGCCGGGCATTGTATGCCTGACCGAACCCTTCATTGAATTCTCCGTTTATCCAGCTAAACTCAAGGTATTCCATTCCTCTCCCTGGGCTTCTTTCGATCAATTTTTACATATAGGGGTTGACATAAACACCACCCCCATATATAGGGGCTTTTTTAAGGAGAATATTTCCATCTTACAATACTGTTAATCGCGGACTCCTTGCATTCCCTTATACTAAGGGTCATTGAAAGGAATGTCATTATGTCTAATATATATGATCCAATCGATTCATTAGTAAGTGAAGTTAAGAGAAATGCCGGTTTCCTTGACAAGTTGTTCTTTCCAAGAATCAGTTTATTAATAGGGATCATCGGGGTTTTAATCGCGGTGGTTCTTCTTCTTAAGTAGAAAACAAGCTTTTTCAGCCTCATTAACATCGACATTATTAACACGTCGATGTTAATGAGGCTTATTTATTTAAAGAGCGAAGGAATCCTTATTTTTAACTTCAAATAATCCTACGTTGAAACATATTGAAAGGGAATGTATCGACAGCTTGGGTCGAACCCCGATAAAGTCAGCAAACAATCCTTTTGGTTCCAAAGCTATTTCACTTTTCTTGAATATACGATATGATTGAAGAACACATTAAAATTTTACAATATTGCCTCTACACAAGAATATGGAAGACAAAGCAATCATCATTGAAGCATTTACGGAAATGGCCCCGCGGTACGAACAGTTGGTCGATTCAGAATTAAACCGTTTTTGGGGGTGGAGCTATTCAGGATTTGTCAATTTGTTACTGGCATCAGCACCGATTCAACCACAGGACATCATATTGGATGTCGCCACCGGTACAGGTATGATTCCTGCGCTGCTCGAAAAAGCCGGGCATCCCCGCAACCAGATCCATGCATTGGATATCACCATGTCCATGCTTTTCCATGCCAGGCAGCGACTGGGGGCTCAGGATGGCAGTGATATTCAGCATCTCGTGTGCGCTTCCGCCATGCAGATGCCCTATGCAGACTCCAGCTTTACGCAGGTAATTTGCGGCCTGGCAACCCATCATATGAATGTTAATCAATTAGCCCAGGAGAGTATCCGGATCCTGCAAAACGGAGGCAAGCTCACCATTGCAGATGTTGGGGGAGCTAATATACTTAAATTTCCGGGTGTGAAGTTCATTGTTCGGATTGCCCTGTTTATCTATTTCATGCTTGTTGAAAATAAAAGCCGGGCTTGGGCGGAGTCGCGCGCTATAACTAATGTCCAAACCAAGGAAGATTGGACACTTATACTAATGAATTCAGGATTCCGGAACATTGTGATCCAGAAACTCAAATCCAGGTATTTCTGGGTTCCTTCTCCCTTATTGATAAAGGCAGAAAAACAAGGAGGGCGTCAAGATGGATGACTCTTATACACTGATCGAAGAGGGCAGGAAGGATGAATTATGGAAGAAACATTGCGGATTCTTTAACCTGAGCCGGGCAGAATTCCGGGATATCCAGGCCAGGCTCATGCTGGAACAAATAACCCTGCTGGGTGCTTCCAGGGTCGGAAGAATACTCATGGGAGGAAAAAAACCAACCAGCGTGGAGGAGTTCCGACAGGTCGCACCTCTTACCACCTCGGATGATTATTCCGAGATCCTAAAGGAAAAGAAAGAAGAAGGTCTTCCTGAAAAACCGGTTGTGTGGGCTCGGACCTCCGGGCACAGTTCAGAAGCTGGACCCAAATGGATACCCTACACGCAAGCCATGTATGACCGCCTGAGCGATCCAGGCATTGCCGGGATGATTATGAGTTCCTGTACCCAACCAGGCGATGTAAGACTTGATCGAAATGAAAAGTTCTTACTGGCTTCGGCGCCGCCTCCGTATATGTCGGGTTTCCTCGCCCGTTCGCTTGAGAAAAACCTGGAAGTAACCTTCCTGCCCAATCTCGATGAAGGAGAGAAGATGGCATTTGGCGAGCGGGTTGCCTCCGGTTTTAAGCTTGCCATGAGTGAGGGCCTGGACTATTTTTTTGGCATATCGGTTGTCCTGGCAAGGATGGGGGAGCAGTTTGGACAACAATCCAACAATTCGACGCCATCGAAAGAACTGCTCAACCCCGCTACTCTATGGAGAATGCTGAAGGCTGTGGTCATTGCAAAGATCCAGAAACGCGAAATTCTACCCAAAGACATCTGGCACATCAAAGGGATCGTTACCAGTGGAACAGATACTGAAATATACAAGGATAGAATTGAATATTATTGGGGGAAAAAACCACTGGAAGGTTTTGCCTGTACGGAAGCGGGGATCATGGCAATGCAGGCATGGAACCTCGAAGGGATGGTGTTTTTCCCCGCCAATTCCTTCCTGGAATTCATTCCCATGGATGAATACCAAAAGAATAAAGTCGATCCAACTTATCAACCCAGGACACTACTTTACGATGAGCTGGATTTGGGCATGTATGAATTGGTGTTATCCAACTTTAATGGAGGCGTACTGGTTCGATACCGAATGGGTGATTTCTTTGAAGTGATTGCAAATTCAGACGAGAAGATCGGTTCAGTACTTCCCCAGATGAGGTTTTACTCGCGCTCAGACGATATCATTGACCTGGGAAATTTCCTCAGACTCACGGAAAGAAGCATCTGGAAAACGGTTGAGGCAACCGGATTGAAATATAATGACTGGGTGGCCAAAAAAGAAACCGATACGGAATATCCCACCCTGCATATTTATATAGAATTGGCCATGCCTTCCAAGGTTTCTGAAGAAAAAGCGCAAGATATGATCCGCCAATCCTTTTCAGATAACTTTTCCGATTATAACGATATGAAGGAAATGCTTGGCATTGAACCAGTGATGGTAACATTATTACCGGCAGGTTCATTTGATGCCTATATGAAAGCGAAAGTGGAGGCCGGTGCCGATCTTGCCCACCTTAAGCCTGCGCACATGAAACCCTCCGATGATATTCTCATGAATTTGATCAGCATCACAAAAGAAACCAGATAAAGCGATGTTTTTGAACGGCAATGTCCTCATCACAATTCTTGCCACACTACTTTACGGGGTTATCTTTGCGCTCGTGATCAGTTCCAAACCACTCACCGGTTTGAAGAAATCGTTTAGTCTGTACTTATTGGCCATGGCTTTTTGGTCAGTATGTGCTTTTCTGACAATTTCTGGTCTGGGATATGTAGATTTCTGGTTCAAGTTGATGACCACATCACCCATATTGATGATGTTGGCGATATTCTTCTTTGTTCAGGCCATGTTCGGGTTTCGACGAAAATGGGCACCATTTGCCATTGTTTACGGAATTCTGGTAATTATTATCACGCTTACCACCTCCATAATGGTTCAATCTGCTTCGCTGGATCAGACCGGACAACTTCAATACCAGTTGGGCGACTACTTTCCGCTTGTGGCTGCCCCTGGTTTTTCCTTGATCCTGGTTTGTTTAAATGACCTGAGGCAGGGTTATAAGAGAACCCAGGATGCCCAACAACGCAATCGGATTCGATATTTATTAATTGGATTCTCCATCACGATAGTCGCAGCCCTGACTGATTTTACACCGCTGGGAAAATACCCCATCGATATCGCCGCCAACGGCCTGACTGCACTAATAATTGCCTATGCCATTCTCCGCCATCAATTGCTGGAAATTCGAGTGGTCGTCCGGTTTGGGCTTTTATATTCAGTTACCACCGCATTCTTCAGCATAATTTATTTCCTGGTCATATCCCTGGTTCTAAATACCTTTGCGTTATTAACAGGAAAGACGGTCTTTCTTGTGTCAATTCTTGTAGGGATTTTAAGCGCCCTGCTGCTTTCGCCTCTTCGCAATCTGGCCCAGACCTGGATCGACCGGATTTTCTACCGGGATAAATATAATGCCGATTTAATGCTCGAGCGGCTCAGCCAAAAGGCTACCTCCCTGCTGGATATTCAGAAAATTTCACATTTGATCCTGTCTGAAGTCAATACTACCATGCACGTGGTGCATGGAGCCATTCTTATCAAAGATGTTAAAAGCGGGGAGTTCCAGGTCATCGCAGAAGAGGGCGAAGAGATTTTTTTCGCCAAAGGGTTCCGGGCCGATCACCCGGTCGTCACCTTGTTGACCAGGCGGAATATCCCAATACTGAGGAGCGATTTATCATTTGAACCCATCTTCAAATCAATCTGGCAGGAAGAGAATGAGGAGCTGGATAAGTTTAATGCGGAAATTTTCCTTCCGTTAATTTCAAAGGGAGAATTGATCGGCATTCTTGTTTTAAGTCAAAAACTCTCATCCCAACCATTTTCCCGGGATGAGCAAATGATCTTATCAACCCTCGCCAACCAGACTGCCGTTGCAATAGAGAACGCCCGTTTATATGATGAGCTGAGAGAGTCATTCGTTCAATCGGTGACCGCCCTGGCAAATGCCATTGATATTCGCGATGCCTACACCAAAGCCCATAGCCAGGAGATTGCCAACTGGGCCGCCAAAACTGCACGTGCCCTGGGTTGCACAAATAATGAAGTTGATGAAATCTACCTGGGGGGGTTGCTCCACGATATCGGAAAAATAGGAATCCCGGACGTCATCCTGCAAAAACCAGCCAAGTTGGAAGAAGAGGAGTGGAGGATTGTCAAGAAGCATCCGAAACTCGGAGCCGAGCTGATTTCTCCGATTAAAAGGCTGTCAGGGGTTTCCCCGATGATCGAGAACAGTCATGAACGATACGATGGGTTGGGTTATCCGAACGGGAAAAAAGGGGAAGCCATTCCTCTCGGCGCACGAATTATCAGTGTCGTCGATTCGTACTCTGCCATGCTGGATAAACGTCCGTATAAAGAGCCTTTTAGCATCGATAAAATCATAAAGGAATTGAAAGATAATTCAGGAAAAATGTATGACCCAAGGGTGGTGGAGGTATTTCTACAATTCATCCAGGCTGAGATTGAGGACAAATCGAAATAAATAAGAAAGCAATATGGGATCATAATGACCTTAGGGGATATGCCGGTACCTGTAAAAAATAGATGAGGGTAAAGGTATTAGAATCCACTCACAACGAGAAGAGAAGATATGATCGATAGCGTATATAATCAGCTTGCGGAGGCCCTGAACCGCCTTCCGAATGGTTTTCCCCGGATCGAATCGGGGGTGGAGATCCGCATCTTGAAGAAAATCTTCCCGCCTGAGCAGGCTGCCCTGGCAAGCCAATTGACCGGGAAGTTCGAACCGGTCGAGACCATCGCCAGGAGGGCCGGGCAACCCGCCGGGGAGGTCAGCCGGCTTTTGTTCAAGATGGTGCGAAGCGGCATGGTCTGGCTTGACCAAGTGGACGGGCAGGTGTGCTTCCGGCTGGCGCCCTTTGTGGTTGGCATATATGAGGCCCAGGCTGAACTTATGGATCATGAACTTGCCCGCCTGGTCGAGGATTATTATAGCGAGGGCGGAACGCAGGGCATAATAGGGCCGCAGCCGGCTCTACACCGCGTTGTTCCGGCAATGCATAAAGTCAAGGCCGAGGCAATCCTGCCTTACGAAGACGTGCGCGCCATCCTATAATCGACCAGGACGTTTAATTTTATCGACTGCATCTGCCGCCTCCAGCAGGATCACCTTGGTTCCCCCTGCAAATTTCCCGTGCACGTATGCCTAAATTTTTCACAGAACGAGCGCAGCCCCAGGCCCGGGTATGTTTCGCAAGCGGAGGCATTGTCCCTGCTCGAGCAGTGCGAACAGGTTGGGCTGGTGCATACGTCAGCAACGTAATGGAGGGGGTGGGCTATGTTTGTAATTGCTGCGGATGCTGCTGCGGCATCCTGCGCGGCATCACAAAATTTGGCATCGAGGACTCGGTGGCCTTTGCCAACTACTACGCGGTCATCGATACCCAATTCTGCGCCAACTGCGGTACCTGTGTCGAACGCTGCCAGATGGGCGCCATTTCTGAAGGGGATGGATTTTCGGTGGCGGACCGGAAACGCTGCATCGGCTGCGGGCTGTGCGTGAGCGGCTGTCCCAACAACGTCGCCCGACTGGAGCGAAAAGCGGAGGCGGAACTGGTCAAGCCGCCCAAGGATTTCGCTGCCTGGGAACTTGCCAGGCTGGTGAACCGGAGATTGATATAGGCCGGCTAACGAAAGAGGAAAAGCTGAGCTCAGGATTTATCATTGCCAAACAAAACCAATATCTCAGGCGCTTCCATGAAGCCGGGGCGGTTTCTCCGGAAGCT
>JBEKCT010000158.1:0-7999 GCA_050014715.1 Anaerolineales bacterium | reverse complement strand
ATAATCAATTACTTCCAGCTGGCTGGTCTTGACTTCGACTGGCTGCCCGGCGACAGATCTTAAGTCGACAAATTCCATCTGGACCTGCGGCGTGCCGCGCCAATCGGAGGCGCGCAGGCTGTAGGCCAGGTCAAGGCGGCCTTCGGGCAGCGCATCTTTTTCCCCGGCGCCGTTCCACCATAAGACGGTACGGGAATTGCCGAAGTCATCGCTCACATTTAATTTCAGATGTTCCTGGTTGCGTCCGATGGAAGTTCTGGACTGTATTTTCAACCCGGATGTGGCCAGAGTCAGTTTTTCATTGCCAGGGCCGTAGGGTGCCAGGCTTTCGAGCGCCGCGGCCAGTTCCATGCTGGCCTCGGGCAGGCTGAGCCAACCATCAATCTCAAGGCATCTTTCCGTTTGGACGCCTTGCATCATTTCGGTCACGGTGCTGGACAGTCGCCGGCGGAATTCGTCGAGTTTTTCTTTTTCAAGCGAGAGGCCGGCGGCCATGGGGTGACCACCGAAAGTGAGCAGCAGTTCTTTTTGCGCAGCGATGGCGACAGTGATATTAAGCCCTTCGACCGACCGGGCGGAGCCCCGCGCCGGTTGACCGTCTGGTGTGGAAAACACTATGGCCGGTTTGTGATAACGATCCACCAGCCGGCTGGCAACAATTCCGACCACGCCTCCCGGCCAGGTGGGATGCCCCAGAACCAGGACCGGCTGCTCTTGCAGGTACGGATCTTCACGCAGTTGGGCTTCGGCTGCCCGGGTAACCTGGTTGCAGAGCAACTGTCGCTGTGTGTTCAGCCCTTCAAGCTGGGTGGCCAGGAGGCGCGCCCGCATCGGATCGGACGTGGTTAAGAGTTCCACAGCCGGGTTGGCGTCGGCAAGCCGGCCGAGGGCGTTGAGACGCGGAGCCAGAACGAAGCCGATGTGTTCCTCGGTCAGGTTGGCAGGGGCAAGTTCGGCCATTTCCATCATGGTCTGCAAGCCTAGACGCTGTGTGTTTTTGAGTACCTCCAACCCGCGCTGGACGAGGTAGCGGGCATCCCCGCTGAGCCGGGCCAGGTCGGCCACCAGACCTAGCGCGGCCAGGTCAAGCTGCCGGGTGGCTTCGCCGGGGCGGCCAAAACGTGCGTAGAGTTCCTCAGCCAGTTTATACGCGACGCCTGATCCGGATAGGCTGGAGAGGGAGTGATCCTGCGGCAGAAGCTTCGGGTTGGTGATTGCGGTGACTTTTGGGAGCAATTCGGGGAGGTCATGGTGATCAGTGATCAGCAGGTCCACGCCGCGCGCGCGGGCATAATCTACCACCTCCGCCGGTGTGTCGATACCGGTATCGCAGGTCAGGATAAGCCTTGCGCCGAGGTCGATGACCTGCTGCAAGTAAAGTTGATTAACCCCATGGCTCTCATTCTCCCGCACCGGGATATGGAAAACGACCTCCGCATGCAGATCCTGGAGGGTCTGGACAAGGATGGTGGTGGAGGTCTGGCCATCCGCATCGAAATCACCCCAAACACAGATGCAGCGTTGGTCATGGATGGCTTCTTCGAGACGATCTACGATGGAGCTTAACCCGGGCAGGCTGGCAGCAGGAGTGGGAGAGTAGGCCTGTGGATCAAGAAAGGCGTTTGCGGCGGCAGGCGTACGCAGACCACGCCTGAGCAGAGTCTGTGCCACGAGCGGGTGCAGGTCCGGAAGAGGGGCCGGGGAATCGATCGGAGACGGCTCAATCCATTCCATGGATAATTAGAATTCGATTTCAGCTATTTGTTCGAAATTCAGATTAAATTCGGCTGCAGCCGTTTCCTGTTCATCCTCGGATTCATCCAACTTTCCCGCTTTCACGCCGCGGTCACAGTAGGAGCGGTACGGACAGTAGGCGCACTTCTTTTCGTCCTCGGTGAGTTGGAAGGCGCGCAGGTTGACTATTTCGTTAATAATGCCGTTCAATGCGTCCCAATCACGTTCGTATTGGGCAGTGTTGTAGGAGAAACGGGTTGGTTCGGAAGGAAAATCGGCATACCAGTAGACCATTTCAATCTGACCAGGTTGGATTGAGGCGCCGCCGTTCAAATAGGCTCCAGCCTGCACCAGCAGGGAGCGGTAGACACGCGTTTGCATACGGGCAGCCATCCATTCGTCCCTGGGGCGTTTATGGTATGTTTTCCAATCGAAGATGATGGCCTTTTGGCCGGGATTAATGGCAACCAGGTCGTATTTTGCCAACAAACGGTGAGATCCGGTTGGAGCCGTGAGAGCCAGTTCGGTATATTTTGTATAGCCGGCCAATTCAAATTGATAGCCCAGATAATTCCCCCACCACCGCGACAGGTCCGGGGAGTTTGCCATGCGGGTCAATTTTTCGACAGGCAGACCAACCAGATGCTGCTGAACAATGCGGTGGAAGAGCTGGCCCTCTTGCTGCCGTCGTTCATTCTCCAGTACCGGCTCGGTTTCAACGGCCGGCCAGGCCAAATGTTCGATATAGCGCAGTTGGAAGCGGCGCGGGCAGTCGAAATAATCCTGCAAATTGGACTGGCTGAAAATGAAATCGGTAGGAAGTTCGGACTTGAGGTTCTCAAGCATGTTTCTCTCTATCTGACTATCTTACTTCGAAACCTGCAAATTCCCCTGTCGGTGTTTCCCATTCCACGCGGGTCTCATCCACACGGCTGGCCCGCGGACCGGTCTTGATGACTTGGACAAACCGCTCGAGCACTTCACGTGGACCTTCGGCCACCGTTTCCACCTGGTCGTAGCCGACATTGTGAACCCAACCAGTCAGACCAAATAATGGGCCGGATTGCAGCACGAAGGCACGGAAGCCAACGCCCTGCACCCGTCCGGTCACCCAGAGGTGAACACGTGCCAGATGAACGGAGTTCGGGATTGTCAAAGTGATCCTTCTTTTTCTGAACCAGCCCCTACTGCAAGGCCGGGATGAGCAATATCAATCCCTGGAAGAGTAAATAAACTGCCCGGATGATTGTTCGAGCCTGTGTTTGGCCGGGAAACTGCCTGACGCCCAGTTTATATAAGTGACTCCCAAAATTGAAAGCTCATTCACCGATTACGCCTGGGTAAGCGGTGAAACCACACCAGCAGCCGGGATCAAGCAGGAGGGCAGAGAACCGGACTATTTGCCCTGCCAAATATTTATTCTGTTTCCAGACCATCCTCTTCATTCATATCTTCTTCACGCAAGTGCAGGTCTGGATCGATGTCAAACAAGTTGAATTGTGCCATGTCTTCCGTGAAGGAAAGGGTATCCATGGCTTCTTCAATGAAATCGGCTTCCTCATCATCTTCCTCGATTTCAAGCAGTTCCTCCAACCGGGCGCGCACACCTTCCCCTCCGATCTTTGAAAGTGCCCAGATGATCTCGCGACGTATCTCCAGGTCTTCTTCGTCTTTCAACGAGTTCAGCAGAATCAGACGAGCGGAGGCCAGTTCCAATTCTCCGGCGGCATGAATGGCCTCGGAACGAATGTCTTCGTCAGGGGCATGCAGTTTCGAAAGCACCTGCTTTTGCCAGCGTTCATCACTGGAACGGCCCATGGCGAACAGCGCACTTACCACCCAATCGGGATTCTTGTCGTGAAAAGCCGCCTCGATCAGGGGAATGACTTCTGTACGACCGGAATATCCGAGCGATTCCAAGGCTCGTCGAAGCACCAGAGTCTCCTTGGAGGATGCAAGCACTTGGAGCAGGTTATCCTCAATCCGGTGCTGCAATTCTGCGGGAATTTTTTCTAATTCACCCTGGTAAACGAACAAACCGAGAGCATTTGCCGCAGCCGCACGAGCTTCTATATCATCATCTTCATTAAGAATCTTGAGAAAGGTGGGAACGAGCTTGGCATCCTCACTTTCCCACAGCAGGCGGATTGCCCGTATTCGGACTTGCGGATCGGGGTCCCTGAGCAGCGGGTATGCCAAATCATCGAAGCTGGTGAGGGTATCGGCTTCGGCCAGTTCTTCCAGATCTTCCAGCAGGGTGTGTTTACGTCGGGTTGAGATTTTTGGCCAGGCTTTCAGTAAAAGGGTTAAATCTGCGGGTGCTATATCAGAGAAACGGTGCAAGTAACGCGCAGGAAAGGGTGTGCCGTTGTCGAGCAGAGCGTCCACTACGGCTTGGAATGGTGCGTTCTGAACCATAGAGAAATTCTGTCCTTTTAAGGGAGAGTAAATGTGATTGGATTAATCAAATCCTTGATGTAGAAAAAACCAAGCAGGATCAGCAAAACCAGGAAACCTATACTATTGATGGCATTCTGGTATTTAGCCGGGATGGGACGGCGCATGATAATTTCCACGATCGTTGTGAAAATTCGCCAGCCATCCAGGGCTGGAATAGGTAACAAGTTTACCACGCCAACCGTAATGGTCAGCGAAATGATAACCAGCAGGGTATAGTTGGTGGGGGTTTGGGGTTGACCTCCCGCGCTAGGTTCGCGGCTGGTCACATCCCGTGATACGGATTGCTGGAACAAATTCCAAATGCTGCGAGGCCCGCCGATCTGTGCATCCTGGGGGGACACGGTCCCGGCGATGATACGCCCAGGCAGGGAAAGGATATTCTGGATATCAGAACCAGCGGCAGTAAGACTGATCGGAATGGTTGCAAACCAGCTTGCCGGCGGACGCATCACCTGTCCAATCGCTATTCCCATGGGCCCCTGGTTGGAGGGATACACCAGGCGCGGGGTAAGGATGATATTCAGCGGCTGGCCATTTCGTGAAATGGTCAGCGACAAAGGTTTGCCGAGGTAATTATGAGTTATTGCAACAAGCTGCGTATATCCAGTGATAGGTGTCCCTGCCGCCTTCACGACCAGATCATTGACCTTCAACCCGGCGGTGGCGGCAGGCGAACCCGGGTCGACTGCGGCAACCAGTGCGCTGTGGGTATCCGGTATGCCGATTTGGCTGAATAATAGGGTGTAAACCAGGACCGCGGTCAAAAGGTTCATGGCGACCCCGGCGAGCAACACCGGGATGCGCTTCCACGGGTTGGCTGCCGCCATGCCCCCTGGAACATTAGGATCGTCTTCGCCCTTGATCTTATTGAAACCGCCCAACGGGATCCAGTTCAGGGTGAAGTCGGTGCCTTTCCATGTGAAGAGTTTTATGGCGCGCGGGGGAAAACCGATGCCAAATTCTTCGACTTCGATGCCCATCAGGCGGGCAACGATAAAGTGTCCCAGCTCATGCAACAGGATGATTCCGGCAAAGACCACAACGAAAATGATCCCGCCGAGAATGGTTGTATTCATTCAGACCTCATAAACGTTAAATTTGGTTCTTTGGGAATTGGCGTGGTACAAGTAAGTCGGGAGGTTGATGGCGGGTTTAGCCCGATCAATACTTCCAATTTATTCCCTTTCGCGCTGATTCCCAGAGAGTAATAAAATTTCGCCTCTTGTGAGGCGGGCAGAGTGATTATATCCTTATTGAGGTTGATTAATGACAGTGGAGTATTAAAAAAGCGTAAGAAAATGGGGATGGGTGTAAAGATGACAGAATTATTGCTCATTGTTCGGAAAGCAGACCTGCCGGACCGCCTACTGGTGCTTTCAGAACTTCCTGAACTCCGGGTAGGCTGCGCAAAAAACCGGTCGTTTGATCCGTCTCCGCCGCTTCGGTAATTACGTGAATGTTTGGCCCGGCATCCACGGTGTAGCAGACCGGATGTCCACTTGCACGAGCATCCCGTACAGCCTGCATTACGGTTAAAGAGGCGGGCTGCCAATAGAATAAGGCCGGATGGGAGGTCATCATCACGGCGTGCAGCAAATTAGAGTCGAGTTCCACAATCTCCGCAAAAGCCGCGAAGTCCCTTCGCAGGATGGCGTTCCGGCAAGTCTCCAGGCGCCTGGGGGCATCCTCTACGCGCGCGGCCTGCAGAGGACTTGTACTTGCCAGGGCATGGCCCTTGACAGAGCCGGTGGATTTGGGAGCGCTGGAAACGATGGCGATGCAGTCAACCAGTTTCCAGTGTGAGGGTGGGGCAATCGAAATGGCATAAGAATCAACATCTCGCGTGCCCATCTGCCATTCGACAAACCCAGCCGGAATGGAGCGGCAGGCCGAGCCGGAGCCGCGCCGTGCCAGCCGGGAAAGACCGGATTCATCCAGGTCGAGCCCCGCGGCTTTTGCAGCAGCCAGTGCCAGGGCTGCAAACCCGGCCGCGGAGGAGGCCATCCCGGCCGCGGTTGGAAAATTGCTTTCGCTGATAACCTCCGCGCGGGAATAGATCCCGGCCATCTGGCGGACAAGCTCCAGAAAATCGGAAACGCGTTGTAAAGCTGCTCCGGTTTGCAGCCTGCCGTTGAGGATAAGCGAATCACCCCGGTTTTTATCGGAAAAATTCACAGATGTACGGGTTTCGAGGCCCGCCAGGTTCATGGAAATGGAACTATTGACGGGCAAGCGCAGGGCTTCGTCGCGGTTGCCCCAGTACTTGATGAAGGCGATATTGGGGTGGGCGAAGGCTTGCGTGGTAAAGCGCAGATGGGATATCTTACCTGAAACCATATAAGGAGTTTACCATGAAGATCACCCCTTCGAAAGCAAGGTTAGCGCAGGTTTCTTTTACGAAAACCAAAAAGAAACCGTTGATTCCTGATTTCGCTTAACCCAGGGTGGCTTTTTCACATCCCAAGGTATGCAGGGCTTCCAGCCAAGCTTGTTTGGTCGCCTCTTCGGTTGTTTTCAAATCCGGCAGGGGATTCTCCAACCCGTAGCGTTCGTATTTCGCATTACCGATATTGTGGTAAGCCATCAGGTCAATGCCAGTCAGACCCGGGTAACGTTTATTCAGGTTGGCAATCCCTTTCAGGTGTTCGTGCGTATCGTTGACGCCCGGAATGAGCGGACAACGCAGCCGGATGGAGGCAGCCTGCCCGGCCAGGAAATCCAGGTTGGAAAGAATCAATCTGTTTGAAACCCCGGTCAATTTTTTATGTACGGCCGGGTCAGTGGCCTTATAGTCGAACAGGAACAGGTCCACGAATGGCATGACTTGCGCGTAGAGGCGCCGGCTGGCCCATCCGCAGGTATCCAGGCAGGTATGCAGGCCCTCCGCCCGGGCTGCCTGCAGTAATGCCAATGTGAATTCTGGCTGGAGCATCGGTTCGCCTCCAGTGATGGTCAGCCCACCACCGGACTGTTCGTAGAAGAGCCGGTCGCGCAGGACAACTGCCATCACCTCTTCGACGGTCTCAGGGCGACCGGCAAGTTTAAGGGCTTCATATTGGCAGGTCTCGACGCAATCGCTGCTTTGCACACACACGGAGCGGTCGTACAGGTGGATGCCGTCCACGATCCGGTGTGCGCCGTGCTGGCAGGTTTTCACGCATTCCCCGCAGGCCGCGCATGTTTCAGGGCGGAAAGAAATCTCGTTTGTTTTTGCCTGCGATTCGGGGTTGTGGCACCAGATACAGCGCAGCGGGCAGCCCTTCAGGAAGACGGCGGTACGAATACCCGGACCGTCATGCAAAGAAGCACGCTGAATGTCGAAGACCATACCGGTAATTGTCATGAGACGGAAATCCAAATTCTTGCGATACTGATAATCATGGGCTATTATACGCGCTTTGGTCCATTTTCACTGGAATATGGAGTTCAAATTTATACTAATTGCACAGCTGCAAACCGGGTACATATTTCCACTGGTTGAAGGCAGGCAGGTCTTACCATCACCTTAGTCAAAATTAAGATTGCCTATTGACTTTCAAAAAATAATTACTATAATAGAATCATCGAAGCGCTTCGACTATCCGCTTCGATAGTTCTTCAAAGTAATATTTCCCACCTAGTAGAGGTAACCTTTGTCAACAATGCTGGATGTGGCCAAGCGCGCAAACGTTGCTCTCAGTACAGTCTCGTATGCATTGAATAATACGAGGCCCGTTTCTGATGAAACCCGGCAGCGCATCTTCAAGGCAATGGAAGACTTGGGGTATCGACCGCATGCCATGGCGCGTGGCCTGGCCAGCAAACG
>JBEKCT010000157.1:0-8019 GCA_050014715.1 Anaerolineales bacterium | reverse complement strand
ATTGCCCATAATTTGAAAAAGTTGGCGGCCATTTAGCCACCAACTTTTTTTACCTTCCTATTTTTAACCCCGTTTTTACATTTCTCAGGCTGTCTGAAGTTTGTTTCTAGACAGCCCCTTAATTTTCTTAATTATAGAAAAACCGCAGGCCGTATCTTCTCCGGTTCCCAGCTCCGCACCTTCTCCAGCTGCCCGCCCACCCGCACCAGCAGGTTCCTGCAGTGCGTGTGGGCGAATTAGAACGTCGGCAGGCCGGCGTTCAGTACCACCGCCTTGCTGCGGAATTCTTCATGCGTCAACCAGCCCGCCAGCAGGATCTGCTCGTCCCTGATCCGGATATTCGCCTAATCATATGGTTGTAGGATGGTTGCTTCTCGCGCTGAGGGCTGTGAAGCCCCAGGCGCTTCTCAGGCAGGCTCCCGGTACGTATGTAAGCCAGGCTGTAAAATTCCTGTCTGGCGGCAACCCGCTTGAGCGGTGGCAGTTCGCATGGCTCCATCACAAAACCTCGCTGGGCGTCCAACCCGCCTATTTCCACCGCCATTGGCTGTGCGCATTCGCTTTTCAAGGCCAGCCTCTCCAGCCGCCGCCAGGCAGACGGGCGCCTCCATGCCTCCGGCAGCACATGCATCAAATGGATGCTCTCGCCGGCTGCAATGGCGCACTTGATATCCTAGTGCGCCGCTGCCACCCCTCCTGCCAAAAAAGCAAACACATACAGATCATCCGGCTGGCTCCTTTCCGCCGCGAATTGGTCCAGCGGGATCAGTGCCGGGGCCTCCAGCAGGCTGGCCGAATCCTGGCGGAGCTGCGCCAGCTGGTTGGGCCGGCTGATCAGGTAACTGATCAGGTTGCAGCGATGTCTGCCCAGTACGAGGGTGATATGCTCCGGCTGGCTGAAAGGGCTGCCTTCCCTCCCCTCGAACGGCACGCCCTGTGCCGAAAGAAAACGCCGGAACGCCAGGTCCACTGCCGCCCCGGCTGCGCAGCGCCGCATCTGCTCGGCCGGCGAGTCGCCCATCCGCTCGAAAGTGCCGGCCAGCCACTGGCAGGCATACGCGCTCCCGCCCTCGCTCAGGTCGGGTGTATATGGCAGGCGGATTAAGTCACGGGAAGCAAGCAAGGAAAAAAACGAATCTGTTTCTCAAACCAATCCCGAAAAATCAACTGCCTTATCTGACCAATCTTTTGCCTGCAGGGAAAGCAGAAGACGCTCGTACGGGTTTTGGTTGGCGGTCTCCCAGGCTGCCTGCCAGACGGTCAGTAGGATCTGGATGCGCACCAATTCAGCGGCTACTTCCGGCTCGGCCTCACCAGCCGTCCATTCGATCAACCGCCGGGCTTCGTCCAATAGGTCGGAAACAATCGCGGGATCGGAGCTTTTCCTGGCCGAGGATGAAATACGTCCCAGTGTGGCAGCCAACCCGCCCAGGCGACTTGGCAGCGGGTCGCGCATAAACCGCTCTCGTTGTCTTTCCTTGTCTATCATGGCGCACCTCCCAGGAGTTTCCGTGTGATCGATTCAACTTGTTGGCGGATGGTTTCATCCTGTATCAGGATATTACGGTTCCCCTGGCGTGGACGGATATTGATCAGCGACTCAAATTCGATCCGTTTTTCTGCCGGATACCAATTAGCTCCCCAAAGATCATCCTGCTCGCTGCCGTTATTGAGTAAAACTGTTTCGCAATCGGAGTGCATATCTCCTCCGCCAGACAGGATCCGGAGGCGGATATCTACCACGATTTTGATCATCTTCTCATATTCTTGGAGCATTTCTTTTATTTGGGCAGAGTTGGCCGGTTCTCTTAATATATGAATCATATCGCCTCCTCAAGGCATTATAACGCTCTGACGGGTAAACCCCTTCCTTGTTTTATTATTTCTCATTCCTCGCCAACTTCTTCTCTCCTGAATCCCTTATCCCTAATCCCTTATCCCTGATCCCTTATCCCTACTCCCTACTCTCTCTTCTTTATTCCTCATTCCTAAACTGCAAACAATAATGATGGAACGTATTGCTCACCCAGCCCGAGCCCAGTCCATAGGGTGCCAGCCTCTGGTTATCCTGGCACCACAACTTTTCATCCTTCAGCGTGTACACCTTGCCAAGTTCCCGGCCCAGATCCCACGCCAGCGGATAGATCTTCCCGCCTTTTTTGACATTCTTGACGATGATGGTCAGGTAGGCTTTCTGGCGCAGCAGCGGCTTTAACCCTTGATAGATCGCCACCAGTCTCGCCAGGAAATCCTCGTAATCCTCCAGGTTGCCCAGGTCGTTCGGGTCGTCCGAGTAGAATACGTCCAGATCTGTGGATGTGCGGCGCCGCTTCTGCGTCCCGGCTCCTTTGGCTCGCAGCATGTTCCAATAAGGCGGGGAAGTCAGCACGTAGTCGATCGTCGGAAATCCAAACTCCTGTGCTCGCGCGGCATCCCCCGTAAAAACTTCAGCCTTTAATCCTTTCGCTGCTTCGCCGAGTACCGCCCGTTCCTCTGCCACACACTGGCGTGCGATCCCCGCGTACTTCGGGTTCAGCTCAATTCCATACGCATTCCGGCCGGCCCGCAGCGCCGCCACCAACGCCGATCCGGTTCCGGCCATCGGATCGAGCACACTCTCGCCGCGTTTGGTGAAGAATTCGATGAACTCCTGTGCCATCGTCTCCGGGAACTTGGCCGGGTGTACCAGCACGTCCTTCTTGCGCGGCGGCGGGTTATGGATGAACCAGGATTTCTGGAATTTGAGCCAGGTTTTCGAATCAAGGTCGTTGAGCTTGTTTTTCATGGCTGGAGGGTCGTGGCAGGCAGGGCTGTCCAGGAGGGCAGCGGGGAGGGTGTTAGGGCAATATAGGAAACCGAGTAAACCGACAGGTCCGAGAAAGAGATCGTGACGGGGCTCTTGCCGGTCGCATAAGCAAAAAAGCCGAATGTCCCGGTGGAAAAGACCGGGTCCGTCAGGCTGAACTCAAAGGTGTTGTTCACGAAGAACCGCATGACCGGGCCCACCGCCCAGATCCCCAGCTTGACCTGCGCCGGCGCTCCGCTGGGAACGTCATTGCTTAAAAGCCAGCCGATCAGCGGGTAGGTTACCCCGCCGCGCACGCGTTCCAACCGCTCCTGTCCGTTGCAGGTCAGCGTGAAACGATAATAATCCGCGCTGCTGGCCGCCCGAAAGAGCATTCCGTACTGGTCGGTGCCGTTGCACAGGCTGATTTTTGCCGTCGCCTGCGCGAAGAAATCGCCCGTGGCGGGATGGTCGCCTCGGCTGGCGATCGAGATCGGTCCTGGCTCGGTGATCGATAATACCAGCTGGTTGTTGGTCACGATGGCGCTGGCAACCTCGGAACTGGCCGTGTTCCAAAGAGCCGGATCGTAGAAGGAGTCGGAGAACAGCAGTTCGCCCACACCGGGAGAATAATCTTGCGTGGGCGTGGCTGGTTGTACCGGTAAAACAGTCGGGGTCTCCGTCGGTGGAAACCAGACGACCGTGGCGGTGGGGGTTGCGCTGGGTGCAGCCGTTGGCGTCACCGTCGCTGGTTGTACCGCCCTGGCGCAGCCGGTTAATATCCATCCGCATGCTGCCAGGAGAATTATCAAGGTCAATTTTCTTTGTGCTATATTGGTGAGTTTCATCGTGATAAGACCGGAAGTTTTTTTGTCCAGGTTGTTGTACAATAAATAGAGATCAGCGAAAACTGCCTGCCTTAGACTTCATTCTACTGCATGTTGGCTGAATCAGGCAATTCTGTTTTGTCGCTGCGGACCTGCCCCTCTATTACGGAACCACAAAGGCTCCAGGTCACGAAAAAATGAGCAGCCCGTTAATTCTTTTTGTCATGGTGGCTTGGTGGTTGATTTCTGGATCACCTCAAGGAGAAACCTATGACTGTAAAAACTGTCCTGGTAACCGGCGCATGTGGTGAGATCGGCCAGGCCCTGGTACAGGCCCTGGCCCAGCGTGGCGGCTATCGTATCGTCACCGCCGACCTGGCGCCACTTCCGCCGGCCATCCTGTCGCTCTCGGCGGAGCATGTCCAGGGCGACCTGGTCAACAAGATCAAGCTCTTTTACGATTGCGACTTCAACCTCATCTTCCACCTGGCCGCCTCCCTCTCCTCCAAGGCCGAAGTGTCCACTGAGGAGGCCCACCGCATTAACGTAGAAGGCACCATGCAGCTGCTCATGCTGGCAGCCTATCGCTCCGAGAGATACAAAAAAGAAGTCAGGTTCCTCTTCCCCAGTTCCATCGCGGTCTATGGTTTCTCCGACCTGGCCGCCAAGCATGCCGCCGGCATCGTAAAAGAAGACCAGTACAATACCCCTCATACCATGTATGGCTGTAATAAACTCTATTGCGAAAAGCTCGGCATGTACTACAGCCGCTACAACGGCCAGCGCCACCTCGACCCGCAGCCGCCCGTCATGTGCGACTTCCGCGCCATTCGCTTCCCTGGCCTGATCAGCGCCTTCACCCTGCCCAGCGGCGGGACCAGCGATTACGGCCCGGATATGCTCCACTCCGCCGCCCAGGGGCTGCCCTATGCCTGTTTCGTCCGCCCGGATACCAGGATCTCCTTCATGGCCATGCCGGATGCCATTAAAGCCCTGCTCTTGCTGGCAGACGCCCCGCGCCGGAATTTATCCCATGTGGTCTATAACATCGCCAGTTTCAGTCTCACCGCCCAGGAATTCCGCCAGCGGGCTTTGCAGGCGTTCCCCGCCGCCCAGATCTCCTTCCAGCCCAACCCGCGCCGCCAGGGCATTGTTGACTCCTGGCCCGAGGACGTCGACGATACCCTGGCCCGCTCCGACTGGGGCTGGCAGCCCGATTACGACGTAGATAAATTCTTCGATGATTACTTCCTCCCCCAGATCCGCAAGCGGTATCGTCGCCCCGGCATGCGCACGAATGAGTGATAACTGTTGAATGAGCATGATCGCCCAATGCTGGCAGTAAAAAGATCTTATTCTTCGAAATGGTCTTTTCGTCGTTTCCAACGGTGACGAAACCCATGGCTCTCAACCCCGGTTAATCGAGCTGTCTTAGCCGTCTTTAGACGGCTTCCGCTATGAGCCGGGGGATTAATCCCCCGGCGGGAGTGGTGCCAAAGCAAAGCCAACTTTGCCAAATTATCATGTGTCCTTCGTGCCATTTTTGATTAAGTACTTTCTTAATTCTTTCAAGTCATTTGGAGGTGCGCGATGTCCAAACTATCCAGACGGGATTTCCTGAAAACGGCTGCCGCCGGCGCCGGCGCAATCAGCTTGGGCGCCTTCCTGGATGCCTGCAGCCAGGTTCTTTCACCCGCCCAGGCGCCCATTCCCACGCCAATCCAGCCGTCCGCAACTCCCATTTCCCCGGCGGCCACCGTTCCGCCAACGATACCTGCCTCCGCCCAACCTCCCACTCTGACCGCTACGCCTGTACCCATCCCCGACCTGGTTGTCACGACCGGCGGAGAACCCGAAGCCCTGGTGCGCCAGGCTCTGGTCGCCCTGGGTGGCATGTCCAGGTTTGTCCCCAAAGGCGCCAGCGTGATCGTCAAGCCCAACATCTGCGTGGCCTACCATACCTACGAGTATGCTGCCACCACCAACCCCTGGGTGGTTGGGACGCTGGTAAAAATGGCCTTTGAAGCCGGAGCCGCCAGTGTCAAGGTCATGGATTCCCCCTTCGGCGGGACGGCCCAAAAAGCCTATGAGATCAGTGGGATCAAGCAGCAGGTCGAGGCCGCCGGTGGAGAAATGGTCTTCATGCTCCCCTATAAATATGTCGTCACAAAAAATCCCAAGGCGGTTGTTCTGAAGAACCCGGCGGTTTTCGACGAAATTCTCAAGACCGATGTGCTGATCAACGTCCCGATTGCCAAAACGCACAGTTCCTCCAAACTGACTCTCGGGATGAAGAATCTCATGGGCGTCGTCCAGGACCGCAGCGCCATGCATATCAACTTGGGGCAGTGCATTGCCGACCTGAATGCCCTCGTCCGGCCCCAGATCACCGTGGTCGATGCTGTCCGCATTCTCACCGCCAACGGCCCGACCGGCGGCTACCTGGCCGACGTCAAGCAGTTGAACACCCTCATCGCCAGCCCGGATGTAGTTGCCGCCGATAGCTACGCCGCCTCCCTGTTCGGCATGAAACCGGAAGAGCTCGACTATATCGTCAAAGGCGTTGCCATGCGCCTGGGCCGCAGCGACCTGCAGAACCTGAATATTCAGAAGATCGCCGTCGGCGCGTGACCAGCCTGTTTAAAAAATGGATACTCCAGTCGGTAACCCTAAGAAGCGACAAAAAAAACTGCGCAAGGGTCAGGTCTCCGGTCAGTGGATCACGTTTCGCAAGACCGTCCAGTACCTGGCACTGTTCGCTTTTTTCGCCTTGTTTGTCTGGTCCACCCAGGGCGGCGGCGCCGGGGACCTGATCAATATCCCCATGCGCCTGGATCCTCTTTTGATCCTGGCCAACCTGCTTGCCAGCCGGGTTTTCCTGGCCGGCTCATCCCTGGCCTTGATCGTCCTACTCCTTACGCTCGTTTTCGGCCGGGCCTGGTGTGGTTGGCTATGCCCGCTCGGCACCATTCTGGATCTGTTTCCCCTCGATCGCGGTCGCAAAGGCCGCCCCGCTCCCTCCGACGGCTGGCGCAGGGTCAAGTTTGACCTGGTCATTGTCATCTGCGTGGCCGCTTTGCTCGGCAACTTGACCCTGCTGTTTTTTGACCCGCTGGCCTTGCTCCAGCGCACCCTCACCGTCAGCCTCTGGCCGGCCCTGGACCGCATCGTGACCGCCCTGGAAGCGGCCCTGGTGAATGTGCCCTTCCTGGCTGACCCACTTTCCACATTCGACGGCTGGATCCGCCCGGCCGTCCTGCCGCTCCAACCGGTTTTTTATACCGCCGGGCTCTTCTATGCAGCCGTTTTCCTGGGCGTGATCCTGTTGAACATGCTGGCCGCCCGCTTCTGGTGCCGCTACCTGTGCCCGTTGGGTGGCGGGTTGGGCCTGCTGTCCAAGCTGGCCGTCTTTCGCCGCCAGGTTGGCACGGATTGCAAGGGCTGCACCCTTTGCACCGATATCTGTCCCACCGGCACGATTGATCCGGCCAAAGATTACGCCAGCGATCCCTCCGAATGCACTTTGTGCCTGGACTGCCTGGAAGTCTGTCCGCGCGGCCTGACCCGCTTCGTCCCGGCATTCTCGCTGGGAAAAAGGATGGCATACGATCCCGGCCGGCGGGATGTTCTGCTTGGGGTCGGCGCGACCATCGCGGCGGTTGCGTTATTCAAGACCGACTCGCTTGCCAAGCGTCAGTCCGCCTGGCTCATCCGCCCTCCCGGTGTGCGTGAGACCAACTCTGATCTAGCCGCTTTCACCAAGTGCACCCGCTGCAACGAGTGTATCCGGGTTTGCCCCACCGGCGGGCTCCAGCCGTCCGTCTTTGAGGCCGGTCTGGAGGGGCTGGGTGCCCCCATTCTGGTCCCGCGCCTGGGCTACTGTGACTATTCCTGCAACGCCTGCGGCCAGGCCTGCCCGGTCCAGGCCATTCCTCCGCTCAGTCTCGATCAGAAGCGCCAACAGGTCATCGGCCTTGCCTACATCAACCAGAACCGCTGCATTCCCTGGTCCGATCATCAGCCCTGCCTGGTCTGCCAGGAGATGTGCCCCGTCCCCCAAAAGGCCATTCAATTGGAACAAGCCAATGTCTGGGGTCCAGATGGAACTCAGGTTGCCATCCAATTGCCGCACGTCCTGCGCGATCTTTGCATCGGCTGCGGCATCTGCGAGTACAAATGCCCGGTCAGTGGTGAGGCCGCCATCCGGGTCTATATGCCCAAAGTGGAAGTCCCCTTCTGAGAAGACCAGACCCGTAGGTACGACTTTCTCGCCCCCGTAGGGGAAAGCCCCCGTAGAGGCTGTGAAGATATTGCAAAATAGCCGGGAAATATCAAAAGTGGAATCAATGCGCAGCAATTTTACTGAGCACCTTTTGAATAGGGGTGTTCATTTGGTTGTTATTACTA